>NZ_JBSGAH010000005.1:0-369809 GCF_053600675.1 Streptomyces sp. NPDC005004
TGAAGAGCTGGAAGATCCTGCGCGACTGCCGCCTCAAGGGCGACGGCATCCACTACGCCATGCTCGGCATTGCTCGCCTGCACAACCTCAACCTCACTGAATGACAGGTGAGTTCATGCAGCGGTCGCCCATGTCAAAACCGACCTCAATATCAGTTACGGGACAACCTTTAGCGGAGCTTCGTCAAACCTATTGCAGCGGTCCGCCGGAAGATTCTGACGGGCCGCTCATCGCGTCACCGGGCCGATGCGACCTTGTGGCAATCGCATCGGCCGCAGGCGTACCGAGATAGACCGTGAGGAGCGTGGCTGAGTCTCCTGACGGAAAGCCCCCGTGCCGCCTTCCGTTTCCTGGTGGCTCGGTCCACCCGAACAGGCCGGCGGGGGGTGCGATTGCTTGCGCGTCCGCCCCCTTACCGGCCCACAGGGCGATGAACAGCGCTGCGGTCCCTTCCCGGAGTCCCGCACACGTGTCCCAACTCGCCCGTACAGGAGCTTCGTTGGTTGTCGCGCTGGTGCGCCTGCGACAGCTGAGGGGGATGCGATCAGCTCAGTGCGTCGAGGGCGGCGAGGATGTCGGCGGGTTCCGCGCGGGTGGTGTAGTCCGTGTTGACGAAGGCCCAGCGGATCGCTCCGTCGCGGTCGATGACGAAGGTCGCGGGCAGCGGGAGCGTACGCGGATGGCCGTCGTTGACGCGCTGGAGGTCGAAGCCGAGCTTGTCGTAGACGGCTGCGAGGTCGTCGGGGAGGTCGAAGGCGAGGCCGTACTGCTTGGCGGTGTCGGAGCCGATATCGCTGAGGACCTCGAAGTCCAGGCCGTGCCTTTCTGTCAGAGTGAGGGACTCGTCGGGGATCTGGGGAGAGACGGCCACCAGGCGGGCGCCGCGGGCGGTGACGGCCTCGTGGTGCTGCTGGAGTGAGCGCAGCGCGATGTTGCAGTACGGGCACCACGCGCCGCGGTAGAAGGTCAGCACGACGGGGCCGTCAGCCAGCAGGGCGTCGAGGGCCAGGGTCTGTCCGGTCGCGGTGGGGAGGCTGAAGCGAGGAGCCTGCGCACCGACGGACAGGGCGCTGTCGGCCCGGCCGGAGTCGGCGAGTTCCTGGCCGGCCCGCCGCATGATCTCCCGGATCTCGGCGGGGATCTGCCGCTGACGTGCTTCGTAGAAGGTGCGCAGTTCGGCGTTCAGGGTGGTCATGACGCTTCGTTCCTCCTGGCTGACGGCTGGAGCGGGGCTTATCTTGAAATGTTCGTTCCAAGATATGGGTATGCGGAGCCCCGCGCCAGTGGTGCGGAGGTGTCGAAGAGTCAGAGGCTGGTGAAGGGGCGATGGTCGGTCAGTGCGAGGGCGCGGATGAAGGCGCCGAGGCGAACCGTGCGGCGAGCGAGGAAGCGGCGGATGCGGGGCGTGCGCGAGTCGTAGGCGACGGCCCAGAGGGCTGGTATGCGATTCATGGGGGCATGGTCGCGGCGATCGGCGCCACCCCGGGTGGATCGTGGACGAACCTGGATGCCTTCGCGCAGGTGGGCGGCCTGCCCTGCTCTGTGCCCGTCGGTACCTTTGCGGGGTGGTGAACGGGGAGTATCTTGGAATCTCTATTTCAGGATGGCGGGGTGAAACGTGCCGGACATCAAACACTTCGACCCGGATGCCACCCTGGAGACCGTGGTGCGGCTGTTCTGGCGCCAGGGCGTGGCCTCGACCGGGATCCAGGACGTGGTCACCGCGACCGGGCTCAACCGCTCCAGTCTGTATGCCACGTTCGGCGGCAAGCAGGACCTCTACTTCGCCGCGCTGCGCCGGTACCTGGAGCAGCGGTCCCAGCCGATGTTCCGGCGCCTGGCCGAGGACGAGCGGGGACTGCCGGCCGTCTCCGAGTTCTTCGCCGGCCTGATCGGGGCGCGCTGCTCGGGTGAGTACGCCCGATGGGGCTGCATGGTCTCCAACGCGCACGCCGGGGTCGAGAACAGTGATCCGAAGGTGCGTGGCGTCCTGGACCAGCACCACCGGGAGCTGCGCGAGGCGATGTACGCGGCACTTGTCACGGCCGAACGCCAGGGGCAGCTGGCCCCCGGGGTCGACCCCGGTGCTTCCGCGGACCTGCTGGCGTTGCTCGCCTACGGGGTCAACTTGCGCTCGCGTGCCGGTGCCGACGCCGCGTCGTTGCGAAAGACGGTGGCCGCCGCCCTGGACTCGCTCGGTGTCAGGGCGACGGCGTAGGCGTCCGAGGATCGGGCTCTCGACCGGGCTCGGGGGCAGGTGAAGTCCCCGGACGGGGGTGGCAGCTGACACGGCTTCGGTTACTGCCGCATCCGCGGTGTAGTCCCCCCGGGGATGTGCCGTCGATGCCCTCAGGGGCCTTGGCCGCCTTCAGGACGAAGGTGAGGACCACCGTCACGGCGACGTTGAGCACGAACGCCGTCAGGCCGATGTAGCCGGTCTGGCCGATGCCCGGGATCTCCTTCGCCGAGCCGCCGAAGTGCTCCTGTGCGGGCGAGGCGACACCGTAGGCGGCGAGGGTGCCGTAGATCATGCCGACCGCGCCGACCCTGCCGCCGTACTGGAGACCTTTCTCCGGTGCTCGGCACGACCGGCGATCGCATCCCGTACGACCTCGACGCGCGAGCAGCCATTTACCGCCAACTCCTGGCGGGACGGGGCGCGCTGATCGTCCTGGACGACGCGGCCGACACGGAACAGGTACGGCCCCTCCTGCCCGGGACCTCGGGATGCCGCACGCTGATCATCAGTCGGCGCGCGCTGGACGGCCTCGCCGAAACCGCCCGGCTGAGGGTGCCGCCGCTGGCCCCGGACGAGTCCGTCGAGTTGGTGCGGACAGCGACCGGAGCCGAACGCCTCGCCTCGGACCTCCCGGCGGTCCAGCGGATCGCCGGCTTACCGGGTCACCTCCCGCTCGCGCTGTCGGCCATCGGTCGCCACATGCGCGACCATCCCGCCTGGGCACTCGGCGGCTATTACCGCGAGCCTCTGATCACCCTGACCCTTGAGGAGGGCGTGCGCACCGCACTGGCCACCTCAGACGCACGGTTGTCGCAGGGCGCAGGGCGCAGGGCGACTTCTTCGCCTGCTGGCCCTCCATCCGCCGACAGAGGTGGAGATCGCAGGCGCGGCCGCTCTCCTGGGCGAACCGTCCGCTGCCACCGAACATCACCTCACCGCTCTGGCGGCAGAGCACTTGATCGAACGCACCGCACCCCACCGCTTCCGGGTTCATCCGCTCACCCACGCCCACGCGGAGGAACGTCTCTGCATCGACGAACCCGCGACCCACATCCGCCTGGCACTGACCCGCCTGTCGGAACATGGCCACAGCTGGGGCGCCGACATGCGACTCGAGGCTCGAACCGTCCGCGGACTCCGTCTCCCCGTACCCCGGCAGCACGCCGCATCGGATGGAGAGAGGAACAGCCCGCTGCCGCAACCACGCACAGGACGGGTACTCGCAGCCTGAGGGGGTCACGACGTCTGGCATCCGCGCACGGACGCGAGGAGGAGAAGAACATGCCCGCCGACCAGCACCAGGTCCTCGTCTTCGACGTCAACGAGACACTCAGTGACCTCGCACCACTGCGCGGTCGCTTCGAGGACACCGGTGCCCCCGGGCACCTGCTGCCGACCTGGTTCGCCGGGGTGCTGCGGGACGGATTCGCCCTGACCGCGGCAGGTGGGTATGCGGACTTCACCTCCGTCGCGTACGACGGACTACGGACGCTGCTGTCCGGCCTGGAGGGATGGACGGGAGATGAGGAGGCCGCGGCACGGCACATCCTGGACGGCTTCTCCCAGTTGGGCGTGCACCCCGATGTGCCGGACGTACGGAGGTTGAGCGACGCGGGGTATCGGCTGACGGCGATGACCAACGGAAGCATCGCGCTGACCGAGCGGTTGCTGGACGCGGCAGGGGTGCTGGACCGCTTCGAGGCACTGTCGGACGTGCGCGGACCACGCTGTTGGAAGCCTGCGCCGGCCGCCTACCACTATGCCGTCCAACGGGTCGGCGTCCGGCCTGAGCAGGCGATGCTGGTCGCCCTGCATCCCTGGGACATCGACGGGGCGCGCAGAGCCGGGCTGGGCGGTGCGTGGCTGCGGCGCGGAGCCACCGTGTACCCGTGCACGATGACCCCGCCCAGCTTCAGCGCGCGGGATCTGGAGGAGCTTGTGAAGGTGCTGGTCGCCGACCAGTGACGTTCACCGGGCTTGGGGTTGGCCAGGACCCACAGAATCCCCACGCCGGTCGGGGCGCGGACCAGATGCAGGCGGGCCCCTGAAGAACCGTGAGTGGGAGGCGCAGTAGCTGTAGCCGGCCCGGCCTGCCAGGTCCGAGCGTGTGACGGTCGGCCGGGACGTGCCGCACGGCACCGGGGGTGGAGTCGGTGATCCAGACCGTGTCGGTCGGTCGTCAGAAACTGAATCCTTCAGACCCTCACCCCTTACGCGAGGCGGAATCGCGGATCTGCTCGTCCACGGGGGAGTCGCCTGCGGGGCCACGCAGAGTTCCTCGACTGTGCGTACGGCGTGAGTGGCAGTGGCCGGTGCCCCCCAAGCGGCCCCTGTCGCACGAACATCGCGTGCATCGCCACCGGTCCACTCAGGACTCTTCCGCGCCAGTGCTCGCGCCAGCGTCCACGATCGCCACCGCCTGCCCGCTCACTCGCACGCGCGGGTCCGCGGGGGAGGCCTCGACCCGGAGAAGGCTGGGCCGGCCGAGATCCTCGCCCTGGCGGATGGTGAACGCACCGGAAGACGGGAGGGCGCCGAGGACGCGCAGATAGCCGCCGAAGGCGGCCGCCGCGGCGCCGGTGGCCGGATCCTCGACGACACCGCCGATCGGGAACGGGTCGCGGGCGTGGAAGAGTTCGGGGGCCTCCCGCCAGACCAACTGGAGGGTGGTCCAGCCGTGAAGGCGCATGACCTCGGCCAGCGCGTCGAAGTCGTAGTCCAGGGCAGCGAGACGCTCGCGGGTGGCCGCGGCCAGGACCAGGTGCTCGTTACCGCCGAAAGCGACATGCGGCGGCAGCGCCGGGTCAAGGTCCTCCGGGGACCAGCGCAGGGCCGCCAGCGAGGCGTGCACCTCCGCTTCGCCCGCCGGCCGGGAGCGGCTGGGGACGCTGGTGAGCGTCGCCGTCACCGAGTGTCCGGGCGCTGCCGAGGTGTCCAGGGCGATCTCGCCCACCGGCGTGTCGAAGACGAGGGGGCCGGTGCCGATCCGCTCGGCCAGTGCCACCGCGGTGGCGACGGTCGCGTGACCGCAGAAGGCGACCTCCGCAAGTGGGCTGA
This sequence comes from Streptomyces sp. NPDC005004, assembly GCF_053600675.1. Lineage (NCBI taxonomy): Bacteria > Bacillati > Actinomycetota > Actinomycetes > Kitasatosporales > Streptomycetaceae > Streptomyces > Streptomyces sp. NPDC005004. Next base: position 5,297 of record NZ_JBSGAH010000005.1, read on the forward strand.
AGTAGCGCAGCCGGAAGCGGCGCGCCGCCTGGTCCGCCGCGGTGACGAACGCGGTCTCCGAGTAGCCGACTTCGGCAGCGGCCGCCAGCATGGCGCCATCGTCCAACGCCGTCGCGTCAAGCACGACACCGGCCGGGTTACCGCCGGCGGAGTCGGTGCTGAAGGCCGTGTAGCGCAGGATCTCGGGGGGTGTCTGACTCATGCCCCTACCGTGGCACCGCACAGACATCCGGACAAGCGATGGATTCCGATCATTCCCATCGTCATCCGCGATGGCAAAGACTATCGTCGGCACCATGGACACCCGACTGCTGCGCACCTTCGCCACCGTCGCCCGGACCGAGAACCTCACCGCCGCCGCAGAGCACCTGCACCTCGTCCAGTCCACCGTGACCGCCCATGTGCAGGCACTGGAGAAGGAACTCGACCTGCGCCTGTTCGACCGACTGCCGCGCGGAGTGGTGCTCACCAGCGCCGGCCGCGAGGTGCTGGCGCAGACCGAAGAAGTACTGGAGGCCGAGTCCCGGCTACGGGCGGTCGCCGCCTCGGCCGGCGGCGCGGACGGTCAGGTGACCGGACGCGTGACGCTCTCGGCCGGCGAGACGCTGGTGTCCGCGCGCCTGCCGGGAGTCATCGTCTCCCTGCGCCGCAACCACCCCGGAGTCGAGGTCGACCTGCGCACGATGGGCACCGCAGCCGCCGTCGCCGCGCTCCGCACCGGCGAGCTGGATCTTGCCCTCCTGCTGGAGGACGAGGCCGCCTTCCGCGACATCGAGTGCACGCCGCTGGCCCGTGAGCCGCTGGTGCTCGTCTGCTCCCCCGAACACCCCGCCGCCACCCGCGGCACCACCGACTGGGCGGAGCTGGCCCGCGAGGACTACTTCCTGCACGAGCAAGGTTGCTCGTACAGCGACCGCTTCATCGAACGACTGCTCGCCGCGGCGAAGGGCACGCCGCCCCGGATCACCCGTTTCGGCAGTCTGGAAGCCGCCAGGTCCTGCGTGACCGCCGGTCTCGGTCTCAGCCTGCTGGCCCGCGCCAATGTCGCGGACGCGCTCGCGGCAGGCCGCCTCACACAGGTGCCTGGCCCGCAGTTCCCGGGCGTCACCGTCCAACTGGCCCGCCATCGCCGACGCTGGCTCTCTCCCGCGGCCGCCGCGCTCACCGCCCAGCTACCACACCACTTCCCCCACTGAGCACACGGGTGTGCCGACGGACCGTGTGCCCGGCCGGCCTGTCACGCTCGTTCGACTACTGATCACTTTGGAGCTACTCGTCCAGGCATCGCCCTCAGGGAGGAAGCGAGGGCGATGCCCTCGACTCCCCGATACGAGCCCACGCGGCAGCCGCTCGCTGCATGGAAGATGCCCGTCACAGGCCGCACACGCCCGCCCTGCGGGATGGAGCCGACGGCGCACCCGGCCACCGGCCACCGTGAAGGCCGCCCGGGACATCGAGACCGACGCCCGGGGCGCTCGGCGACACACCGCCGATCCCGTGCGCCACCACCGACGCGGACACCTGGCTGAACCACGACAACGTGCCGCCGTTCGAACCCGCCCACGTCGACCGCCGAGCAGGCGCGTAACACCGCCCGAGGGGACAGCCGCATGGGCACTGTCCTCGCCGAGTCGGCGAGGGCTGCGCCGCCGCTGCCGACCGCCCCGGGAGCGCGCCCCCGTCCCGGCCGTGCCCAGGACGGCGCCTCGCGCATGTGATGGCTCCGGCCCCCACAGTGCGGCTGTGCCCGCGCCGCCAAGGACACGGCCGTCCCGCAACAACGGGCCGCACACCCCGCTCTGGGGCGACCGGTATCCGGCGAAGCCGAGCACTGCGCCCCACTCGGAGCCTTGGGGCTGTCATCGCTGACGGATGATCAATAACCTTACGGAACACGCGATTCCCGGTCTCGACGGAGCATTATGAACACTGCGGCACCGATACCCGACATCCTCTCGCCCGAGTTCGCGGCGGACCCGTACCAGGCCTACCGGCTGATGCGGGAGTCCGCGCCCCTCATCTGGCACGAGGCCACGCAGAGTTACATCATCTCGCGCTACGAAGACGTCGAACGTGTCTTCAAGGACAAGGACGGCGAGTTCACCACCGACAACTACGACTGGCAGATCGAGCCGGTCCACGGCAAGACGATCCTCCAGCTCAGCGGCCGGGAGCACGCCGTGCGCCGGGCGCTGGTGGCCCCCGCCTTCCGCGGCCGGGACCTGCAGGAGAACTTCCTGCCCGTCATCGAGCGCAACTCGCGCGAACTGATCGACGCCTTCCGGCACTCCGGCTCCGCCGACCTCGTCACCGACTACGCCACCCGGTTCCCGGTCAACGTGATCGCGGACATGCTCGGCCTGGACAAGGCCGACCACGCCCGCTTCCACCGCTGGTACACCGCCGTCATCGCCTTTCTCGGCAACCTGTCCGGCGACCAGGAGGTGGCCGCGGCCGGCGAGCGCACCCGCGTGGAGTTCGCGGAGTACATGCTGCCGATCATCCGCGAGCGCCGGGAGCACCTCGGCGACGACCTGCTGTCGGTACTGTGCGCCGCCGAGGTCGACGGGATGCGGATGAGCGACGAGGACATCAAGGCGTTCTGCAGCCTGCTGCTCGCCGCCGGCGGTGAGACCACGGACAAGGCGATCGCCAGCATCTTCGCCAACCTGCTGAGCCACCCCGACCAGCTCGCCGCCGTCCGGTCCGACCACAGCCTGATCCCGCGGGCGTTCGCGGAGACCCTGCGCTTCACCCCGCCGGTGCACATGATCATGCGGCAGTCCGCCACCGAGGTGAAGCTCAGCGGCGGCACCATCCCGGCCGGGGTCACCGTCACCTGCCTGATCGGCTCGGCCAACCGGGACGAGAGCCGCTACCGCGAGCCCGGCCGCTTCGACATCTTCCGCGAGGACCTCACCGCCACCACCGCCTTCTCCGCGGCCGCCGACCACCTGGCGTTCGCGCTGGGCCGTCACTTCTGTGTGGGCGCGCTGCTCGCCAAGGCGGAGGTCGAGATCGGCGTCGCCCAACTGCTGGACGCCATGCCGGACCTGCGCTTCGCCGACGGCTTCGACCCGGTCGAGCAGGGCGTGTTCACCCGCGGCCCCCAGACCCTCCCGGTGCGGTTCACCCCCATCGCCTGACCCCCGTCGCCTGACCCGCGCCGCTGGACCCCCTCGCCACGGGGGCCCAGCGGGCTGGCCGCTATCCGCCGACCGGGGTGAACCACACCGGCAGCGCGGTCAGCCCCGCATCCCGATGGACGACCGGCAGGTCAGCGCGTGACCTCGTCCTGACCCGGCCGTGGTGGCTCGAACTCGGCGAGCCGCATCACCTCCGGACCTCGGTAGCGGTCCTGTCGAAGGTGCTTCACGAGGCGTATTCGTTCGAGATCTCGGTGGCGTAGTTCTTCCAGAGCGGTTGCATGGTCTCGGCGTTGACCGGCTGGCCGGAATCGATCATGGCCTTGAAGTCGCGGAAGTACTGCACATACAGGTCCGGCGTGAAGGTGTTCAGCATGACCGCGTTCTCGTCGCCGACGTTGGCGAACGTGTGCGGCGCCCCGGTCGGCACGATGACCCAGGTGCCCGGCCCGGCGTCGTATTGGTCCTCGCCGACGGTGAACCGAAAAGTTCCCGCCAGCACGTAGAAGCCCTCGTCATGCTGGGCGTGGCGATGCTGCAACGGGCTCGGGGTGCCTGGCGGAATGGTGACCTCGGCGAACCCCAGCCGGTGTTCGGTGTGCTCGCCGTTCTCCAGGATACGGATCTGCTGTGCCCCGCTGCCGAGGATCTCGCCCTCACCGGGGCGGACGATGTTCACCTTCGCCACGACTTCTCCTGTTGCTCTCGGGTGCCTTGGTCACCACCATCCTTTCCCGGGCCGGCCGTGCGCGTCTTGGTCGTCTGTGCACGGTTGCTGGTTACCAGTGCGCGGGCGTTGTAGCCGTACGTCGCCTTGAAGAGCTTGCTGAAATGGGTGGGATCGGAGAAGCCCCACCGGGCGGCCACGGCGGTGACAGTACGTCCGCCTCCGGTCAGCTCGGCCCGGCAGCGCTCCAGGCGGCGACGGCGGATGAGGGCCGCGACGGTGAGCGGCTGGTCCTCGAACAGCTTGTGCAGCCGGCGCACTGAGATGTGGTGGGCGGCGGCGATGCCGGGCGGGGACAGATCGGGATCGGCCAGCCGCGCCTCGATGTAGCCGGTGATCCGGTCCCGCAGCCACTCGTCCGGGGCCGGCTGTTCGTCGCCGATCCTGGCCTCCAGTGCGACCGCGATCAGCTCGACGACGGCCGCCGCCGACCGCAGCGCCTCCGCCTCGCGGAACTCGGTCGCCGACCGCGCCAACTCCCGGGCCAGCACGGACACGAGAGCGCCCGGGCCGTGGCTGCCGTCGATGCGTAGGCCGACGAGCCGGTCGATCTGCGCGGGCCGGATCCGCAGCTCCCGGCGCGGAACCAGGAGGGTGACGTGCGCCGCGGCGGTGCTCTCGAACCGGAGCGTACGCGTGGGATCGAGCAGCACCAGGTCGGTCGGCCCGAGTTCGGCGTCGCCGCGTCCCTGCTCGATCCGCGTCCGGCCCCGGGTCATCACCTTGACCGCCAGGTTCTCGCTGTCGGAGGCGTCGCGCTCCCGCCCGATGCAGGAGCTCTCCGGCGTGTCGAGGGAGACCAGCCGCAGCGGCCCGAGGCCGCGGGTGGCGATCCGGCCCCGGAAGTCGGCCCCGGCCAGCTTGTTGACCAGCGGCGGAAACCCGCTGGCGGCCAGCTCGTCCTGGAACGTCTCAAGGTCGCCGATCACCGGTCAACGATAACGGCGACACTTCTGCGCGGGCGCTGCCGTAAGGTCACACCAAACGAAACGGCGTCTTTAGAAGAAGCCGAGCTTCTTCGGCGAATACGACACGAGGATGTTTTTCGTCTGCTGGTGGTACATCAGCGGCACCCGTGCTGACCAGCGAAAACGGTGGAACATGCCCATGGTTGACGAGGGCTGGCCCGGAGCTGGTCCGGATCTTGGTGGGCGCCGGTCAGTGGTGTGGATTATCCGACGGTGCGGGCGGTGGCCCAGTCGTCTTCCTCGACGCACCGGCCGTTGGCGATGGCGGGACGGCCTCCGTAGTAGAGGTGGAGGGCGCCGTCGTTGCGGGTGAGGTGGAGGTCGGGGATGCCGTCTGAGTCGACGTCGGGGGTGCCGCGCAGGAGGGGCCAGGTGGTGCTGTCCCATCCGGCGGTGCCGTAGGTGAGGTCCTTGCCGTCGGCGGATGTCCTCGGACTTGTCACCGTCGGCGTCCTGGACCACCACGATCTGGCTGAGGGTGGCGGGGTCGGGTGCGTCGGCGGGGCGGAGGATTTCGGTGCGGCGGCTGATTTCGAAGCGGCAGTTTCCGTCGCCCTGACAGACGTAGAGTTTGCCGTCGGGTATGCGGGCCCAGTCGCCGGAGTGCGCGATCAGCGCGTCCTTGAAGTAGCCAGAGGGTGCGGGCTTGCCGTCATCGGTGGCGGCGGCCATCCAGGCGTCCACGTCACCAGTGGCATCTGCCGGATGGACACGCAGGTCATCCGTGCCGTCGACGGCCAGGACATCGGCTTACCGTCGCCGGGGCCGTCGAGGCCAGGGCCGGGGCGGGGACGGCCTTCTTGTCGTAGATCGGGTGGTTGAGGGACCACTGGAACTCGGTCATGTCCGTGGGGTTGGTTCCGCCCGCGATGACGGTGATCTTGCCCGGGCCTAGGGTGTTCCTCGTCTCGCCGGAGTCCAGGGGGCCGCTGCCGGACCACTGCCCGGCGCAGTCGATGGCCTGGGCGAGCCAGCAGTGCGTCTTGCCAGGCGTCAACTTCTTCCAGCCGATGAGGTGCGGCCGGAAGGCCGAAGCGCGCGTCCTCCTCGGTGACGGATGTGGGCTTCGGTGATGCGGGTCCACTGCACCCGGAAAACTTCCACGGAGTCCTGTCCCCGGCGGTGGTCGATCACATACAGTAATTCCCTGTTCGCTACGCGTGCGTACGGGGCAAGGGGGCGGCCGGGTGCTGGAGTTGCAGCTCCGCGTGGAGGACTTCGATGGGCCGAGGTCCTGGAGGTGGGTGCTCAGCCGGGAAGGCGAGTTCCTGGCCGACCACCAGGTGGTCATACCCGAACCCTGCTGGGAGTCCGATGCTCTGCAGGACCTGCACGGCCATCTGCAGTGGGCAGGCGTGACTGACATCTCTGCCGACAGCGAGAGCGAGATCCTGACCCAGATCGGGCATTGGGCGTACACGTACGGTTTGGGGACGGTGGGGCAGGCGCTCGTGGCCCAGTCGGTCCCGGTCACCGTACGGCTCGTCACCTCGGCGCAGACACGTCACCTTGCCCTCTGGCCATGGGAGTTGGCGATCGCGGACAGCCGCACGCTCGCCTCACGAGACATTCGCTTCGTCGTCGATCTCGACCTCCAGACACCGGTGCGGCCGCGGGTGGAAGCCCGACCGGCACTGCGGGTGCTCGGCCTGTTCAGCCTTCCCGACGACGCGAGCCCGCTGAGCCTCCGCCGGGAGAGGGTCGCGCTGATGAACCTCTTCCAGGAGGTGAGTGCCGTACACAGGAAGGCGATCGACCTGCGGATCCTTCAGTACGGCGTGACACGGAAGCGGTTGCGGGACGTCGTCAACGACGGACAGGGCTGGGACATCCTCCATGTGTCCGCCCATGGATCGACGACCGGCCTCCTGCTGGAGCGGGAGGACGGTTCACCGGACCTGGTCACCAGCGAGGACCTGCGGATTCTCCTCGGCCCCCTGGCCGCGCGGGTCAAGTTCGCCATGGTCTCCTCGTGCTCATCGGGCGCCTCGGAATCCGACGCTTTCGCCGCACGCGTGGATGAACTCCGACCGGTCCACAGGAACACCGTGTCCCGGCCGGATCGGACATCACCGTCGCCCTCACTGGCCGCGGCCCTGGCCGCACAACTGGGCTGCTGGGTGCTGGGCATGCGCTACCCGGTCGATGACCGGTTCGCGATCGAACTGTCCCACCGCGTCTACAACCGCCTGATCGGCGATGCCGCTCAATCCCCGCCCCAGGCACTGGCCTTCGCCCTGTCGGAATGGCAAGAGGAGTCCGGAAGGCCGACACTCGCTGAGATGACGCCGATCCTCTTCGGGTGTCAAGGCGCGGAGGTGAGGCTGACTGCCCCCGCCCTCACCGGTCCGCCGCTCGGCGCGACCCACTCCAGACAGCAGGCATTCCTGCCCTCTCCGCCAGCGGAATTCGTGGGCCGCGCCGGACTGCTGACCGCCGCGAGCAAGGCACTCGCGCCCCGCAGCGGTGCGTCGGGAGTGGTGCTGCACGGCATGCCGAGGGTGGGCAAGAGCGCTTGCGCCCTCGAACTCGCGCACACCCACGCCGACAGGTTCGCGGCGGTCGTATGGCACGAGGTGCGTGGCGACGAGCACGTGGGCACGGCCCTGCAACGCTTCGCACGCGAGCTCCGGAAGCAGCTCGAGGATGCCGGCCTCACACCGATCGCCCACTTCGACGACCCGCGCACCCTGGACGACCCGGACCTGCTCGCCAGGTCCCTGCGCCTGCTGTCGATCTTCCTTACCAACAACCGCGTCCTCGTCGTACTGGACCATGCGACTCCTCTGCTCACCGAACAGGGGCGGTGGCGGGACCACCGATGGGGCATGCTCGTCGACGCGGTGACCGGCCACTCCGGTCTGTCCAGGTTGGTCATGACGACTTCGAGTGCCGTCCCAGACCTGGACGACCGGGTGACGCGTCTGCCTGTCGTGCCGCTGTCGACCCGCGAGGCCGCGCTCCTGGCCAGGTCGCTGCCGGACACGTCGGCGCTCTTCGGCGAGGGATCGAGGTCCCGAGAGACCATTCGCAGCCTCCTACGAGCGTGTGGGGGCCACCCAGGACTGCTGATGGACGCTTCGCGCGACGTCCTCCTCGACGCAGGGCCGCCCGACGGCTTCCGTCACGCCGAACTGAATGACGACCAGCTCGCCATCACCCGGTGGACCTGCACGGTGACCGGTCAACTGCCGCAACCCGAGCAGCTGCTGGCGGCTCTGCTGTGCGACCTGGAGGAGAACGACCGCATCCCTTGGGTTCTCCGCGATGCCTGGCCGAAGCTGTGGCAACACCTCGACCGGCCGGGCACCGCACCCCCCTGGCAAACCCTGGTGCGCAGTCTCGAGGCACGGGCGCTGCTGACCGTCGAACGTGCGACGGAACAGAACACTTTCGAGGTCGAGGTTCCGCCCGTCCAGGGCTCCGCCGACAGCCCCGGAACCGCCTTCACTATGACGGGTCAGGCCGCGGTGGAGATCTACCCCGGCCTCGTCGTCGGTGTCCATGACGACGACGAGGGCGTTCTCTGTATCCGCGTCCATCCCACGGTGGCGGAAGCCGTGCGTGCCATGGCCGAACCGGAGTTCCCGCGGACCGTCTCCGGATGTCTCGCCGGACTGTGGATGCGCCTGATGAGCGCGGAAGCCCTGAACTACCCGGATCGCGAACTGACGATCATGGAGGCCGCGGCTGCTCGCCACGCCATCCCGTACGCAGCGCGGCAAGGCGCCTGGAGTGAGGTCCACCAGCTCTTCGAAGTGCTCTTCTCCCGGGACGCGTCGCCGGAGACGGTACGCGGCGTGCTGCCTTGGCTGCGCCAGGCGGCCGAGGAAGCGGACGCCGCTCCCGTGCGTTCCTTCTGCCGGCGGTGGATCGCCAAGGCGTCGGGGGCCTCGTCTGCCCCAGCAGACGACGACCACATCCCGTCCGGCTTCCCGGGAGAGCCGGGCCTCAGTGCTCCTCAGCCGCAGATGGAGTCCGAGACCTGGCTGGATGACCTGCAGGAAGCCTACGAGGAGGGCGACTTCCACCGAGTGCTGGGCCATCTGACCAGGCTGCGCGACCAGTCGGTCCTGACGCCCCCGGCCGACAGCTCCCCCCGCGGGCGGGAGATACGACGATTGATCGAGTCCGCCCTCGAGATGGGCTTCCGTGCCGCGGTGGGCCTGCGTGAATGGCAGAGGGCGCTCGACCTCAACAACGACCTCCTCGACCTGATGCGCCAGAGGATGGCGGTAAGAGCCGAATCCGTCCGCGTCGAATTCCACAATCACGCCCCACTGATGGCGCTGGGCCGCTTCGACGACGCCCGAGAGCTGCTTCTGCGGGTACGCCGGACAGCCGAACAAGGGGACGATTCGAAGCTGCTGGGGATGGTCATGGGTTCGCAGGCTGGTCTTGAGTACCTGCAGGGCCACGTCGAGGTGGCCGTCCGCCTGCAGCGCGAAGCCCTCCGCCACTCTACCGAGGCCGGTGATCTCCATGATCTCAGCATCGGTCATCTCAACCTGGGCAACATGCACGTCGCCGCCGATGAGCCCTTGCAGGCATTGTGCAATCACCTCATCGGAGCCGTCATCGAGTGCGTGCGTGGCGGTGTCACCACCTCCGATTCCGTGGCGGACCAGCTGGCCGAGAATCTGGATAAAGGACGCGTCATGGCCTGCCCCCTCGACTGGCCGGACGTGCACCGGGTCGCTTACGAGTACATCGGCATCCCCCTCGAACGGAGCCTTCCCGGCCTCTTCACCACAGAGGACCCCCTCTTGCCACAGCGAACGCTGGACGACCTCCTGCGGCGTGCCTGGCGCCGGCTCAACCTCCGCTTCGCCCCTCATCTCGCAGCCTGGGACCCAGTGCTGTCAGCGATCGCTGCCGCGGTGGCCGGCGACGACACCGCCCGCCGGCAGGCCCACCTCGCGCTGGACGACCTCCGAGAATTTCCGGAGTGGAGCCCGCTGGTCCGCATCCTGCGTGGCGTGCTCGAGAACCGGGCTGACGTGCCCGACGACAACCTCAAGCTCCTCCACCATGTGATCGTCTACCGGTTGCTGCACATGCCGAAGACCGACGTCGGCATCCCGCCGGGGTTGTGGGTTCTCCAGTCCGTGCGGCACCTCCTGTCTAGGGTGGTGGCCGCCGCGAACGGCGACGCGGGGGCGGCGGCCGAGCTTCAGCAGGCCTTGGATGAGCTGCCGGCCGGCGGCGGTGAGCACGACCCACTTGCCGGGTTCCTGCTCCGACTCGCCTGCGGAGATACGGCCGCGCAGGTGATGCCCCGGCTCGACTCCTTCATGGAGAGCGTCGTCCACTGGCTCGACACCCACATCGACCCGGCGGGCCCCCTTCCCGCCACAGCTCCGAGCTGACAGTCCGGGCTTGGCCCCGCAGTTCATGAGAGCCGGGGCCGGGGCGTTCGTGGGGACTCTGTGGCCGGTGCGCCCGTCCTCTGCGCTGCTGGTCATCGACGCCTTCCACCAGGGGCTCATCGTGGATCGCCGCCCACCTTCGGTGTTGCTCCCGACGGGCGCCTGTTCCGGAACGCAGCAGGGAACTACATCGACGCCTCGGCGTACGGCATCACCTGGGGGCGAGCGCGTGAGACTGCTCTCACGATCGACGAGCACGCCCTTGACCTGGTGAAACGTCCCTACGACCTGCGCCACGCCGGCATCTCGTTCTGGCTGGCCTCCGGCGTCGACCCCGCGGAGTGTGCCCGCCGGGCTGGTCAATGCATCCAGGTCCTCTTCCGCTACTACGCCAAGTTCCTGGCTGGTGCACGGAACCACGCCAACACCCTGATCGAAGACTCCATGCGGCGATGGGAGGAGGCGGCGGACGATGACGATGCGGAGAGCGTCTTAGCAGGATCTTGGCCCGGAAATGCCCCGGAACTGCTGGTCAGACCCTGGATACGGGTGGGAGATATCGGGAGTAAGGGCGTATTTCGACTCGCTGCTTAGATGTGTGCTGAGAAGGGCACCTGTCGGGCATCTGCCCTGGTCAGGTGCCCTTCTTCTGGGCCTAGAAGAAGCCCAGCTTCTTCGGCGAATACGACACGAGCATGTTCTTCGTCTGCTGGTAGTGGTCCAGCATCATTTTGTGTGTTTCGCGGCCGATGCCGGACTGCTTGTAGCCGCCGAAGGCGGCGTGGGCCGGGTAGGCGTGGTAGCAGTTGGTCCAGACGCGGCCTGCCTGGATGGTGCGGCCGGCGCGGTAGGCGGTGTTGATGTCGCGGGTCCAGACGCCGGCGCCGAGGCCGTAGAGGGTGTCGTTGGCCAGCTTCATGGCGTCGTCGAAGTCGTCGAACGACGTGACCGAGACGACCGGGCCGAAGATCTCCTCCTGGAAGATCCGCATTCGGTTGTCGCCCTCGAAGATGGTCGGCTGGACGTAGTAACCGCCCTTCAGCTCGCCGTCGTACTCGATGCGTTCGCCGCCGGTGAGCACCTTGGCGCCTTCCTGGCGGCCGATGTCCAGGTAGGAGAGGATCTTCTCCAACTGGTCGTTGGACGCCTGGGCGCCGATCATCGTGTCGGTGTCGAGGGGGTGGCCGGGCTTGATGAGGTTGGTGCGGGCGACGGCGGCCTCGATGAAGTCCGCGTAGTGACCGCGCTGGACGAGTGCGCGGGACGGACACGTGCAGATCTCGCCCTGGTTGAGGGCGAACATCGTGAAGCCCTCGAGCGCCTTGTCGCGGAAGTCGTCGTCGTGCAGCCACACGTCGTCGAAGAAGATGTTGGGCGACTTGCCGCCGAGCTCCAGGGTGACGGGCTTGATGTTCTCCGAGGCGTACTGCATGATCAGCCGGCCGGTCGTGGTCTCGCCGGTGAACGCCACCTTCGCCACGCGGGGGCTGGACGCCAGCGGCTTGCCCGCCTCCACCCCGAAGCCGTTGACGATGTTCAGCACGCCCGGCGGCAGCAGATCGGAGATCAGGCTCATCCAGAAGTGGATGGACGCCGGCGTCTGCTCGGCCGGCTTGAGGACGATCGCGTTGCCCGCGGCGAGCGCCGGGGCGAGCTTCCAGGTCGCCATGAGGAGCGGGAAGTTCCACGGGATGATCTGTGCGACCACGCCGAGCGGCTCGTGGAAGTGGTACGCCACGGTGTCGTCGTCGATCTCGCCGAGCGAGCCCTCCTGCGCGCGGATGGCACCCGCGAAGTACCGGAAGTGGTCGATCGCGAGCGGGATGTCGGCGGCCAGCGTCTCGCGGACCGGTTTGCCGTTCTCCCAGGTCTCGGCCACCGCCAGGGCCTCGAGGTTGGCCTCCATCCGGTCGGCGATCTTCAGCAGGATGTCCGAACGCTCCGTCACCGACGTACGGGCCCAGCCGGGCGCCGCCGCGTGCGCCGCGTCCAGTGCCCGCTCGACGTCCTCCGCCGTGCCGCGTGCGATCTCGGTGAACGGCTGTCCGTTGACCGGCGAGGGGTTGTCGAAGTACTGGCCGCGCGCCGGCGGGACGTACTCACCGCCGATGAAGTGGTCGTAGCGCGGCTGGTAGGAGACGATCGAGCCCTCGGAGCCGGGCATCGCGTATCGGGTCATGCTGCTCTGCCTCCCGGTGAAGTGCCGCCCGCCGTTGGACGGCTCTCGCTGAGAAAACTAGACGAGCGGACGTTGCACATATGTTGCGTTGCTGGTCGACGTGGGTGTGCGAGCCCGGGGCGGCCGCCGGACCGTAGTCGCGGGTGCGGCCAGTTCGGCCTCCAGGGCCGCGAGCCGCGCTCGTACCGGAGCCGTCGGCCGGACCGCCGCCAGCGCTCGCCACACCGGCAGATCTGCCTCGCCCCACGGAGCGTGCGCCCAGTCGGCGAGCAGATCCGGATCGCCGTGCGTGATCAGCGCCGTCCGCAGGGTGGCGGCGAGCCGTCGCCGGAGCCGCACGACCGCGGGCGCCTGCGAACCCGGCAGCAGCGGACCGCGGTAGGCACGGCACGCCGCGGTGAGCGCACCCGCCTCCAGTCTGCGTTCCACCACGGCGACATCGGATTCCACCGGGGCCGTCAGCCGGTACGGCCGTGAGGCAAGAAGACCCGGTTTCAGCAGCCTTCGCAGCCGGGCCAGTTCGGCGCGCAGGGTCACCGGCGTCACCGACTCGTCCGCGTAGAGCGCGCACAGCAGTTCGTCCCCGGTCATGCCCTCGGGGTGACGGGCCAGCAGCACGAGGATCTCGCTGTGCCGTCGGCTGAGTCGGATCCGGGGCCCGTCGCCCAGGCGGAGCTGCGCCTCGTCACGGCCCAGCGCGCTCAGGAACGGAGCGTCCGCGGCCCTGTTTGGCGGGGCGAGGAGGGCCAGGTGCGATTCGGCCGCCCGCGCCACCGCCTGCACGAAGCCCAGGCTGTGCGGATGTGCCAGCCGGTCTCCGCCGGTGATGTCCACGGCGCCGAGGACCCGCCCGGTGCGCGGATCGTGTACCGGCGCGGCCGCGCACGTCCACGGCTGCACGCGCCGTATGAAGTGCTCGGCGGAGAAGACCTGGACCGGCCGGTCCACCGCCACGGCGGTGCCGGGCGCGTTGGTTCCGACGGCGGTCTCCGACCAGCGCGCACCCGGTACGAAGTTCATCCGGTCCGCCTGACGCCGGGTCGCCGGATGCCCCTCGACCCACAGGAGTCTGCCGTGGGCGTCGCACACCGCCAGCAGATGTTCGCCGTCGACGGCGAACGTACCCAGCAGCTCTCTGAACAACGGCATCACCTGGGCCAGTGGATGCTCGGCACGATAGACGCCCAGGTCGCCGTCGGTCAGCTCCACGTTCGCCGTGCCGTCGACCCGCACACCCGCCCGCGCGCTGCGCCGCCAGGACTCCGCGACCACCGGCCGTACCCGCTGTGCCAGCGTGCCCGCCGTGGTGAACTTCTCGTGCGCCTGGCGCAGCGACCTGACCCGCTCGGCCGGGTCGGCTCCCGGTTCCAGGGCCACCCACTGATCGGTCAACTCGTCCTCCCCGGACGATGGAACGGCTGGGATCATCGTCACGCGCGCTGCCGACACGGACAACCGGCATGACGTGGGACTAGGCGAAATTGACCAGTCTGATGTAGCGGACCCAGTCCCAGTTCACCCCCGGGTCGGTGTGATCGGTGCCGGGCACCTGGTAGTGGCCGATGATGTGTTCTCTGTCTCTCGGGATGCCGTACTTGGCACAGATCGTCGCCGTCAGCCGCGCGGACTGCTCATAGAGAGCGTTGGTGAAGTAGGAGGGCTGATCCACCCAGCCCTCGTGCTCGATGCCGATGCTGCGGGTGTTGTAGTCCCAGTTGCCCGCGTGCCAGGCCACGTCGGTCTCCCGGACGCACTGGGCGACGTGACCGTCCGCGGAGCGGACGACATAGTGCGCGGACACCTGCTTCGCCGGGTTGCTGAAGACGTTCAACGCGCCGATGTAGGTCTCCTGGGTGACGTGGATGATCACACGATCGATCTTGTAGGTGGAAGGGCGCCTGGAGGCGGTGTAGTTGGCGCTGCTCGCCGGGTACCACTCCCCGTCCGGATAGTCCTTGGAGGGCTGCGCGCTCGCCGGGGGGCCGGACAGCAGCGCGTAAGGGACGGCGGCGAGTGCCGCACCCTTCAGGATGCCGCGTCGGGTGAGGTGGTGAAGTGGCCGCTCGTTGTCCATCGTCCGATGCCTTTCCGAAGGTGGGAGGTTGGGCAGCTGATCGGAAGCCGGCCATCGGAGCCGGTGCCGGATCGCGTTCCGAGGCCACGGTCGCCGCCGGTAACGCCGCACCCGCGAACAGCTCTCACGTGTGTATCCCCGCTGCGTGCGAGCAGTTCAGTGCCACGCGCGGCGGTCGGGGGGATTGGGCCTGTCGGGTTGCCCGGCGGTATGCGTCCGGCTCACAGGGGTGTGCTGCCCGGTGCGTGTCGTTCCTCGATGCCGTGTATGTGCGTTCCTCGCGCGAAATGGTCACGCCGGGCTGGTCCGGCGGTCGCGTCTCGTGTGAATCACGGTACGGCGAGGTCGAGTTGCGCAGAAGACCGTGCGACGTTTCCGTGGACTGGGCAGGTGTTGTGGACAACTCGGCCGCCTGAACGAGTGAGTTTCGGCAGACCAGCACTGGGCATCGAGCCCCGCGCCCAAGTCCCAGCAGGACTGGACGGCATCGGTCACCGCGTCTCAACGCCGCAGGAGACCCGCCGTCAGAACCGTTCCGCCACGACCGCCGGGTCGTCCAGCACCGCTCGCACCACGGCATGGGCCGCGCCGAGCAGCGGGCCCTCCGGACCGAGCGCGGACACGGTCACCGGGCACGCCGGACCGGCCGTGCGACCGCGCAACTCGGCCTCCAGGGAGGGCAGCAGCCAGGGCGAGAGACCAGCCAGGGCCCCGCCGAGGACGACCGTCTGGGGGTCGAGGAGGTTGACCGCTCCGGTCAGGGCGATCCCCAGCGCCGTACCGGCGTCGCTCAGCGCGCCGCGAACGGCCCGGTCGCCCGACGCGGCACGCTCCGCGAGCAGCCCGACCAGTTCCTCGTGCGGTTCGATCCCCGCCGCCCGCCGTACCGCCTCCTCGCCCGCGTACTGCTCCAGGCAGCCCCGGCCACCGCAGGGGCAGTCGGGCCCGTCGGGCCGGACCGGCACATGGCCCAGTTCACCCGCGAAGCCCCGCGTACCGCGCAACAGGTCTCCGTCCACGACGACCGCCGCGCCGATACCGATCTCAGCCGACACATGCAGGAAGTCGGGGGGAGTGCCGACGCCGAGCCACAACTCGGCGAGAGCGCCGAAGTTCGCCTCGTTGTCCACGGTCGGAGACAGCTCGGCGGGCAGCAGCGCGCCGAGGTCCGTGTCCTGCCAGCCGAGGTTCGGCGCGCGAACGACCGTGCGGCCGTCGCGGGCGATCAGACCGGGCACGGCCACCGCGAGCCCCGCGGCCCACAGACCGTCCCGTTCCGCCTCGGCCACGACTCGGCGGATCAGCTCCGTGAGTTCCTCCGTCACCGGTTCGGGAGCACGCCCTCGGTTGGAGCCGTGGCGCACCGCCCGGGCACGCACCCTGCCGCGCAGGTCGACGGCGCAGACGGCGAGGTGGTCCACGCCGACCTCGGCACCGATACCGGCCGGGCCGCGCCCGCTCACCGCGAGCGCCGATCCCGGGCGCCCCACGCGGCCGGGCCGCTCAGGGCCCAGTTCCTCCAGGAGTTCCCAGCGGATCAGATCGTCGACCATGGTCGAGACGGCCGCCCGGGTCAGGCCGATGTGGGAGGCGACCGCGGCCCGGGACAGCGGACCCTCCGCGCTGACGGCGTGCATGACGCGCCCCAGGTTGCGCCGGCGTATGCCGTGCTGGGTGTCCGGCAGCGCGCGCCCCTTCCTGGGCGGGCGCGCGTCGGGCAGCGGTGCGGTCATGCCTCCGTCGTTTCCTCGGTGTTCCTTTGTGCCGCGATGGTGGTCCGTCGGTTCACGGCGTCCATGGCGGGCCGCCGGTACGCGGTTTCACGGCCGAGCCGTTCCGCTCAGCCGCGTTCCGTACCCCGCTCCAGCAGCGGTGCCGCGTCGGAGAGTACCCCGGAGATCCGGGCGAGGGCGGCCTCGTCCCGCTCAACGGGGTCCAGCACCGGTCCGGCCGTCGTGTTCCAGCGCCGTGCCACCGACGCCGGGTCCTCACCGGTCAGCAGGCCCGCAGCCTGGGCGGCGGCGCCGAGCGCGACCAACTCCCTGGCCTCGGGGATCTGGACCGGACGGCCCGACAGCCTGCGTACCGTCTGCCGCCAGGCCGTGCCGCGCGCGCCGCCGCCGATCAGCAGCAGGGGAGTGGTGCGGTCGGCGTCCTGGTCGAGCACCAGGTCGAGGGCGCCGAGCAGGGAGTGGACCGCGCCGTCGTAGGCGGCCTGGAGCAGTTGACCGGCGGTCGTGTCGTGGCGCAGCCCGTGCAGCAGACCGGAGGCGTGTGGCAGGTTCGGCGTGCGCTCGCCGTCCAGATACGGGAGCACGGTGACCGAGGTGCCCGGCTCCACGGCCTCGCGGTCCAGGCCCAGCAGGGCGGCGATCCGGTCCACCGCGAGAGTGCAGTTGAGTGTGCAGGCCAGTGGCAGCCAGTCCCCGTGAGCGTCGGCGAAACCGGCGACCGTGCCGGTCGGATCGGCGGGCCGGTGCCGGGAGACGGCGTAGACCGTGCCCGAGGTGCCGAGGCTGAGCACCGGGGTGCCCGGAAGCAGTCCCAGACCGAGTGCCGCGGCCGCGTTGTCCCCCGTGCCCGGCGCTACCAGCGTTCCTTTGGAGAAGGGCAGATCATGGCTGTCGCGAACGGTGCCGGCGACTTCGCCGGGGCGCACGACGCGCGGCAGCAGTGCCGGATCGAGCCCCACGTGAGCCAGGGTCTCCTCGTCGTACGTCTCCGTCCCGGACGCCCACCAGCCGGTGCCGGAGGCGTCGCCCCGGTCGGTGGTGCCCTGACCGGTGAGGCGTTCGGTGAGGTAGTCGTGGGGGAGTCGTACAGCCTTGGTGGCGCGGACGGCCTCGGGCTCGTGTTCGGCCAGCCATGCCCACTTCGTCACCGTGAACGAGGGACCCGGCACGCTTCCGGCGCGCTCCGCCCAGGCTTCAGGACCGCCCAGTTCGTCCACGAGACGGCGGGCCTGCGGTGCCGAACGGACGTCGTTCCACAGCAGGGCGGGCCGCACCGGTTCACCCTGTCCGTCCAGCGTGACCAGGCCGTGCTGCTGGCCGCCGATGGACACGGCCGCCGCCTCGCGCGCCGCGTCGCCGCACTGGTGAAGCGCCTCGCACAGGGCCGCCCACCACTGGCGGGGATCGCTCTCCCGGCCCTCGCCGGAGGACACCGTGTGAGGCGCCTGACCGCTCGCCACCACCTCCCCGGTCGCCGCGTCGACGACCAGTGCCTTCGTGGACTGCGTGGATGTGTCCACGCCGACGACGAGCGGACCCTCGGCTGCTGACATCGGGCTCTCCTCTTCCGCGGCTCTGCGGGGCGGACGGCGAGCGGGCGGACACCGGCACGTTTCGCACGTTCGTCGAAGCCGCACGGCACCTGTCGAAGCCCGCCTCACTGTCCGAGACACCTTGTCTCTTCCCAGAGATGTGTTCGCATACTAATTTGTAAACGGCCATGACGAAATAGCCGTGTGCAGCGAAGGAGCCGCGACATGAGTTACCAGCCCACCCCCGAGGACAGGTTCACCTTCGGTCTCTGGACCGTCGGCTGGCAGGGCAAGGACCCCTTCGGCGATGCCACCCGCCGTGCCCTCGACCCGGTCGAGACGGTCCAGCGCCTGGCCGAGCTGGGCGCCCACGGGGTCACGTTCCACGACGACGACCTGATCCCGTTCGGCGCCTCGGAGACCGAGCGCGAGTCGCACGTCAAGCGCTTCCGGCAGGCGCTCGACGCCACCGGCATGAGCGTGCCGATGGCCACGACCAACCTCTTCACGCACCCGGTCTTCAAGGACGGCGGCTTCACCGCCAACGACCGCGACGTGCGCCGCTACGCCCTGCGCAAGACCATCCGCAACATCGACCTCGCCGTGGAGCTAGGCGCCCGGACCTACGTCGCCTGGGGTGGACGCGAGGGTGCCGAGTCCGGCGGGGCCAAGGACGTGCGGAACGCGCTGGACCGGATGAAGGAGGCGTTCGACCTCCTCGGCGAGTACGTCACCGCGCAGGGCTACGACATCCGCTTCGCCATCGAGCCCAAGCCGAACGAGCCGCGCGGCGACATCCTGCTCCCGACCGTCGGCCACGCCCTCGCCTTCATCGAGCGCCTGGAGCGGCCGGAGCTGTACGGCGTCAACCCCGAGGTGGGCCACGAGCAGATGGCCGGCCTCAACTTCCCGCACGGCATCGCCCAGGCGCTCTGGGCGGGCAAGCTCTTCCACATCGACCTCAACGGACAGTCGGGCATCAAGTACGACCAGGACCTGCGTTTCGGCGCCGGAGACCTCCGGTCCGCCTTCTGGCTCGTCGACCTGCTGGAGAGCGCCGGTTACGACGGCCCCCGCCACTTCGACTTCAAGCCGCCGCGGACCGAGGACCTCGACGGGGTGTGGGCGTCGGCGGCCGGCTGCATGCGCAACTACCTGATCCTGAAGGACCGCGCCGCCGCCTTCCGGGCCGATCCCGAGGTCCAGGAGGCCCTGCGCGCCTCGCGTCTCGACCAGCTCGCTCAGCCGACGGCGGCGGACGGCCTGGACGCGTTGCTTGCCGACCGCGCCGCGTTCGAGGACTTCGACGTCGAGTCCGCCGGGGCGCGCGGCATGGCCTTCGAGCGGCTGGACCAGCTGGCGATGGACCACCTGCTCGGCGCGCGGGGCTGAAGTAGCCGCACCGGGTCGGAACGCGGGTGTCTACCCGGCTTCCCGTCCTCGTAGTCCCTGATGAGCCCCCGAGATCGCGTCTCAGGGGCTCATCAGGGATGTCTCAGGGACGCAGGCCGGAACCGCGGCGCTCGTGGAGCCGTTTCCCATGCAGAGAGCGGCAGTGGCTGCGACGAAGGAGGCGGCGCTCATGTCCAGGAACGCGAAGATCGCGGTGGGTGGTCTGGCCGTCGGGCTGATCTTGCTCATATGGCTGCCCTGGTGGGTGGCACTTCTGGTCATCGTGGGAGTACCGGCAGCGGCCTATCTGGCGCTGGACCCCTCGCAGCGGCGGAGGCTGCGCCGGGTCACGCGAAAGGAGCTGGGCCGCTGACGCGAGCCGCGTCCATCCTCTCGTCGAGCCGGCCGTGGGCGGACCGGGCAGTGGAGGCCGCGCCCGCGCGGGTGGCGTGGCTCCTCCGGTGCCTTCGGGAGTGTTCGCCGTCGGATCAGTTGGGCCGGACGGCCATCTTGTCCAGCGCCTCCAACAGGCCGGGAAGCTCCGGGCCACGGCCCACCGGCAGCACCTCGCCGGGCTTCTCGTCGAGGAGGACGAAGGCTATGTCGTCGGTGCGGGCCACGATCGACCAGCCCGGACCGTCGGCGCGCAGCGTCCGGGCGTCTCCGGGGGCGAACGCCGAGCGGACCCGGCCGAGCGGCGGCGGTGAGTCGAGGTACGCGCGCGCCTCCGCCAGCACCCGTCGGACTCCCGGATGCCCGCTCTTCGGTTTGCGCTCCTCGGAGGGGGGCGCGGACTCCGTCTCTTCCGTCGAGTCGTCCGGCGCGGCGAAGACACCGCCGCGCAACTTGTTCCGCCATGTCGCCCACTGGAGCGCGATCTCGTCGGCTCCGAGACGCCGCTGCGCCGGTCCCCAGACCGTCGCGTCGGGCGGGACGAGCGGCTCCATGCCGCCGTCCTCCGGGGACGGGTCGTGCGGTGCGGGCACATCGGGTGCCGCGACGGCGACGGCGAGCGGCCACCCGGGCAGCGCCGCCACGATCGTCCGCTCGTCCGGCGAGAGGTCGTACTCCATACCGCAGTCCCAGGACGCGATGGCGACGGCGACCAGCGACACGTCGTCGATCACCGCCGTCCAGCGAGCCCCCTCGCCGTCCTGGCCGAGGACCAGTCCGTACCCGTCGGCGCATGGCGCCAGTCCCAGCGCCGCGCACGCCTCCGGATAGTCGTCACCCAGCACGCTGGGGAACTGCGCCGGTGTCAGCAGCACCGCCGTGAGTACGAACAGCGCGTCGCTGGAGGTGACGGTTTCCTCGTCCGTCCCGGCCATCTCAGCCTCCCCAGTGGTTCGTCCGTGGCGCGCACCCTAGTGGGAGCGGGAGAGGGTTGTCACGAGTACGCGCACCACCCGGAGCTGCGGTTTTCCGCCCGGACGGGGGCGAATCGGCCCCTGTCCGTCACCGCCGTCTTTCACACCGCGGGCAGGCCGAGGAGATCACGGGCGACCGCACGGGGAGATGTGGACCGTTCCCGGGCGAGGGTGACGACGGCACGACACGCCAGCTCGTTGACCCCGAAGGACAGCGCCTCCGGCGACACCCAGGCCGATGCCTCGTCCATCCCGTCCTGATCGTCCTCGGCGCGCGCCGCCACATAGGCGGCCGCCGCCTCGAACAAGTTGGGGGTGCGCCGCGCGGGCCTCCGCACGGGCTTCACCTGTGAGGAGGTGCTGTGGAACTTGGTCACGTACCTGCGGATCGTGTCGAACATGCGAACCGCCTTTCCCCTGACCGGGGTAGTCGCCGATCGAGCATCTGCCGCTGCCCACCGTAGAGTTGGAGATTCAACGGCAGAAGGGGACAGGTCAGTGAAACGGTTCGCGCGGCTCCAGGAGATCCGGCGGCTGGACCCCGTCGCCGACGCCCACGAGATCTACCGGCTCAGCGCTGCGTTCGAATTCCCCTGGGACTACACCCGCGCCCTGGAACTGGCCCTGTTCCGCACCTACGCCGTCCCGAGCATCGGACGCCTGCTGGCGGAGACGGCTGAGCTGACCGACCGCACGCAGAAGCGGTACGACGACACCTCGCTGCTCCTCGACGCCGTCATGGAACACGGCTTCGCCGCCGAACAGGCCCGTACCGCGATCCGCCGCATCAACCAGATGCACCGCGCCTACGACATCAGCGACGAGGACATGCGCTACGTCCTGTCCACCTTCGTCGTGATGCCCCGGCGCTGGATCGACGCCTACGGCTGGCGACGCCTGTCCCGGCACGAGGTCGTCGCCACCACCGAGTACTACCGCACCTTCGGCCGGCACCTGGGCATCCCCGGCATCCCGGAGAGCTACGAGGAGTTCGAGGCCCTGCTCGACGCCTACGAAGCGGCCCACTTCGCCTGGGACGAGCGATCCCGGCAGGTCTCCGACGCCACCCTCGACCTGATGACGTCCTGGTACCCCGGCCCTCTCGCACCCCTGCTGCGCACGGCCACGCTCGCGCTGCTGGACGAGCCGCTGCTGCGCGCCTTCCGCTACGAAGCGCCCGGTGAGGCGACAACCGCGCTCGTGCGCCGTGTCGTGCGGGCGCGTGGCCGCCTGGTCCGGCTGCTGCCACCGCGCAGCGCCCCGCACTTCGCCCGCCAGAACTGGGAGGTCAGAAGCTACCCGGACGGGTATCGCACCGCCGAGCTGGGAACCTGGCCCGTGCCGGGGCTGGGCGGCTGCCCGGTACGGCACACGCCCACTCCGGCGGCCGACGCATCGGAGTGAACGGAGGCCGCGCGGGGGGTGGTTGTCGCCGCGTCACCCCCCGGGCGCCCCGTCGTGCCTCAGGACTCGCGTACCGCCAGGGCCAGGAAGTGGTCGTCCTGGTCGACGTACGACGCCATGCGCCAGCCCGAACCGGCGAGCAGCGGCCCCAGATTGGCCTCGGCGCGCAGATCGGCCGGGGTGAGTTCTCGCCCCTGGCGTGCCGCCAGCGCCGCCCGGCCGATGGGGTGGAACAGCGCCAGCAGCCCGCCCGGCCGCACCACACGGGCCAGCTCCCGCAGATTCTCGGCAGGATCCGGCAAGTGCGCGAGCAGCCCCGCCGCGAAGACGGCGTCCAACGACTCCGAGCGCAGCGGCAGCGCGACGACATCGGCGAGCAGCAGTGCCGCGTCGCGGTTCCGGCCCGCGTCCACCGCGGCCTGGAGCATCGCCGGGGTCAGATCGGCCCCGATCACCGTCCCTTCCGACCCGACGGCGGACCGCAGGAACGGCAGCGCGCGCCCCGTACCACAGCCCGCGTCCAGTACGCGGTCGCCCTCGCGCAACCCGAGGTCGGCCACCGCCGCCTCATAGGCGGGTCCGTCGTCGGGGAACTTGCTGTCCCAGCCGGCCGCCCGGGCGCCGAAGAACTCCTGGACGTGTGTGTGGTCGTCACTCATGTTCCGCATGATCTCTCACCGGAATCGATGACGCCGCCGCGCGCCTGATCGAGCACGATAGGACCCGTTCATCGCAACTCTGCGTCATGGTGCGACCGCGTTTGCGTCATGTTGTGACACCTTTCGAAACGCGCCCCCTGCGCACGCCCCCGCTGCGGCTAGCGTCCGTGAGCCATGGGACATATGGACCACGCCGCCTTCGGGTGGCTGACCCCCGCACTGTCGTACGCGATGGCCTGCACAGGTGCCGCGCTCGGCCTGCGCTGCACCGTGCGCGCGCTCGCCACCACCGGACGGGCGCGCCGCAACTGGCTCGTCACGGCCGCCTCAGCGATCGGCACCGGCATCTGGACCATGCACTTCGTGGCCATGCTCGGCTTCCGGGTGAGCGGCACCGACATCCGATACGACGTACCCCTGACCATTCTCAGCCTCGTCGTCGCCATGGTCGTCGTGTGCGCCGGTGTCTTCGCCGTCGGCTACAGCAAGGACCGCAACCGAGCGCTCCTGCTCGGCGGCCTCACCACAGGTCTGGGCGTCGCCGCCATGCACTACCTCGGCATGGCAGCGGTGAGGCTGCATGGGCACGTGGCCTACGACCCCGCCCTGGTCGGACTCTCGGTGGTGATCGCCGTCGTGGCCGCGACCGCGGCGCTGTGGGCCGGCCTCAACATCAAGTCGCCCCTCGCGGTGACGCTGGCCTCCCTCGTCATGGGCGCGGCCGTCAGCAGCATGCACTACAGCGGGATGTTCGCCGTGAGCGTGCGGGTCGATCCGTCGGGCGCGCCGCTGCCCGGAGCGACGGCGATGCAGTTCATCTTCCCGCTCGCCGTCGGCCTCGGCTCCTACCTGTTCATCACCTCGGCCTTCGTGGCCCTCTCACCCACGGCCGACGAGCGCGCGGCGTCCGCCACCGCCCAACAACGGCCCGTCGAGAGCGCCGCCCGCTAGCGGGAGCGCCGCCCCGACAATGCCGAACCACGTCCCGAGCGAGGAGGCCATGCGCCCACCCCGAAGCACTCCACAGGCCGCTGCGTCGACGCAGGCCCCGCCCCCGCGACGCGGTCGCCGTGCGCACGCCGGACCGCCGGCCGACGAGCCCCTGGACGCGCTCCTCGACATCCCGCCGGACCACACGCCCCCGCGCGCGGGCCGCTGGCACATGCGACCGCGCACGGTGCGCGCCAAAGTGGTCTGCCTGCTGATGGTCCCCGTCGTCTCCCTGCTGGCCCTGTGGGCGTACGCCACCGTCACCACCGCCCAGGACGTCACCCGGCTGCGCCAGTCGCAGCGCGTCGACGACGAACTGCGCAGCCCGGTCGCGACCGCCGTCACCGCCCTCCAGAACGAACGGACCGCCGCCCTCCGGTACGCGAACGATCCGAGCGCCGCCCACGCCGACGACCTGCGCAACCTGGTATCCCGCACCGACCGGGCGGTGGCCGCGCTGCGCCTCGGCGACGACAGCACCGTCGCCGCCGGTCAGGAACTGCCCGCCGTGGTGGGCAGCCGTCTGACGGCCTTCGTGAAGGGCGCCGAACAACTGCGCACGCTGCGCTCGTCCGTACTCGACCGCACGACCGGCTGGAACCAGGCGTACGTGCAGTACACGAAGACCATCGGCAGCGCCTTCGCCGTGGACGGAGCCCTCACCGGCATCCAGCAGTCCGACACCGGCTCCGACGCGCGCGTGCTCCTCGAGTTCTCCCGCGCCGCCGAATCGTTGGCTCAGGAGAACGCCCTCGTCGCCGGTACCCGGCCGACCACGGCGCTGCGCGGCGAACGGCTCCGGCTGTTCGACGCCGCCGTGACCACCCGCCGCGCCCTGACGGACACGGCCGTCGCGGACCTGCCCGTGGCCCAGCGCGCCGCCTGGAGCCGCGTCGTGAGCGACAGCGCCTACATGTCGCTCACGGCCGGCGAGGACGACGTTCTCGCCGCGGGCGGTGACGCCAGGACGATCGACTCGTCCTCCGGGTCGGCCTGGACCGTCGCGTACGCGCGCGTGCAGGAGGGCATGTCCGCCGTCGCGGCCGACACGAGCCGGGAAGTCGCGGGCCGCGCCGACCCGTTCACCGGCGGACTGCTCAGCCCCGCGGGCGCCGCCGTGCTCTTCGGACTCGCGGCGGTGGTCGCCTCGCTGGTGATCTCCGTCCGCATCGGCCGCGGGCTGGTGGTCGAGCTGGTGAGCCTGCGCAACGACGCTCTGGAGATCGCCCGCCGCAAACTCCCCACGGCCATGCGGAAACTGCGCGCCGGTGAGGAGATCGACATCCGGGCGGAGGCACCCGCCGGGCCCCCGGCCGAGGACGAGACCGGCCAGGTGGCCGAGGCCCTCACGACCGTGCACCGCGCGGCCCTCCGGGCCGCCATGGAGCGCGCCGAACTCGCCAGCGGCATCTCGGGCGTCTTCGTCAACCTCGCACGGCGCAGCCAGGTCCTGGTGCACCGTCAGCTCAGCCTCCTGGACAGCATGGAGCGGCGCTCCGACGACCCGGACGAGCTGAGCGACCTCTTCCGCCTGGACCACCTCACCACGCGTATGCGGCGTCACGCCGAAAGCCTGATCATCCTCTCCGGAGCGGCACCCGGCCGGGCCTGGCGGATGCCGGTCTCCCTCACCAACGTGGTCCGCGCCGCCGTGTCCGAGGTCGAGGACTACGCGCGCGTGGAGGTGCGCCAGCTCCCCGCCGCAGCGGTCGTCGGCGCGGCCGTCGCCGACCTCACTCACTTGCTGGCCGAACTGGTGGAGAACGCCGCCCAGTTCTCGCCGCCCCACACCCGTGTGCGTGTCTCCGGCGAACCCGTCGGCAACGGCTACGTCCTGGAGGTCGAGGACCGCGGGCTCGGCATGGGCCCGGACGTCCTCGCCGACGCCAACCGGCGCATCGAGCAGTCCGAGGCCCTCGACCTCTTCGACACCGACCGCCTCGGACTCTTCGTGGTCAGCAGACTCGCCTCCCGGCACGGCATCAAGGTGCATCTGCGCACCTCGCCATACGGCGGCACCACGGCCGTCGTCCTGCTGCCCACCGCCCTCGTGCACAACGGCCCCGAGGCACCGGCCCCCGAGGAACCCCAGGCGCTCCAGGAGCCGCGCCCCGAGTACGCGCGCGTGCCCGAGGTGCCGACACCCCCGCCCGCGGTGGCCGCCCCGGCCGACCGCCCCGCCCTGGCCGTCACCGCCCCGCCCGCGCCCACTCCGGCGCCCGAACCACCGCTCACCGGAGTCAGCACCTTGAGGCCGCACCACCCACCGACCGAATCCGAGCCCACGGACGATCTCCCGCGCCGCGTGCGCCAGGCGAACCTCGTCCCCCAGCTCCGGCACCAGCGCCCCGAAGAGGCGGCGCCGGAACCCGAACCCGACGCGGACGACACACGTACCCCCGACCTCGTACGGCAGCGGATGACTGCCTACCGCGACGGATGGGCGCGTGGCGGCGGAAGACGGCCCGGCCGCGCCGCCCAGGAGCCCCGTACGGGCAGCGACAGCACCGAAGGAGAACCGGCATGATCCAGAACTCGAACAGAACGGGCGCGCAGCGCTCCGGCGAACTCGACTGGCTGCTGGACGACCTGGTGACGCGGGTGCACGAGGTGCGCCACGCGGTCGTCCTGTCCAACGACGGCCTGGCGGTCGGCGCCTCCAGCGGCCTCGGCCGGGACGACGCGGAGCATCTGGCCGCCGTGGCCTCCGGTTTCAACAGCCTCGCCAAGGGCGCGGGGCGGCACTTCGGCGCGGGCGGCGTGCGCCAGACCATGGTGGAGATGGACGACGCCTTCCTCTTCGTGGCGGCCGCGGGCGACGGCTCCTGTCTGGCGGTCCTCACGGCCGTCACCGCCGACATCGGCCTGGTCGCCTACGAAATGGCGCGCCTGGTCAAGCGGGTGGGCGAACACCTCTCCTCGGCCCCGCGCATCGTGACGCGGCCGCCCGCCGCAGGATGAACCGGAAGGGTCGGCACGGATGACCGAGAACCCGCCAGGCGCCCTGGGGGAGCCGGGCAGCCAGTGGTACGACGGCGAGGCCGGGCCCCTGGTCCGCCCCTACGCCATGACCGGCGGGCGCACGCAGCCCGGCCCGACGGGAGTGGCCTTCGACCTGATCGCGCTCGTCACGCTCGACCCCGCCGCACCCGGGACGGACGACGGGACCGCGCTCGGCCCCGAGCACCGGACCCTGATCGAGCTGTGCCGCACGGAGACGCAGTCGGTCGCCGAACTCGCGGCGGACGCGGATCTCCCGGTCGGCGTGGTCCGGGTGCTCCTCGGCGACCTCCTGGAGCTCGGCTGCGTCACCGTCAGCCGCCCGGTCCCCCCGGCCCGCCTGCCGGACGAGCGGATCCTGCGCGAGGTCATCGAGGGATTGCGGGCGCTGTAGATGAACGTTCACGACCAGCCCGGGGCCCGCCCCTACGCGTTCCGTACGCATCCGGCAACCATCCGGACGGGAATCGGTCACTTCGAGTGCTTTTCAGTCCGAACGCCCGCAGTGGTACCGGAGTTGTCATGATGCTGACCCCACGCTCCGAGCACGTCGACCGCTGCCGGCCCTCCCGAGAGAAGTGATCATGGCCTCTGAGCACTCCGACGCCGCCGACGACAGCTCCGCCCTGGCGCTGAAGATACTTGTCGCAGGCGGATTCGGCGTCGGCAAGACCACCCTGGTCGGCTCCGTCAGCGAGATCCGGCCGCTGCGCACCGAGGAGATGCTCAGCGAGGCGGGACGGCTGGTGGACGACACCGACGGCGTGGACCGGAAGACCACCACGACCGTCGCCATGGACTTCGGCCGCATCACCATCCGCTCCGGCCTCGCCCTCTACCTCTTCGGGACGCCGGGGCAGGACCGGTTCTGGTTCCTGTGGGACGAGCTGTCGCAGGGTGCCCTCGGGGCCGTGGTCCTCGCCGACACCCGCCGCCTCGAGGACTGCTTCCCGGCGGTCGACTACTTCGAGCACCGGCGCATCCCGTTCGTGGTGGCCGTCAACTGCTTCCCCGGTGCTCGTTCCTACGGCGCCCACGACGTCTCCCGCGCCCTCGACCTGGACTCGGGCACGCCCGTGGTGCTGTGCGACGCGCGGGACCGGGACTCCGGCAAGGAGGTGCTGATCCGCCTCGTCGAGTACGCCGGGCGGATGCACACCGCCCGGCTGCTCGACTCGGTGAGCTGACGCACGGTGAGCTGATACGCGCTGGGCCGAGGCGCCGGTGGGTTGAGCCGCCGACGCCTCGAGCGGTGACGGGCTGAGGAGCCCTCAGTCCGTCATGTCCTTCATCGCGACCACATGGCCGATGGACACCCGGACCAGCAGCTCGCCCGGAACGCCGTTGCGGGCGCCGAACTCCTCGGCCCGCTCCTCGCCCACGTACCGCGCGGCGATCCGGGTGGCCCAGTGGCGTACTTCGTCCAGATCTTCCGTCAGGCGGGCGTCACCGTTGAGCACCGCGAAGGAATAGGGCGGCCGGTCGTCGTCCACGCACAGGGCGACGCGGCTGTCACGGGCGAGATTTCGCCCCTTCACGGTCTCCTTGCCGGTGTTGAAGACCAGTTCGTCACCGTCTAGCAGGAACCAGATCGGGGCGATATGGGGGCTCCCATCCGCCCTGACCGTCGCCAGCTTGCCGGTTCGGGTGCCGTACGAGACGAACGCCCGCCATTCCTCGTCGGTCATCTTCTGTGCCATACGCCCATCCTGCTTGCCCGGACGCCGGAGGTGGGGAAGGCTGGCGGATAGATCCTCCGGCCAGGGGGAGAGTCGCACGGGGAGACGGAACATGGGGCATAACCAAGGACTTGGCTGGCTTCTTGACGATCTGACCGAGCGCGTGGACCACGTTCGCCATGCACTGGTCCTGTCGAACGACGGCCTGGTCACCGGTGCCAGCACGGGACTTCGGCGGGAGGACGCGGAGCATCTCGCCGCCGTGGCCTCCGGCCTGCACAGCCTTGCCAAGGGATCGGGCCGGCACTTCGGGGCCGGCCGGGTCCGCCAGACGATGATCGAATTCGACGACGCCGTGCTGTTCGTCACCGCCGCGGGCTCGGGCAGTTGCCTGTGCGTCCTCAGCGGGGCCGAGGCGGACATCGGACAGATCGCCTACGAGATGACGGTGCTCGTCAACCGGGTCGGGGAACACCTCCAGGTGGACGCCCGCCGACCCGAGCACACTCCAGTCGCAGACCTTTGACCTGCTGCTTCACCGCGGCAACTGGAGTTATCCACAGGGCTGCCACGCATCGCGAGGAACCGGCTACGGTGTGTGCACGGCGGACGCACAGGGCGTAAGCCACACACTCCACGGGGGAGTACGACCATGCCGGGAATCACTCTGACCTCACCTGGCCTGACCACCTCACCGAGCCCGACCACGTGTACCCCGAGTCGCGCCGCACGAGAACTGGGCCTCAACCGGGCCGAGTTCGAACTCGCCGCCCAGCTCGGTCGCATCCGGACCGTGCGGGACGAGAGCGGCAGTGGCCGCCGCGTCGAACGCACGGAGATCGAACGCATCCGTGCCGAGGCCGGCTTCCCGGAAACGCTCCGAGCGCGCGTACGGCTCGTGACGACGACCGGGGCCGCAGCGATCATGGACATCTCACCCGGCCGCTTCGCCCGGCTCGCCCGGCTGGGGCTGCTGGTGCCGGTGCGCTTCTACCTGAACCGCTACCGGGTCGTCGTCTGGCAGTATCTCGCCGAAGAAGTCGAGGAGTTCGCGGCACGCGAGGTGAACGCCCACCTCTTGGCGGGCAGGACACCCGAGACCTTGAGGAGCCAGGTGGCGGCGGGTGTCGACCTGCGCGCCCGCAACTGGCGGGGCCGCCATCTCGGTTTCCTGCTGCGGGACGCGGAAGGCGACCCGTGGGCACGAGCCGGAGCCCTGGCGGCCCTGCTTCCGCCCGACGAGGTCGCGGCCGTCACCGAGAGCCCCGCCGAGCGGGCACGTCTGGACCGGCTCCGGCCGGTGCCGCCCCGCCACGGCGCCCCAGGCACACCGTCCGCGGACATCGCCGAGGAACTCATGACGGCACAGGACCCTGACGAGATCATGTGGCTGCGCGCGGACCTGGATCAGGCCCTGAGGGAAGCGCGGGCCGGCTCCCGGGAGCAGGAGACGCGAGGGCGCTCGCCCCGTCCGAGCCCCGCCTCGATGTCCCGACGGCCCGGGCCCCTCGTCCGCCCGCAGACCCCGGAAGCGGCGCGGGAACGCCGGAGGCTGCTGGCCTGGCTGCGCGGCCGACGCTCCCGGAACGCAGGGGCGGTGAGCGCCAGGCGCGCACACGGAGCTCGCACCTGTCTCAGAGGGACCTGAACAGGCCCTCCTGGACGACCGACACGAGCAGATTCCCCTGCTGGTCGTAGATACGGCCGCGTGCCAGCCCTCGGCCGCCGATCGCGATCGGGGACTCCTGGTCGTACAGGAACCACTCGTCGGCGCGGAACGGACGATGGAACCACATGGCGTGGTCCAGCGAGGCCATGTCGAAGTTGCGCTGTCCCCACAGGGGTTCGACCGGGATGCGGACCGCGTCCAGGAGGGTCATGTCGCTCGCGTAGGTCAGCGCGCAGGTGTGCACCAGCGGATCGTCGCCCAGTGGTCCGACCGCGCGCATCCAGACCGCGCTGCGCGGCTCGGCGCCCTTGATCTCCTCCGGGTTCCAGCGAAGCCGGTCGGCGTAGCGGATGTCGAAGGGCTGGCGGCGCGCCATCCGCTCCAGGGCTTCCGGCAGTGCGCCCAGATGCTTGCGGATCTCCTCGGCGACCGGCGGCAGCGATTCCGGGTCCGGCAGCTCACGGGCCGGCGGGAGCTGGTGCTCGAACGGTCCTTCCTCGGGCTTGTGAAAGGAGGCGGTCAGATTGAAGATCGTGCGGCCCTGCTGCACGGCCGTGACCCGCCGGGTGGTGAACGAGCGCCCGTCGCGGACGCGCTCCACCTGGTACACGATCGGCACGCCGGGGCGACCCGGCCGCAGGAAGTACGCGTGCAGCGAGTGCACCGGGCGGTCGCCTTCGGTAGTGCGCCCGGCGGCGACCAGCGCCTGGCCGGCCACCTGGCCGCCGAAGACCCGCTGGAGGGATTCATGCGGGCTGCGGCCGCGGAAGATGTTGACCTCGATCTGCTCCAGATCGAGCAGGTCTACCAGGCTCTCGGCCGGGTTCGTCATCGGTGGATTCTCCTGTTGTTCACAACTGGCCGACATCGGTGACACGGATGACCGCACGGCCCTCCGCGTCGGAGGCGGCGAGGTCGACTTCCGCGCTGATGCCCCAGTCGTGGTCACCATGGGGGTCGTCGAAGATCTGGCGGACGCGCCACAGCTTGTTCTGCGGCTCCTCCTCGATCACCAGCAGCTTGGGGCCGCGGGCGTCGGGTCCGGTGCCGAGGTCGTCGTACTCGTCCCAGTACTTGTCCATGGCCTCGCCCCAGGCCTCGGCGTCCCAGCCGGCCTCGGCGTCCATCTCGCCCAGCTCCTCGACCTGGTCGAGGGCGGCCAGCTCCACACGGCGGAAGAGGGCGTTGCGGACCAGGACGCGGAAGGCCCGCGCGTTGGCGGTGACCGGCTTCACCTGGTCGGCCTTCTCCTGGGCCTCCTCGGCGGTCATCTCCGCCGGGTTGGCCAACTGCTCCCACTCGTCCAGCAGGCTGGAGTCCACCTGGCGCACCATCTCGCCGAGCCACTCGATGAGGTCCTGGAGGTCTTCGGACTTCAGGTCGTCCGGGATGGTGTGGTCGAGGGTCTTGTACGCGCCGGCGAGGTAGCGCAGCACGATGCCCTCGGTGCGGGCGAGTTCGTAGAAGGACACCAACTCCGTGAAGGACATAGCCCGTTCGTACATGTCACGGACGACCGACTTCGGCGACAGCGGGTGGTCGCCGACCCACGGGTGGCTCTTGCGGTAGGTGTTGTACGCGTGGAAGAGCAGCTCTTCCAGCGGCTTCGGGTACGTGATGTCCTGGAGGCGCTCCATACGCTCCTCGTACTCGACGCCGTCCGCCTTCATGGCGGCCACGGCCTCGCCGCGCGCCTTGTTCTGCTGGGCGACCAGGATCTGGCGCGGGTCGTCCAGCGTGGACTCGACCACCGACAGCATGTCGAGGGCGTAGGACGGCGACTCGGGGTCGAGCAGTTCGAACGCCGCGAGCGCGAACGTGGACAGCGGTTGGTTGAGCGCGAAGTCCTGCTGGAGGTCTACCGTGAGACGCACGATGCGGCCCTCGGCGTCCGGCTTGTCCAGCTTCTCGACGATCCCGCCGTCCAGCAGCGAGCGGTAGATCGCGATGGCCCGGCGGATGTGCCGGAGCTGCTGCTTGCGCGGCTCGTGGTTGTCCTCGAGGAGGTGGCGCATGGCCTCGAAGGCGTTGCCGGGCCGGGCGATCACGGACAGCAGCATGGTGTGTGTCACGCGGAAGCGCGAGGTCAGCGGCTCGGGTTCGGAGGCGATGAGCTTCTCGAAGGTGTTCTCCGTCCAGCCGACGAAGCCCTCGGGAGCCTTCTTGCGCACCACCTTGCGGCGCTTCTTCGGGTCGTCGCCCGCCTTGGCGAGAGCCTTCTCGTTCTCGATGACGTGCTCGGGTGCCTGCGCGACGACGAGACCCGCGGTGTCGAAGCCCGCCCGGCCCGCCCGGCCCGCGATCTGGTGGAACTCCCGCGCCCGCAGCGTGCGCACCCTGTTGCCGTCGTACTTGGTCAGCGCGGTGAACAGCACCGTTCGAATGGGCACGTTCACACCCACGCCGAGGGTGTCCGTGCCGCAGATGACCTTCAGCAGGCCGGCCTGAGCCAGCTTCTCCACCAGGCGCCGGTACTTGGGCAGCATCCCGGCGTGGTGGACGCCGATGCCGTGCCTTACGTAACGGGACAGGTTGCGGCCGAACTTGGTGGTGAAGCGGAAGTTGCCGATCAGCTCGGCGATCCGCTCCTTCTCCTCGCGCGTGCACATGTTGATGCTCATCAGCGCCTGCGCCCGCTCCACGGCCTGCGCCTGCGTGAAGTGCACGATGTACACCGGCGCCTGCTTGGTCTCCAGCAGGTCGGTCAGGGTCTCGGTGAGCGGGGTGAGCCGGTACTCGTAGGAGAGCGGTACAGGGCGCGTCGCCGAGCGGACCACCGAGGTGGGCCGGCCGGTGCGGCGGGTGAGGTCCTTCTCGAAGAAGGAGACGTCACCGAGGGTCGCCGACATCAGGATGAACTGCGCCTGAGGCAGTTCAAGGAGCGGGATCTGCCAGGCCCAGCCGCGGTCGCCCTCCGAGTAGTAGTGGAACTCGTCCATCACGACCTGGCCGACGTCGGCGTTCTTGCCGTCGCGCAGGGCGATGGATGCCAGGATCTCGGCGGTGCAGCAGATCACGGGAGCGTCGGCGTTCACCGAGGCGTCGCCGGTGAGCATGCCGACGTTCTCGGTCCCGAAGAGCTTGCACAGCTCGAAGAACTTCTCCGAGACCAGGGCCTTGATCGGAGCGGTGTAGAAAGTGACCTCGTCGCGAGCCAGCGCGGCGAAGTGGGCGCCCGCTGCGATCATGCTCTTGCCCGAGCCGGTGGGCGTCGAGACGATCACGTTCGCCCCGGAGACCACCTCGATCAGCGCCTCCTCCTGGTGGGGGTAGAGCGTGAGACCGCGCTCGTCGGCCCACGACTCGAAGGCTTCGTACAGGGCGTCGGGGTCGGCCGTCGGCGGCAACTGATCGATGAGGGTCACGCCCCCATCTTGCCTGGCCCGAGCACCAACCGGGGAATCGGCTGTCGCCTCCATGATCATGGCAGCTACGCTGTGTCGCCGACGGAGCGTCAACGCTCCCGGTCAACTGCACAGTGGTACACGAGGAATGGGGCGGAAAGCGGCCATGATGGGACCAGCACACTCACTGTCGGGAGCCGCTGCCTGGCTCGGCGTCGGGGCCGCCACCGCGGCCTTCGGCTACCCGATGCCCTGGCCGGTCCTGCTGGTGGGCGCCCTGATCTGCGCGGGTGCCGCGCTCGCCCCGGACCTCGACCACAAGGCTGCCACCATCTCGCGGTCGTTCGGGCCGGTGTCGCGCAGAGTCTGCGAAGTCGTCGACAAGCTGTCGTACGCCGTCTACAAGGCGACCCGGAAGCCGGGCGACGCGCGCCGCTCGGGCGGGCACCGCACGCTCACCCACACCTGGCTGTGGGCGGTCATGCTCGGAGCCGCCTGCTCGGGGATGGCGGTCGCCTGGGGCCGCTGGGCGGTGCTGGCGATCCTCTTCGTGCACATGGTGCTGGCCATCGAGGGTCTGCTGTGGCGCGCGGCGCGCGGCTCCAGCAGCGATGTCCTTGTCTGGCTGCTCGCGGCGACCAGTGCCTGGATCCTGGCGGGAATGCTGGACAAGGACGGCAACGGCTCCCGCTGGCTGTTCGACGCGCACGGCCAGGAGTACATGTGGCTGGGCCTGCCGATCATCCTGGGCGCGCTGGTCCACGACATCGGGGACGCGCTGACCGTCTCCGGCTGCCCGATCCTGTGGCCCATCCCGGTCGGACGCAAGCGTTGGTACCCGGTGGGTCCGCCGAAGGCCATGCGGTTCCGGGCCGGGAGCTGGGTCGAGATCAAGGTGCTGATGCCCGTCTTCATGGTGCTCGGCGGCGTGGGCTGCGCGGCGGCCCTCAACGTGATCTGACGCGCGGCTCCCTCTCAGGTCGCCTCGCCGGAGTCGGCCCCGCCGTATCGGCGCTCGAAGCGGGCGACGCGACCCTCGGTGTCCACGGTGCGGGCCTTCCCCGTGTAGAAGGGGTGGCTCTCCGAGGAGATCTCCACGTCGATCACGGGGTAGGTCTCGCCGTCGTCCCACTCGATGGTCTGCTCGCTGACCGCGGTGGACCGGGTGAGGAAGGCGTACCCGGCGGCCCGGTCGCGGAAGACGACGGGGCGGTACTCGGGGTGCTTGTCCTGCTGCATGGCGGCTCCTCGCATGGGGCGGTGGGGCAGGGTAGGGGCGGATCAGCCGGGGAAGGAGTCCTCGTCGACGATGTGCACCGCGGCCTCCTCGGCGCTGGCGGCGGCGCCGTCGATACCGACGTCGGTGGCCACGAGCGCGCTCTCGTCGTCCTCGTGCGTCCCCTCGTCAGGGGCGACCAGACGGCCGGAGCGGCGCCGGCCGACCTCGTTGTCCAGCAGTTCGCCGTCACCGCCGTCGTAGTCGCCGAGGCCGTCGCCGTCGAGCGCCGCGAGGTCGGGCAGCTCCTCCGCGAGTCGCTGGTCGAGGGTCTCCCCGGCCCGACGCTCCGCCGCCGTCACACCGTTGTGCTCCACCGCCCACGGCCGCTCCGGCGGGGACCAGCCCCGGTCGAGGGGATCGGCGACGCCGTCGGAGATCAGGGTGTCGTCGGCGTCGAGGGGCCCGGCGTCCTCCGGGATGTCGGAAGGGTCGGGCTGGTAGACGTCGTCCCCCCAGCCGTCGGCGCTGTTCACAAAAACCTCCAGGTCCTGGGCGCGGCCGGGCGTCATCGCGTGGCGCGGATGCCCGCCGGCGCCGGTGTCACACGGCGAGAACCGGACCGTCCCCCGGAGTCCTGCGAACCGGTCTCCCTGACCAGCCTTCCATCCCTGATCGGGACCGCGCAACGGCACGCCACCCGGCGCGGGGCCGGGCGACGTGCCGTCGCGGGTGCCAGCCGGCGCGGTCGGCTGCCTGGTCACCGTGGCGGACCGAGTCGCCCGGTCGCGACATCAGCCGTGCCAGGACCGCCACAAGGCCGCGTAGGCCCCGTCCGCCGCGACCAGCTCGTCATGGCTGCCCAGCTCGCTGATGCGGCCGTTCTCCACGACGGCGATCACATCGGCGTCGTGGGCGGTGTGCAGCCGGTGCGCGATGGCGACCACGGTGCGGCCGTCCAGGACGCGGGCCAGGGAGCGTTCCAGATGGCGTGCGGCGCGCGGATCCAGCAGCGAGGTCGCCTCGTCCAGGACCAGCGTGTGCGGGTCGGCCAGTACGAGCCGGGCCAGCGCGATCTGCTGGGCCTGCGCCGGGGTCAGTGCCAGTCCGCCCGAGCCCACCTCGGTGTCGAGGCCGTCGTCCAGTGCGCGGGCCCAGCCGTCCGCGTCCACCGCCCCGAGCGCCGCCCACAGCGCGGCGTCCTCCGCACCGGCACGGGCCAGCAGGAGGTTGTCGCGCAGGGAACCGACGAAGACGTGGTGCTCCTGGTTGACGAGGGCGACGTGCGAGCGGACCCGCTCGGCGGGCATCCGGGACAGTTCGGCACCGCCCAGGGTGATGCGCCCGTCGCGGGGCGCGTAGATGCCGGCGAGCAGCCTGCCCAGGGTGGACTTGCCCGCGCCGGAGGGGCCGACCAGGGCGAGCCGGGTGCCCGGCGCGACCTCCAGGGACACCTGGCGCAGTACGTCGACGCCCGCGCGGTAACCGAAGTGGACGCGGTCCGCGTGCACGTTCCGGCCGTCGGGGACCAGGGCGGCCTCGCCCGCGGCGGGTTCGATGTCCCGCACTCCGACCAGGCGGGCCAGCGACACCTGGGCGACCTGCACCTCGTCGTACCAGCGCAGGATCAGGTTGACCGGGTCGACCAGCATCTGGGCGATCAGGGCACCCGTCGTGAGCTGTCCCACGCTGATCCAGCCGCGCAGCACGAAGAAGCCGCCGACCAGGAGTGCCGAACCGAGCACGATGATGTGCACGGCGTTGATCACCGGGAAGAGCACCGAGCGCAGCCAGAGGGTGTACCGCTCCCACGCGGTCCACTCCTTGATCCGCCGGTCCGACAGGGCGACGCGGCGGGCGCCCAGGCGGTGCGCCTCGATGGTGTGGCCCGCGTCGACGCTCTCCGCGAGCACGGCGGCGACGGCGGCGTACCCGGCCGATTCCGAGCGGTAGCCCGAGGGCGCCCGTTTGAAGTACCAGCGGCATCCGACGACCAGCACCGGCACCGCGAGCAGGACGGCGGCCGCCAGCGGAGGCGCCGTCACGACGAGACCGCCGAGCAGCAGCAGCGCCCAGACGACCCCGATGGCCAACTGCGGCACCGCCTCCCGCATGGCGTTGGCCAGGCGGTCGATGTCGGTGGTGATCCGGGAGAGCAGGTCGCCCGTGCCGGCCCGCTCCAGCACGCCCGGCGGCAGCCCGACCGAGCGGACGAGGAAGTCCTCGCGCAGGTCGGCCAGCATCCGCTCGCCGAGCATCGCGCCCCGCAGCCGGACCTCGCGGACGAACAGGGCCTGCACGGCGAGCGCGAGTACGAACAGGCCGATCGTCAGCCCCAGGTGCAGGTCGCGGGCGTGGTCCGACACTCGCTCCACGAGGTCGCCGAGCAGGTACGGGCCGACCATGGAGGCGATGACGGCGACCGTGTTGACGCCGATGAGGAGCAGGAAGGCCCGGCGGTGCCGGCGGAACAGGTCGGCGACGTAGGCGCGAACCGTCGAGGCCGCGCCTACGGGGAGGGTGGTCGCGGTCTTCGGGGCCGCCGGGTCGTACGCCGGTGGCGCGACGCCGATCATGCGCTCTCCTCGATCTCTTCGAGCCGGTTCTTTTCGAGGCGGTTCTCTTCGAGCCGGTCGAGCGTGCCCAGCAAGGCGTCGCCGTCGGCCCGGTCCCGTCGGCCGGTCAGGTCGGTGGTGGCGTCGCGGGCGCTGTCGTCCTGTTCGGCCTCGGTCTCGCGGGTCACCACGGCCCGGTATCGCGGGTCGGTGGCGATCAGCTCGCGGTGCGGACCGGTCGCGACGACGGTGTTCTCGTGGAGGAAGACCACGCTGTCCGCGCGGTCCAGCAGAAGGGGCGAGGAGGTGAACACCACGGTGGTGCGGCCGGAGCGGAGTTCGCGCAGGCCCTCGGCGATCCGTGCCTCGGTGTGCGAGTCCACGGCCGAGGTCGGCTCGTCCAGGACCAGGACCTCCGGGTCGGTGACGAGCGACCTGGCCAGGGCCAGCCGCTGGCGCTGGCCACCGGACAGGGAGCGGCCGCGTTCGGTGACGCGGGTGTCCATGGGATCCGATGCGTCGAGCGAAGCCTGGGCCAGGGCGTCCAGGACGTCGTCGCACTGGGCGGCGGCGAGGGCGTCCTCGGCGCGGACGGCGCCGGAGGCGGGTACGTCGAGCAGTTCGCGCAGGGAACCGGACAACAGCACCGGGTCCTTGTCCTGGACGAGGACCGCGGTGCGGGCCCGGTTCAGGGGGAGGTCGTTCAGCGCCACGCCGCCGAGCAGCACGGACGGTCCCGGTTCGGCGGGGTGGCCGCCCAGCCGGGCCGCCAGTTCGCCCGCCGCGTCCGGGTCGCCGCACACCACGGCGGTGAACCGGCGGGCTGGGACGAGGAGTCCGGTGAGGGGGTCGTGCAGGTCGCCCCCCGGCACCGTGTCGGTGCCCGCGTTGTCGGTGCCCGCCTCGTCGGAAGCCGTGCCCTCGGAGCCCGTGAGCTCGGTTTCCGTCGGGCGCCGTAGAGACAGCACGCGTGCCGCACGCGTCGCGGAGGGGCGCGAGAAGGAGAAGGCCATCGCGATCTCCTCGAAGTGCCGCATCGGGTAATTGAGAACCATGACCGCGCTGTAGACGGTGACCAGTTCACCGACGGTCACCCGGCCCTCGCGGGCCAACTGGACGCCGTGCCAGACCACCGCGATCAGCAGCAGACCCGGTACCACCACCTGGATGGCGGAGATGAGCGACCACATGCGGGCGCTGCGCACGGCGGCGTGCCGTACCTCCT
Source organism: Streptomyces sp. NPDC005004 (assembly GCF_053600675.1). Taxonomy (NCBI): domain Bacteria; kingdom Bacillati; phylum Actinomycetota; class Actinomycetes; order Kitasatosporales; family Streptomycetaceae; genus Streptomyces; species Streptomyces sp. NPDC005004. The sequence goes on from NZ_JBSGAH010000005.1 coordinate 43,525, forward strand.
GCGAGGCACTGCGGTAGCGGGTGAGGAACAGTTCCTCGCCGCCGATGCCCCGCAGCACACGCAGCCCGGCAACGGTGTCCGAGGCCAGTTCGGTGGCCCGGCCCGCCTTCTCGCGCTGGACGTCGGCACGGCGCGTGGCGCTGGGGAGCAGTGGCAGCACCGCGAGGGCCACCAGCGGAAGACCGATGGCGACGACCACACCGAGAGCGGGCTGATAGACGATGAGGGCGACGCAGACGAGGACCACCGTCAGGGCGGCGGCGGTGAAGCGGGAGACGGCCTCCACGAACCAGCCGATCTTCTCCACGTCACCGGTGGAGACCGCGACCACCTCGCCCGCCGCGACGCGCCGGGTCAGCGCGGAACCCAGGTGCGCGGCCTTGCGCGCCAGCAGTTGCTGCAGCCTGGCCGCAGCTGTGATCCAGTTGGTGACGGCGGCCCGGTGCAGGAAGGTGTCGCCGACCGCGACGCAGATGCCGCACAGGAGCAGCAGGCCACCTGTCCGGAGGAGTCCGGCGGCCGAGCCCTTCACGGCCGCCTCGACGGCCAGCCCGACGCAGAAGGGCAGCGCGCAGACTGCGGAGAAGTGCAACAGGCCCCAGAGCAATGCCTTGAGCTGGCCGCCCCGTTGGTTGCGGAAGAGCCACCACAGCAGGTGCGGACCCGAGCGTGCGTCGGCCACGCCCGGATCGGAGTACGGAAGGTCTTGGATCTGCATGGCGTCCCAGTGGCTCGTGTCCGGAGGAGGACAACAGACGGCGGCAAGCCGTGAAAGGGTCGCGTCGAGCGGGGGTGAATTTCAACCGGTTTTCCCGGTCCTCCGTGAGATTCCACGGAGCCGCGCCGTCCGCCGTTCCGATGCCCTGGGGGACGCCCGCCGCTCAGCAGGGCTTGGGGAGATCCCCGTCCATCAGGGTGTCCAGCAGCAGACCGAGCAGTTGCCGCTCCTTGTCGGTGAGCGGGGCGAGGATCTCCTCGGCCGCCGAGCGGCGCGCCCCGCGCAGTTCGCCCAGGGTCGCGCGGCCCTCGTCCGTCAGCTCGATGCGGGTCACCCTGCGGTTCGCCGGGTCCGCCATCCGGCGTACCTTGCCGCTCGCCTCCAGCCCGTCGACCAGGGTCGTCACCGCGCGGGGGACCACCTCCAGGTGTTCGGCCAGATCGGCCATGCGCGGGGGCGAGTCGTAGTGCGCGAGGACGCGCAGGAGGCGGGACTGGGCGGGGGTGACGCCCAGGTCGCGCTGCTGAAGGTGGCGTTTCTGGATGCGGTGCACCCGGCGGGTGAGCCGCAGCAACTGCTCCGCGAGAGCGCTTTCGGAGTCGGGGGTGCTCATGCCGGGAACAATATCAGGACCCCGTTCATTGTGAGTATAGGTAACAATGAGCTATGCTCTTCGAGTCATCGTCGGCCGACCCGCGTGGCGGCCCCTTGCCCTCTTCGTAGGAGCCCATGAAGCCCGAACGTGAAATCACCTGGAACCCGCCTGCCGACGCAGGGCAGCAGCCCCGGCAGGTGCGCCGCATCCTGAGACTCTTCCGCCCCTATCGCGGGCGTCTGGCGATCGTCGCCCTGCTCGTCGGAGCGGCCTCGCTGGTCTCCGTGGCCACGCCGTTCCTCCTCCGGGAAATCCTCGACGTCGCCATCCCGCAGCGCCGCACCGGTCTGCTGAGTCTCCTCGCGCTCGGCATGATCCTCAGCGCGGTCCTCTCCAGCGTCTTCGGTGTGCTGCAGACGCTGATCTCGACCACCGTCGGCCAGCGCGTCATGCACGACCTGCGTACCGCCGTCTACGGCCGCCTTCAGCGGATGTCGCTCGCCTTCTTCACCCGCACCCGCACCGGCGAGGTGCAGTCCCGCATCGCCAACGACATCGGCGGAATGCAGGCCACGGTCACCTCCACCGCGACCTCTCTGGTCTCCAACGCCACCAGCGTCATCGCCACCGTCGTGGCCATGGTCGCGCTCGACTGGCGGCTCACGATCGTCTCCCTGGTCCTGCTGCCGGCCTTCGTCTGGATCAGCCGCCGCGTCGGCCAGGAGCGCAAGAGGATCACCACCCGGCGCCAGAAGCAGATGGCGGCCATGGCCGCCACCGTCACCGAATCGCTGTCCGTCAGCGGCATCCTGCTCGGCCGCACCATGGGTCGCTCGGAGTCCCTCACGGCCGGCTTCGCGGCGGAGTCCGAGAGTCTGGTCGACCTCGAGGTCCGAGCGAGCATGGCCGGACGCTGGCGCATGGCCGTCATCACGATCGTGATGGCCGCGATGCCCGCCGTCATCTACTGGGCCGCAGGTCTGGCGCTCCGGTTCGGCGGACCCGAGGTGTCGCTCGGCACGCTCGTCGCCTTCGTCTCCCTCCAGCAGGGCCTGTTCCGCCCTGCCGTGAGCCTGCTGGCGACCGGCGTCCAGATCCAGACCTCGCTGGCCCTCTTCCAGCGCATCTTCGAGTACCTGGACCTGCCGATCGACATCACCGAGCGCGCCCGGCCCGTCCACCTCGACGAGATCAAGGGCGAGGTCCGCTTCGAAGGCGTCGAGTTCCGCTACGACGACAAGGGCGGCGCCGTCCTGGGCGGCATCGACCTCACCGTGCCCGCCGGAAGCGGCCTCGCCGTGGTCGGGCCCACCAGCGCCGGAAAGTCCACGCTCGGCTATCTGGTGCCCAGGCTGTACGACGTCACCGGCGGCCGCGTCACGCTGGACGGCGTGGACGTCCGGGACCTCGACTTCGACACCCTCGCCCGCGCGGTCGGCGTCGTCTCCCAGGAGACGTACCTCTTCCACGCCTCGGTCGCCGACAACCTCCGCTTCGCCAAGCCGGACGCCACCGACGAGGAACTGTACGAAGCCGCACGGGCCGCCCAGATCCACGACCACATCGCGGCGCTGCCCGACGGGTACGACACGGTCGTCGGAGAGCGCGGACACCGATTCTCCGGTGGCGAGAAGCAGCGGTTGGCGATCGCCCGCACCATCCTGCGCAACCCGCCCGTGCTCATCCTGGACGAGGCGACCAGCGCCCTGGACACCCGTACCGAGGCCGCCGTCCAGGAAGCCATCGACGTCCTGTCGGCCGACCGGACGACCATCACGATCGCCCATCGGCTGTCCACGGTCCGCGACGCCGATCAGATCGTCGTCCTCGACTCCGGCCGCATAGCCGAGTGCGGCACGCACGAGGAACTCCTCGACCAGGACGGTCGCTACGCGGCCCTCGTGCGCCGCGACGCTCAACTGGCCCCCACCTCCTGACGCGCGGCGGGAGTACGCGACCAGGTGATGTGCCGGGAATCGGGTGATATGCGTATTACCTTGCCCGCATGAACATCAACACTCCGTCACGGAGCACGATGCGACTGACGCGCCGGGGCAGACTCGTCCTCGCCGGGGTCGGCACCGTACTGGCCGGCACCGCCGTGGCGGCGTCGCTGATCGGCCTCTTCAGCGGGGAGTCCACAACGGCGACCCTGGTCATCCCCGAGGGCTGGCGCGCGAGCCAGATCTACGAGGCCGTCGACAAGGCACTCGAACTGAAACCGGGCACCACCCGCACGGCCGCTCCCAAGGCAGGGCTCAAGCTGTCGAAGGACGCCGAGGGCAATCCCGAGGGCTATCTCTTCCCGGCCACCTACCCGCTCCGGGAGGGCACAACGGCGGAGTCGCTGCTGCGGCTGATGGTCGACACCGCCAATGACAAGTTCGACGCCGCGCCCGTCGCCGCCGGGGCGCAGCGCAACTCGCTGAACGTCTACCAGGCCGTCACCATCGCCAGCATCGTCCAGGCCGAGGCCGCGAACAAGGCCGACATGGGCAAGGTGGCCCGGGTCGTGTTCAACCGGCTGGAGCGCGGGATGCCGCTCCAGATGGACGCCACTCTCAACTACGCGCTCAACCGCCACATCCTGCGCACGAGCACCGACGACACCCGCATCGACAGCCCGTACAACTCCTATCAGCGCATGGGGCTCCCGCCCACCCCGATCGGCAACCCGGGCGAGGACGCGATGAAGGCCGTGCTCAGCCCGCCGGCGGGTGACTGGCTGTACTTCGTCACGGTCAAGCCCGGGGACACCCGCTTCACCTCCGACTACATCCAGCACATGCGCAACGTGACGGAGTTCAACCAGCAGCGGACCGCCACCCCCGCCACCGCGCAGCCGGCGACGCCGAGCGGCAGCCCGCACGCCGCGCACCGGACACCGGTGGCCCAGACGCCCCGCTGAGCCTGAGGACTGAGCACCCCTGAGGACTGAGGACTCAGGGCTGGAGCGGACGGTACGACGGGGCGGGAGGGTCCGACAGGGCACTGCACCCCGGACCCGCCCGCCGCAGGTGTCCGGCGTCAGCGCCCGCCCGCCGCCAGCAGCGGCGCAGCCCCACCGGAGCCCTCGGCGGCCGTACCGCTCAGCAGACCGCGCGCGGCGAGATCGGGGATGACGCCCTCGCCGAACCAGTACGCCTCCTCCAGGTGCGGATAACCCGAGAGGACGAAGTGCTCGATGCCGAGGGCGTGGTACTCCTCGATGAGGTCGGCCACCTCCGCGTGGCTGCCGACCAGCGCGGTCCCGGCGCCGCCGCGCACCAGGCCGACACCGGCCCACAGGTTCGGGTGGATCTCCAACTGGTCGCGGGAGCCGCCGTGCAGCTCCAGCATCCGGCGCTGTCCCACCGACTCGCTGCGCCCGAGCGCGGTCTGCGCGGCGGCGATGGTGTCGGCGTCGAGGTCGTCGAGCAGCCGGTTCGCCGTGGCCCACGCCTCGGCGGAGGAGTCCCGGGAGATGGTGTGCAGCCGGACACCGAAGCGGACCGTGCGGCCCTCGCGCTCGGCCAGCGAGCGGATCCAGTCGATCTTCTCCTTCACCTGGGCGGGAGGCTCGCCCCAGGTCAGATACACGTCCGCGTGCCGGGCGGCGACGGGCCCGGCGGCCTGTGAGGACCCGCCGAAGAACACCTCCGGCACCGGGTCGGGCGGCAGCGCGGTGAGACCGCCGTCCACCTGGTAGTGGGTGCCCTGGAAGTCGTACGGTTCACCCCGCCAGACTCCGCGCACGATCGAGAGGAACTCGTCCGTGCGCTCGTAGCGGCGGTCGTGGTCGAGGTGGTCGCCGAAGCGGCGTTGTTCGGAGGAGTCGCCGCCGGTCACCACGTTGAGCAGCAGTCGTCCGCGCGTCACCCGCTGGTAGGTGGCGGCCATCTGCGCGGCCAGGGTGGGGGAGAGCAGCCCGGGGCGGAAGGCCACCAGGAACTTCAGCCGCTCGGTGTGCTGGGAGAGGGCGGCCGTGATCAGCCACGCGTCCTCGCACCAGGTGCCGGTCGGTGTCAGTACCGCCTCGAAGCCGAGTCGTTCGGCGGCCTTGGCGATCTGCGCGAGGTACTCGATGTCGGGCAGGCGCAGTCCGGGTGTCTTGCGGCCGGCTTGGCCGTTCGGGCCGTAGGCGTGGCGGTCCACCAGGGTCCGGCCGTCGCCGCCCGTCGGCAGGAACCAGTGCAGTCGTACGGTCATCTCGGATTCCTCCTGTGTCAGTTCCGGGCCGGGGCGGTGGTCGACGGGGGCAGATCGCCGTTGAAGCGCGGGTCCACGAAGTCACCGAAGTCGACCTTCTTCGGGATGAGCCCCAGCGCGGTGAAGGTGTCGGCGATCTGCTGCTCGGAGGCGACGAGGGGTTTGTCGACGGCGACCGAGACGCGGGTGGAGTTGGTGCGCCGTACTGAGGCGAGCGCCACCTCGTAGGGCAGTCCGGTGTCCTTGGCCCACACCTTGGCCCACTCCTGCTGGTGGTCGTGGACCCAGACCTGTGCGCGCCGGAGCCGGGCCAGGTAGTCCTTGATGGCGGCGGCCTTCTTCGGATCGTGCAACGCGCCGGGTGCGGCCACCTGGAAGGACAGCCCGTTGGTGATGCCCTCGCCGGTGGTGAGCACGCGGCCCTGCCGGGCCTGGAGCACCTGGGAGGTGTACGGGTCCCAGACCGCCCAGGCATCGACCTTGCCGGAGTTGAACGCGGCGAGCGCGTCGGCCGGCTGGAGGTACTTGACCTTGACGTCCTTGAGGGTCAGCCCGGCCGCCTTGAGGGAGGCGACCAGCTGGTAGTGGGCGGACGAACCCTGTGCGACGGCCACCGAACGGCCCTTGAGCTGCTTCGGGGCGGTGAGTTTCGACCCCTTCGGCACGAGGATGGCGTCGCCGAGCGATGTTCCGTGCTGAGCGGCCACCACCGCGATCTGCGAACCGGCACCGGCCGCGAAGACGGGCGGTGTGTTGCCGACACCGCCGATGTCGACGGCCTTGGCGTTGACGGCCTCCAGCAGCGGCGGACCGGAGGTGAAGGTCGACCACTTGATGCGGTACTTCAGGTTCTTCAGCTCTCCGGCGGCCCGCAGAACGGCCTCGGAGCCGCCCTTCTGGTCACCGACGGCGAGGGTGACGGACCCCGAACCGTCGGTTTTGGTCCCGGTCCCCGCGGTCGCGTCGCCACCGCAGGAGGTGACCAGGAGGGAGAGCGGCAGGAGCAGCGCGGCGGGGAGCAGACGTCGTCGCATGGCGGTTCCGTTCGTGTACGGAGGCGGATACGGGCGTGGGGGCAGGTGGGGACGGGCGGTGTCCGGGGCGTCTTCACGCCGAGGCGGACCGGTCACGGGGCGGGTCGGCTCAAGGCCGCTCAGCACAGCTCGGACAGCACGGACGGCACGGACAGCGGGAGTCAGGCGGCTTCGGCTGCCGTGTCGACGCCGAGACGTTCCAGCAGCCCGGCGCGGATCTCCGCGAACCGGGGGTCGGTGATGTCGCGCGGCCGGTCGAGAGCGACCCGCTGCTCGTGGGCGATGCGGCCACCGTCCATCACCAGCACCCGGTCGGCGAGCAGGACGGCCTCCTCGACGTCGTGCGTGACGAGCAGCACCGCGCAGCCCCGGCGCCGCCACACCTCGCCGACCAGACGCTGGGCCTTGATCCGGGTGAGCGCGTCGAGCGCGCCGAAGGGTTCGTCGAGGAGCAGGAGATCGGGCTCGCGGACCAGGGCGCGGGCGAGGGAGGCACGCTGGGCCTCGCCGCCGGAGAGTGTCTTCGGCCAGGCGTCGGCGCGGTGGCCGAGGCCCACCTCCTCCAGCACGCGTTCCGCGAGGGCGCGCTCCGGCCTGCCCGGCAGACCCAGGACGACGTTGCGCCACACCTTCTTCCACGGCATGAGCCGGGGCGCCTGGAAGGCGACGGCCCGGCGCCGCGGCACGAGGACGGTCCCCTCGATGTCCCGGTCGAGGCCCGCCAGGACGCGCAGCAGCGTCGACTTGCCGCAGCCGCTGCGGCCGAGCAGTGCGACGAACTCGCCGGGCGCGATGTCCAGAGCGAGGTCGTCGATGACGGCGCGGCCGTCGAAGGAGCGGGTGAGCCCCTCGACGCGTACGACCTGGGCGAGCCCGGTCTTCGCGGGGCTCACCGGCCCGTGAACGTCGGTCGCCATTGCAGCAGCAGCCTTTCGAGGGAGCGGACGATGAAGTCGGTGAGCAGGCCGAGGAAGGCGTAGACGATGAGGCAGACCACGATCACGTCGGTCCGCAGGAAGTCCCGTGCCTGCACCATGAGGAATCCGATACCGGAGTCGGCGTTGACCTGTTCGGCGAAGACCAGGGCGAGCCAGGCGACGCCGAGCGCGTAGCGCAGCCCGGTGAGCGCGCCGGGCAGCGCGCCCGGCAGGACCACGTGCCGTACCAGCCCCCAGCGGGACAGCCCCAACGACTCGCCCGCCTCGATGAGCTGGGAGTCGACACCGCGTATCCCGGCGTAGACGTTGAGGTAGAGCGGAAAGGTCACACCGAGTGTGATGATGGCGATCTTCGGGGTCTCGCCGATGCCGAACCAGATGATGAACAGCGGGATGAGACCGACGAACGGCACCGTCCGCAGCATCTGCACCGGGGCGTCCACCAGGTCCTCCCCGATGCGGAACAGCCCGGAGACCAGGGTGAGTCCGATGCCGGTCACGGTGCCGACCGCGAGCCCCGCCGCGACCCGGCCCAGGGAGGTGGCCACGGCGGAGGGCAGCGAACCGTCCCCGACGAGGTCGGCGCCGACCCGTGCGATGCGTCCCGGCGAGGCCAGTACGTCAGGGGTGAGGACCCCGGTGGCGCTGAGGAGTTGCCACAGCAGGAGCAGCAGCAGGGGGCCGGTGGTGCGGCGCAGCCAGCGCGGGACGCGGGCGCGGCGGGAGGAGTCGGGGACGAGGCGCTGGAGGGAGCCGGGCGCGAGGGGAGCGGATATGCCGGATGTGTCCGGATCGTGGGCGCTGGGTGGGGCATGGCTGATGCTCATGGCTGCTCCACGGAGGTGAGGCGGGGCGCGGGACGCGGTGCCGTGCCGGTCCGGACCGGGGATCAGCGGACCGCACGGCGACGCCGGGCACGTGGTCACGAGGGATACGCGCGGACGGCGTACGGGTGCCACGGGGATGTCGCCCTGGACGAGGGCGGTGGGGAAACGAGCGGGAAGGGCGTCAGCGGCCGCGACGACACGCGGCGGAGGCCACCCGCAGCAGGTCGATGTGACCGCGCGTGGTGAGCAGGGCTGAACGCAACATGCCCGTGAAAGTAGCCAGATGGCCGGTCGCGGGTCAACGGTGTCTCGACTGATGGACCGTGCGTATCGGAGAGCGGGCACGCCGCGCCCTTGGTGGAATCCGTCGCGTCGAGGCGCGTGAAGTCCCGTGTCCGGGTGAGGATGGGGGCATGTCAGATGCCTTCACCACGCGCGTGCTCAACATCGCCACCGGTTCCCACGAGCGGGTCGTCGACCTCACCGGCGAGTGCGAGGACTTCCTGCGCGAGGCGGCGCACGGCCGCGACGGACTCCTCAACGTCTTCGTCCCGCACGCGACCTGCGGAATCGCCGTCCTCGAAACCGGAGCCGGGAGCGACGACGACCTCCTCGCCACCCTGCACACCCTGCTCCCCGCCGACGACCGCTGGCAGCACCGCCACGGCAGCCCCGGCCACGGCCGCGACCACGTCCTCCCGGCGATCGTCCCGCCCCACGCGACCCTCCCCGTGATCGACGGCCGCCTGGCGCTCGGGACGTGGCAGTCGGTGTGCCTGGTGGACACCAACCGGGACAACCCGAACCGCCAGGTCAGGTTGAGCTTCCTGGGGTGAGGCGGGGCGAGTGGTCGTCGGGAGAGCACCGAGAGCGGCAGCGTCACCTCGTCGGCGTCGCGCGCCCTCCTGACCCGCCCTCAGCGGCCGATGCGGTCACCCCCTGGCCGGGCGTCCCGTCGCCAGGCCCGCCAGCAGCGCCGCGGCCACGTCCAGGACCGAGTCGTCGAAGGCGGCGACCGGGGAGTGGTTGTACGCCGCTGTGAACGGGTCCAGGTCCGGCGGGCAGGCGCCGAGCATCAGGTAGGCGGACGGGACGTGCTCGCCGAGCATGCCGAAGTCCTCGGACCCCGTGATCGCGTGCGGCATCTCCACGCAGCGTTCGTCGCCGACCAGTTGCCGGGCCACCGACACCGCGAACGCCGTCTCCGCCGGGTCGTTCACCGTCACCGGGTAGCCCTCGCGGAACTCGGCGTCCACCTCCAGGCCGTGCGCCGCCGCGATTCCACGGACGAGGCGCAGGGACTCCGCCCGCACCCGCTCGCGGGATTCCCGTGAGAACGACCGTACGGTGGCGGCGAATTCGGCCTTGTCCGGGATGACGTTGTCCGTCGCTCCCGCGTGGAAGCTCCCGACCGTGACCACCACCGGGTCGAACGCGTCGAACCGCCGGGTCACCATCGCCTGGAGCGCGGTCACCGCCTCGCACGCCGCGGGCACCGGGTCCAGCGCGGTGTGGGGCATCGAGCCGTGGCCGCCCCGTCCGCGCATGGTCACGGCCAGCACGTCGGCCGCCGCCATCACAGGGCCGGGCCGGGTCGCCACCCATCCGTGCGGGAGCAGTGCCGCACCGACATGCAGCGCGTACGCGGCGGCGACCCGTTCACCCGCCGCGTCGAGCACGCCCTCGTCGATCATCAACTGCGCACCGCCGCAGCCCTCCTCGCCGGGCTGGAACATGAACACCACGTCCCCCGCCAGCTCGTCCCGCCGCTCCGCGAGCAGCCGCGCCGCGCCGACCAGCGCGGCGGTGTGCAGATCGTGTCCGCAGGCGTGCATCGCCCCCGGAATGCGCGAGGCGTACGGCAGGCCCGAGGTCTCCTGGACCGGAAGGGCGTCCATGTCGGCGCGCAGCAGTACGGCGGGTCCCGGACGCCCGCCGCGCAGCACGGCGACGACCGAGCTGAGCCTGCGGCCCAGGGTGATCTCCAGCGGCAGTCCGTCCAGCGCCTCCAGGACCTTGGCCCGGGTCAGCGGGAGATCGAGCCCGATCTCCGGTTCCTGGTGCAGCGCGCGGCGCAGCGCCACCAGATCGGAACGTATCGCGGCCGCGGCCTCGGTCAGGCTGGTCACAGCATCTCCTTCAGATCCTTGAGAACGATCGGATACGGGCGGACGATCGGATACCTGCGGACGATCAGGGCCATGCGGGGGGCAGATCGTCGAGAACGGTCGGTCACACAGGCTCGACGGCGACGGGCACCCCGCCGACCCCGCCGCTTCCCCACAACGCCAGCGCCACCGGCGCTCCCAGCGCGCCCAGCGTCGCGCAGCCCAGCCACACCCCCACGTACGCGCCCTCCCGCGGCACCCCGGCCTGGAGCACCACCGCGTTCAGCAACGCCGTGCCGGCCGCGCCGGTCGCCGCGCCCGCGAGCGTCTTGAGCGTGTTGTAGACGCCGGTGCCGACACCCGTCTGCTCGGCCGGCAGCCGCCGCATCAGCAGCGCCGGCAGCAGACTCAGCGCGAGCCCACCGCCGAACCCGATCAGCAGACCGGTCGGCACGAAACTCGCCGCCGTACCGTGCCAGGCCGCGACCGCCACGTAGCCCACGGCCGACAGCGCGAAGCCGCCCACCAGAACCTGCCGTACGCCGAACCGGCGCCCGAGCCGGTCCGCGACCAGCGCGCCGATCAGGGCGCCGAGCACGGACGGCACGGTGAGCAGGCCCAGCAGATCGCTGTCGGCCCGCAGCCCGTACCCCGTCACCGCCGGGTCCGCGGCCTGGAAGCTCCGGGTGGGCGCCTGAGCGCCGTACAGCACGCAGCCGAGCAGGAAACTCAGGCCGAACACCGGCGCCGTCGCCCGTCCGGTCAGCACGCGCAGGTCCAACAGCGGTGTGTCGGTGTGCCGTTCGTGCCGGACGAACAGCGTGAACATCCCGGCCCCGGCCAGCAGCAGCGCCACCGCGCCGACGGCACCGAGACCGCCGGCCCCGCTGAAGCAGCCGAACAGCAGGCTCAGCCCGAGCGAGAGCAGTACCGCACCCCGCCAGTCCATCCGGCCCGACGCCCGGACGGTCGACTCCGGCACCCCCAGGCCGACCAGCAGCAGCCCGAGCAGCGGGACCGCCGCCAATCCCCAGAGCAGCGGCCGCAGTCCACCGGACTCCGATCCCAACTGCCCTACCAGTACGGCCCCGACGATGCTGCCGACGGTCAGCGAGCCGACCAACTGCCCCACCGCGCGCCCGCCCCGCTCGGGGCCGACGAGGTCGCGGACCAGCGCGAACTGCAAGGGAAGCCAGCAGGGCAGGAAGCCCGCGAGCGCCCGGCCGACCAGCAGCATCGTGAGCGATCCGGCGGTCGAGGTGAGCACGTAGCCGACGAACGTGATCAGGAGGGTGAGCCACAGCCAGCGGCGGTGGCCGAGGAGATCGCCGAGCCGGGAGGTCACCGGTACGACCATGCCCGAGACCAGGAACTCGACCCCCGTGGCGAGGGACTGGTCCCCCGCCCCCAGGTGCAGCCGGCCGGCCAGACCGGGTAGCAGCACCGGAAAGCCGCCCTGGAGCATCCCGCTGCCGAACTCGAGCAGTACCAGCAGAGCCACGACACGTGAGGCGGACCGGGGCATGGGCGGCTCCTGGGGGAACGTCCGGGCGAGGCCCGGCGGCTGGCGAGTGCGTGACAGGTGGCCGACAGAATGGCTAACCTCGTGCGCCGTGACACCGGACTGCATGAATCGGCCTCCACGACCTCCTCTGTGCATGGATCCGCCATGATCGACGAGCTCGACCTGGCGCTTGTCGATGCCGTACGAGTCGCCCCGCGTGCGCCCTGGTCGAAGCTGGCGGGGCCGTTGGGCGTCGACCCGGCCACACTGTCGCGGCGCTGGGCCACGCTGACGTCCTCCGGGGACGCCTGGGTGGCCTGCTATCTGTCGGTGGACCGGCTGGGACGCGGACTCACCGCGCTGGTCGAGGTCGACTGCCTGGCCGGTCATGTCATGGACGTCGCCGCCCGTCTGGCCGCACAGCCCTGGGTCGCCTCCGTCGAGATCGTCTCCGGCGGTACGGATCTGGTGCTCACGGTGGCCGCGCTCGGCCCCGCGGAGCTGGGACGGTGCGTGCTGCGGCACATCGCCACGGTGCCGGGCGTCCAGTCCACCCGGACCTCCCTGGTCGAGCGGACCCTGCGGGAGGGCAGCCGCTGGCGCGACGGCGCGCTCGATCCCGAGCAGCGCCGCGCCCTCGCCGCGACGGTCGGCGACCGCAAGGGCGCGCTCCCGTCCGCCGTGCCACCGGCGGACTGGGACACCGACCTCGCCATCGCCCAGGCGCTCGGCGCCGACGGCCGGATGCCGCTCGCCGAACTGGCCGCCCGCACCGGCCTGCCGGCCACCAGCCTGCGCCGCCGTCTGTCCCGCCTGTGCTCGGACGGCCGGCTCGTCCTGCGCTGCGACGTCTCTCCCCACCTCAACGGTCACGCACTGGGCACCATGCTCTGGCTAGACGTCCCGCCCGCCGAACTCCCCAAGGTGGTGCCGACGTTGGCCGAACTCCCGCAGGTCCGGATGTGCGCGGTGACGCTGGGAGACGCCAACCTGGTCGCCTACGTGGTGACCCACCACCCCTCCGAGCAACGCCGCTTCGAACAGGAACTCGCGGCACGCTTCCCCGGAATCCGCCCGCTGTCGCGCCAACTGGTTTTCGGAACGGTCAAGTTGGTCGGCCACCTGCTCGACGAGAACGGACGCTCCGCCGGCTACGTCCCGATCGCCCCCGCCGACCAGCCGACGAGGAACCCGGCCCGCTGAGCTGTCCGGGGGTCACGGCGCGCAGACGCGTTCGTCCACCTCCACGCCGCCGGCCGCTCGCGGGTGACCGCCGCCTTCCTCACCCGGCCTGCCGAGGGCCGCGGCGAGGTCCGCCCGGCCGGTTCCGCTCCGGCCGACTCCGTCAGCCCGGCGGCCGTGGAGGCGATGAAGGAGGTCGGCGTCGACCGCTCCGCCCGGGTTCCGAGCGGGGTGCCCCCGCCCGCGTCAGACGGCTCACCGACCGAACGGAGCCCGCCGGATGCCGTACGCCGCCGCGCCGACCGCCACCACCCCTGCCCCGGCGACCACCGACGCCGACGGGAGCGCGACGGCGAGAACCACGCATCCGGCGAGGCCGAGGACGGGGACCGGGCGGGGCGGGCGGCCCTCCTCGGGGGTGAGGGTGAGGGCGGAGGCGTTGGCGAGGGCGTAGTACACCAGGACGCCGAACGAGGAGAAACCGATCGCGCCGCGTACGTCCGTCACGGCCGCCAGCACGGCCACGACCGCGCCGACCGCCAGCTCCGCCCGGTGCGGCACCTTGAAACGGGGATGCACCGCCGCCAGGGCATGCGGCAGATGGCGGTCGCGGGCCATGGCCAGCGTGGTGCGGGAGACGCCGAGGATCAGCGCGAGCAGGGAACCCAGAGCCGCCACCGCCGCGCCCGCCCTGACCACGGGGGACAGCCAACCCGCGCCCGCCGCCCGTACCGCCTCCGTCAAGGGCGCGGCGGCACCGGCCAGACGGTCCGGACCGAGCACCGTCAGCACGGCGACGGAGACCAGGGCGTACACGACGAGGGTGATGCCCAGCGCGAGCGGGACGGCACGGGGGATGGTCCGGGCCGGGTCGCGTACCTCCTCGCCGAGGGTGGCGATGCGCGCGTAGCCCGCGAACGCGAAGAACAGCAGGCCGGCCGCCTCCAGTACCCCGCCGAACGACGCGTCGGCGCTCCGGTCCAGCCGGGAGGCCATCGCCGCCCCGGAGGTGAGGGTGACGGTCACGACGGCGGCGAGCACCGCCAGCACGAGCGCGACGATCACGCGGGTCAGCCACGCCGACTTCCGCACCCCGGCGTAGTTCACCCCCGTCAGCGCCACCACCGCCGCCACCGCGACGGCGTGGGCCTGCACGGGCCACAGGTACGCGCCGACGGTCAGCGCCATCGCCGCGCACGAGGCGGTCTTGCCCACCACGAACGCCCACCCGGCGAGATACCCCCAGAACGCGCCCAGCCGCTCCCGGCCGTAGACGTAGGTGCCGCCGGAGGCCGGGTACCGGGCGGCCAGCCGCGCCGACGAGGTCGCGTTGCAGTACGCGACGACCGCGGCCACGGCCAGGCCCGTCAGCAGGCCCGAGCCCGCCGCACGCGCGGCCGGGGCGAGCGCGGCGAAGATCCCGGCGCCGATCATCGACCCCAGGCCGATCACCACGGCGTCCGGCAGTCCCAGGCGTCGCCGCAGTTCATCCGGCATACCGCCGGCCGTCGGTGCCCTGCCCATCACGCGCCTTCCGTTCGCCCACGCGGTTGCCGGTCCCGGCGGACGATAGCGGAGGGCGGCATCACGCACCGGCCGAAGACGCAGCGGCTCCAGGGGACTTCAACCGCTACGGCGCGACGGTGAAACCGTCGCTGACGCCTCGGACCGCCCGGGGTCCGCCGACGGAGCGGCGCCGCGGGAGCGTGCCGTGGGGACCACGGGGACCGACGGGACCGAGAAGTCGCGGCCCGACGGGACGGCGGACGGGGAGGTGGGGGAGGACGTGCGGCGGGTGGGGCCCGTCGGGGTCTGCGTGACGGGGCCCGGGGCGTCCGACGCGGCCGGGGTCGGCACGGCCGGAGGGCTGGTCGCGGGCGGGGGTGCCAGGGGGACCGTCGGGGTGGCGGGGGGCTCGTGGGTCGTGCGGAGGAGGGGTACGGCGAGGAGGGCGGCCAGTGCGCAGGTCGCGCCCGCGCCGGCGGCGGCGCGCAGGACGCGGCGGCGGGTCGCGCCCCGGCGGATCTCCTCGTAGCGGCCCGGGGGAGGGGCGAGGTGTGCGGTGGGCGGGCGCAGGATGACGGCGAGGGGGTCGTCGGGGTCGAAGTCGGGACCGTCGTCACTGTATGTGGTCAAGGCTTCTCCTCAGATGGGCGCGGAGCAGTTCGCGGGCCGCGTGCAGGTCGGCCTTGACGGTCCCTTCCTTGCGCCCCGTCAGCATGGCCACCTCCCGTATCGGCAGGTCAGCGTAGTAGTGCAGCAGAGTCGGTATGCGCAGCCGTTCGGGGAGCGCCTGGACGAGCAGGCGGACCGAGGGGTCGGCCTGCTCGGCGGGCGGCAGGACGGACGCCTCCACGGTGGCGCGGCGCATGGCCCTGCGTTCGCGCTCCAGGTGCCGCCAGTGGTCCCGGACGAGGTTGGCGGCCGTGACGTAGAGGAAGCCCCGGGGCTCCGACACGGACGTCCAGCGTGCCCAGAGGCGGGTGAACGCCTCCGAGGCGATCTCGTGGGCCGTCTCGTCGTCGTCGACCAGACGGCGGCACCAGCCGGCCAGGCGCGGGTAGAGGGCGGCGAACAGCTCTGCCGCCGCCTTCTCTCGGGACCGTTTCAACGTTCTCCATGGGGGAGGGGGCACCCTTCCGGACCGGGCGGGCCCGGGGCACCCACGGGTAGGACCCCGAGCCGACGGCGTACGTTCCGTCGGCCCGGGACCGTGTGGTGGCGGCCGGTCAGTGGCGCGCGGTGCCGGACGCGGCGAAGACGATCACGTTGTCGCGATAGCCGTCGCCGGTACGGGGACCGCCGCACGTGATGAGCCGCAACTCGGGCCGGTCGACGTCGCCGTAGACCGCCTTCGTCGGGAAGTCGGCCTTGGCGACGGTCCGTACGGAGGTGACCGTGAACCGGGCCGACGTGCCGTTCTCCAGGCGCACCGTGATCCCGTCGCCCCGGCGCAGTCGGTCGAGATGGCGGAAGACGCCGTCGCCGTAGGCACCGACCGTGACGTGGCCGAGGATCACCGACGGCCCGGTCCGGCCGGGCGTCGGGGAGTTCTCGTACCAGCCCGCCCGGTCGTGCGCCGTGATCGGAGGCACCTGCACACCGCCGTCCCGGTCCAGCCCCAGCCGCATGACCGGGGTGTCGACACCGATCCCGGGAATCCGCAGCCGCGCGGGTGCCGAACGGCCGGGCTTTGCCGGGGAGTTCACCGGACCCTTGGAGGGCGGCGCGCTCGCGTGCGTGTCCACGGGACTTCCGGCGGAGACTCCGGTGCCGTCGTGGCCGGCGCAGCTCGCGAGCAGGGGGACCAGCGCGGCCACGACGAGCGCGCGCCCGGAGAAACGGGTCATGCCCCGGTCGCCCGTCGGCGGCGCACGAGGAAGACCGCCGCGCCGCCCACCGCGAGGGCGCCCACGGCGCTGCCGCCGATCAGCGCGGTGTGCTGGTCGGAGTCGCCGGAGCCGGTGGTCTCCCCGGTGTCGGGAGCGCCGCTGGGCACGACGGCGACCTGGCCGCGTCCCTTGCCGGGTGCGACGGACGGGACCGGGGTGGCCTCCGCGCCCGGCTTACGGCTGGGGACCGTGCTCGGGACCCGGGTGGGGACCGCGCTCGGCTCCGTGCCGCCCGGGGCGCTCGGCCGCGTCGACGGCACGGCGGTGGACGGCGCGGAGGGACGGGGGGCCGGGGTCCCCCCGTGGGCGAACGCGGGCACCGTGCTCGCCAGCACGGCGACGCAGGCGGCCGCCGTGGCGCTGAGGACTGTTCGGCGCATGAATCGCTCTCTTTCGTCGGCCCGCCCGGCGCGGGGCCGGGCGGGCTTCATGATGGTCGAGCGGAGAGACGAGACAGCGGCGGGGCGGGTTGTAAAGGATCGGCAAAGTCGCGGCGGGTCAGGAGTCCGCACCCGGCGACCGCCTGGTGAACGGGGTGACGGGGCGCTCCACGCGTTCGCCGTCCACGGTGATGTCGACCGCCTCGTTGTAGAAGGCGAGGAGGTCCTTGACGGCGCCGACGGCGGGCAGCGGGTGGGGGTAGCTCCAGACGACATTCGGCGGGACATCGCCCTCACCCCGCCAGGACCAGTACGCGGCGGTGCCCTTGTACGGGCACCCGGTGCTGTGGTCGGTGTGCTCGAACAGGTCCAGGCGTACGTCCTCGCGCGGGATGTAGTACCGCGTCGGCAGGCCGGTCTCGAAGAGCAGCACCGGGCGCCGGGTGTCGGCGACGACCGTGCCGTCGATCGCGACCTGGACGTGGCGGCTGCTCGGGAGGGCGTCCACCCGCTTGTGCGGGTCGCGGGGGTGGACGAAGATCTCCTCTTCCTCCTCGTACCAGTGGTCCAGGCCCCGGCCCACCCGCGCGAACCACTCGAAGGCGACGTGCCCGGCCAGGTCCTCGGACGGGAAGGTCCAGGCGGCGTTCTCCCTCGGGCCGCCGTCGAGTTCGAGGTCGTAGAAGACCTGCGATCCGCTGTGCGTGCCCAGGGGCGGGTTCTTCGCCGGGCGGAGCAGGTCCTCCCGTACTTCCTCGCGCGGGAAGGCGTACAGCGGCACCGGCGTCCCGGGCTCCCACACGAGCACGGGACGCCGGCTGTCGACGACCGTGGTGTCGCCCGCACGGCCGCGCACCCAGCGCTCGGAGGGTTCCCACCGGATGCCCTCGGGGGTGGTCCTGACGTGCGGAGCGTTGGGGAACGCGGTCATGACCGGTACTCCTTCGACTTGCTGCCGGGTTGCTGGGACGGCCCGTCGTAGGGCCTGTCGTCGAACTCCCGCCTGCGGGGCGACGCCAGGCCCTAAGCCGCGGCGGGCTGCGGCGCGGAGCGGAGGACGAGCAGGGTGATCTCGCTGGGGGCGAAGACGCGGAACGGCGGGCCCCAGAAGCCGGTGCCGCGGCTGGTGTAGAGGAGGGTGCGGAGGCCGTGGTGGGTGAGGCCGGCGAGGGCGGGCTGGTCCAGGCGGACCAGGTGGTGGAAGGGCCAGATCTGGCCGCCGTGGGTGTGGCCGGAGAGCTGGAGGTCGACGCCGTGGGCGGCCGCGCGGTCGACGAACTTGGGCTGGTGGGCGAGGAGGAGGACGGGGAGGCCGGGGTCGGCGCCGTCCAGGGCGTCGGCGAGGTTCGCACGGTGGCCCGGCAGGCCGGAGGACTCGGCGGTGACGTCGTCCACGCCGGCGACCACGAGCGTGTCGCCGCCGCGTTCGAGCAGCAGATGGCGGTTGCGCAGCGGCTCCCAGCCCAGCTCGTCCATCAGGTCGACCCAGCCCTGGGCCTCGCTGTAGTACTCGTGGTTGCCGGTGACGTAGACGCGGGCCCGGGTGGCCCGCACGGTGCCGAGCGGGGCGGCCTGGGCGCGGCGGCGTTCGGCCGTGCCGTCCGCGATGTCGCCGGTGTGGCAGACCAGGTCGGCCTCCAGGGTGTTCACCGTCTCGCAGACCCGCTCCGACCAGCGGGCGCGGTCGAGCGGGCCGTAGTGCGTGTCGGTGATCAGGGCGACCCGGGTGCCGTCCAGCCCGGCGCCGAGCCGTGGGAGGCGCACGTCGAGCCGGCGCACGCGGGGCACGCGGCGGGCCTCGGTGTAACCCCAGGCGAGCAGCACGGCGGCCACGCCGAGCACGGCCCAGGTGACGATGCGCGCCCGGTCCTGACCGTCACCCACGCCGGCCACGGTCAGGGCGAGCCGCAGCAGGACGCCGAGCAGGACGGACCAGGTGAACAGGACCCATGTGGCGCCCAGCAGCGTGTCCCCCACGATCGCCGCCCAGTCCTGCTGACGCCGCCCGTGGCCGCGCGCCATGGCGAGCGGCATACCGATCAGACCGAGGACGAACAGCGCGGTGCCGGTCAGTGTCGCGGGGAGTGGCCAGTGCTGGCCGCCGTACAGGAGCACCCAGCAGGGCACCGCCCACAGCAGGACGGGGGCGACGAGGGGGATGTAGCGCATCAGGCGCCGGAGCCGGCTCGGTGGTGCCTCTTCGGCCTCACCGGCGGCGGCTCGGGTGTCGCTGGTCTCGGTCACGCTTCCCCTCCTGAGGTTCCGTCCGGCGTGATGCACCGCCGTTGCCCTGATTCTGCTCCGGACTCAACCTGCGAAGGCTCCGGGCAACTCATTGTCCGCCGTCGGGGAAAGGGGCGCCCACCCGGGCCCCGTCGATTCCGTTGCCGGCGGTCTCCGGGGCCGGGGCGGTGTCACCGGGTCGCCCGCGCAGGGACACGGGGGGTGTCTCTGCGTGAACTCTCCCTCTGGGAGGAGGAGTTACTCGCTCCCCCCGCAGAGACCCGCTTCGGCGGGAGCGCGGACGGCTCTCCGATCGTCACCCGCGTCGCCGTGCCGTACCCCCCTGCGGCTAGTTTGTGCACGGCGGGTACGCAGGCCCGCGGTGGCTGAGGTGCGGGGAAGCGGGAGGTCGGGGACGGTGTCGCTGCGCGATGGTGATCCAGCCGAGATCGGTGGTTATCCACTGGAGGCGCGGCTCGGCTCGGGCGGCATGGGGACGGTCTTCCTGGGTCGTACGAGTTCGGGACGGCCCGTCGCGATCAAGCTGATCCACCGGCAGTTCGCGGAGGACGACGAGTTCCGTACCCGTTTCCGGCAGGAGGTGGCGGCGGCGCGGCGGGTGAGCGGGGCGTTCACCGCCGCCGTGGTCGACGCCGCCCCCGAGGCCGAACAGCCGTGGATGGCGACGGCCTACATCGAGGGGCGCACGCTCGCCGAACACTGCGCCACGCAGGGCCCGTTGAGCGGGGCTGAGCTGCGGCGGCTCGCCATCGGGATGGCGGAGGCGCTGCGCGACATCCACCGGGTGGGGGTCGTCCACCGTGACCTGAAGCCCTCGAACGTCGTGCTCTCGCCCGAGGGTCCGCGCGTCATCGACTTCGGCATCTCGCGCGCCGTGGACCAGGAGACCCTGACGATGACGGGGCGCGTCATCGGAACGCCGCCCTTCATGTCGCCGGAGCAGTTGCAGTCGCCGCGTGACGTGGGGCCGCGGTCGGACGTCTTCTCGATGGGCACGCTGCTGGTGTACGCGGCGACGGGACGCGGGCCCTTCGACGCGGACAGCCCCTACATCACGGCGTACCAGGTGGTGCACGACGAGCCCTCGCTCGACGCCGTGCCCGCCGCTCTGCGCGCGGTCGTGGAGCCGTGCCTGGACAAGGAGCCGGGCGGACGCCCCTCGGCGGACGAACTCCTCGTGCTGCTGCGGGACCTGCCGGTCGACCTCGGCGGGACCGAAGCGAAGGCGGTCGGCGCGGGCCGCACCCGCGACATGATCACCCAGCACCACTCCGCCACGCCGGACACCCCGGCCACGACCGCTCCCGCACCGGTCACCTCGGCACCGGTCACTCCTGCGCCGGCCACCCCGCCCTCCGCGTCGCCCGCTGCGGACGTGGCAAGCGCGGCACGTGCCGGCACCCCCGTCGGCCGCCGTCCGCGCGGTCGGTGGCGGCCCGTGCTCGCGGCCGCGGTCGCGGTGGCGGCGATCGGCGGGGGAGTCGCCGCGCTGAGCGGGGGCCGCCTCGGGGGCGACGGCGGTGGCAAGGGCGGCAGCGTCACGGCGTCGGGAGCCGCGCTTCCCAGCGGCTTCAGGCCGTGGCGCACGACCGTGCGGGGCGGTCAGGACCTCCCCGACGAACTGCGGTGCGTCGCGCACGGCGACGCGCTCTACTGCGGGGGCGGCGGTGTCGTCGCGACCCGCGTCAGGGCCGGGGACGGCTCGCGGGTGTGGACGGTGACGAGCCCGGGCGTCCCCGCCCACGGGATGTACATGGCCGGCGCCACCGACGACACCGTCCTCGGATACCGCGTCGCCGCGCAGGACGACCCGCAGTCCCCTCCCGAAGAGGTCGTGGCCCTGGACGCGCGCAGCGGCCGGGAGCTGTGGTCCGCGCCGTCCGGCGCCCAGTCGCAGGCGGTCACGGGGCAGACCCGGGACGCCCTCGTGATCGGTTCCGCCGTCGTGTCGGTCGACGGCGCCAACTCCCGCTTCGAGGCCCGCGACGCGCACAGCGGCGAGATCCGCTGGACGACGCCGTTTCCCGCGGGCACGCAGTGCGCTCCCGTCCCGGCCGGCGCACGGCTCTTCGCGATGTGCGCGACGGACGCGGAGGCGGACGCCCCGGAGGTGCGCCACCCGGTCCTTTACCCGCTCGACCGGACCTCGGGGTCCCTGGGCGCGCCCATCGCGGTCGACGGACCCGCCGTGCCGATGGGCGTCGCCGACGGCCGGCTCGTCCTCCTTCGGCAGCCGGTGGAGGAAGCGGCGCCGTCGGTGGGGTACGACGGGGTGGTGCGGGTCGACGCGGCCTCGCGGAAGGTCGCGTACTCCCGGCTGGCCAGGACGTACCGGGGAACGCCCGGCATGGTCGACGGCACCCTCTACGTGAGCGGGCAGACCGGTCGCGTCACGGCACTCGACCCCGCGACCGGCCGCGCGAAGTGGTCCCGGCAGACGGACGTGGAGGGCGCGTCGGGACCCGTGGCGGGAGCCGGGGCCCTGTACTTCAGCTCGGCCACCGGCCGGGTGGTCGCCCTGTCGCCGCGCGACGGCACGACCCTGTGGTCGACGGGGCCGCGGGCCGACGGCTTCACGGGGGAACAAGGGGTGAGCGCGCGCGTGACCGTCGCGGGGCGGGCGCTGGTCGTGGCCGCGGCGAAGAACACGCTCTTCGCCTTCGACACGCAGAGGCCGCCGAAGACGGGCTGACCCCGCGGACCCCTGCGCACCACGAGAAGGCGACGTGGGGCGGCGACGGGCGTGCGTGGGAGACTGCACCGCATGGTTCTCGATGATCTCGACTTCACCGGGTGGCGGTCCCTCCACACGTCCACGGCGCGCCGGTTGGCCGAGGAGACGGCTGAGCGGGTCGGGGGATCGGTGAGCGAGGTCGGCGTCGGGGAGCACCACGGTGGACCGTGGCATCGGGTGCTCGTCGAGCGGGACGGTCAGGAGTTCGCGCTGATCCCCGGGGGCCGGGTCACGGTCGGCTTCGACCTGATTGCCTGGCGGCCCACGGCGGAGCAGGAGGCCGACCACGCCGAGAGCCTGGCGCAGGGACTCGCCTACGGCCCCGATCCGCGGACCCACCTCTCGCAGGTGCTCAGCCCCCGGCGGACCGTCACCGTGCCGACCGTCCTGATGGCCGTCGAGGCCGAGGCGCTGACCGAGCCGCCCGCCGACATGCCGGACGCGCTCGCCGCGCGCGGGCTGCGGATGCCCAGCGCCGACGAGTGGGAGCACGCGTGCGGCGTCGGGGCGGGCACGCTGTTCCGGTGGGGCGACGCGTGCCCGCTCGACCGGATCCCGTACGGCGACAGCTCCGGCCCGCACAACGACCGCAACGCCTTCGGCCTGCGCATCGCGCACGACACGTACTCCGCCGAGCTGAGCCAGGACACCGGTGCCGTGCACGGCGGGGACGGGGGCGAGTCGGTGTGCGGCGGGTACGGGATGTTCCTGGGCTGGCTGCCGCTCGCCACGGCCAACCGCAATCCGTCCATGGCCGAACTCGTCTACGGCGAGGACGGCGAGGACATGTGGGAGGACTTCTCCACCCGGCCCGTGCTGCCCCTCTGAGCGACGACGGCCGGGTCAGGCCGGCTTGCGCCAGACGGACACGTGCTTCGGGGAGTCGGCCGTGAACGGCGTCCCGTCCCAGTCCGCCACGCGCCGCTCCGGTTCGAGCCCGGCCAGCCGCGCCATCAGGTCCAGCTCGGCCGGCCAGGCGTAGCGGTGCCGGGAGGCGTCGCGGCGGTAGCGGCCGTCCTCGGCGTCGCGGGTCAGATGGTGCGAGACGAGGATCTGCTCGACCAGGTCGAACGTGTCGAAGCCGAGGTGGTGCTCCGACACGTCGAACGGAACGGCGGCAGCACCGGGCGGCAGGAACCGCAGCGGGGGCACGTTCAGTTCGATGACGAAGCGGCCGCCGGGCGCCAGATGGCGCGCGGCGTTGCGGAAGCACTCCACCTGTTCGTCCTGGGTGAGCAGGTTCGAGATCGTGTTGTAGACGAGGTAGACCAGGGTGAACTCGCCCGGAACGACCGTGCTCGCCATGTCCCCGAGGACCACCGGCAGCGTCTCCTCGTCCACCTTCCGGCGCAGCACCGCCGCCATGTGCGTGGACAGCTCGACGCCGGTCACCGGCACACCCCGCTCCCGCAGCGGCACCCCGACACGGCCGGTCCCGATGGCGAACTCCAACGCCGGTCCGTGACCCGCCAGTTCGGCCAGGAAGTCGAGGGCCGGACCGAGTACGGAAGGGGAGAACATCTCGGCGTCCTCCTCGTCGTACCGCTCGGCGGTGGCACGGCTCCACACTTCGCTGCTCGTCACGGCGAGGAACTTTTCCGGCTGGAGTCCGGGGTTGTCGAGCGGTTTACCCCGTCACGCGGTCCAGCCCGCCACGCACAACGCCCTGTCCAGCGCCACCGTGTACTCCCGGGCCTTCAGCCATGCCTCGGTGAAACGCGTCGGGTCGGCCGGCAGCAGACGCCCGAACGCGTCGCGGGAGCGGGTCGTCGCCGAGGAGTGCAGCTCCGTCAGGAGGGCCGCCGCCGTCGGGAGACCGTGGGCGGCGAGGTGGCGAAGGTCGGTGGCGCCGCCGGAGCCGGGATGGGCCAGGGCACGGCGGCCGCCCGCCGCGGTCTGGTGGACGCGGCGGACGAGGAGATGGACCGGGGGTTCGTCGGACGGGGGAGCCGGGTGCGGGACAGGAGCGTGGGGCGGAAGGTCCGCCTTCTGCAGGCGGTCCAGGCCCACGTCCACGTGCGCGCCCGGGGTGGTCGGGTGTTCCGTCGCCAGCAGGGTGGCCCGGGGGTGCGAGGCCGGGATCAGACGGGCGATCACGCGCAGGGGCCCGTCGGTGGCGGCGGCCAGGAGGCGGAGGTTGTCGCGGTGGGGGAGGGCGGGGTCGTCGTGGGCCGCGGTCAGACGGAGAGTGATGCCGTCGGAGGCGGCCAGGAGGCAGTCGCCCGCCGACTCGCGGACCGTTCCCGTGAAAGTCACCTCCAGGAAGAGCAGCCCGGGGGAGTCGGGCGTCAGGGCGTGGGCGAGCTGGTCCGCCAGAGGGACGTGCCAGAGCCGGTCCAGCGGGTCCGCGCGCCAGCCGGCGCCGGGGGCGCGTACCGCGCGCACGGTGGCGCCCGCACCCAGCCGGCCCGTCGGGGAGACCGTCGCGCCGGAGACCGCGAGCCCCGCCCGGGACAGCTCGCGGTGGGTGAGGGCCGTGTCGCCGAGCCGTACCGCGCGGTCGGCGGCGCCCACCGCACGGGCCGCGCCGCCGGGGGCCACGTCCGGCACCTGGTAGAGCCTGCCGTGCGCGTCGGCCGTCCAGGTCACCGCGCCCGCGTACCCGTTCGCCGTGAGCACCGGCTCGGTGAACAAGCCGTACAGCCGCAGCGAGCCGTCCGGGCGGTACGGCCGGCGAGCGGTGCCGCGCAGGGCGGCCAGCTCGGAGCCCTCGGCGGACGGGAGACGATGGGACACCGCGAGCACATCGCCCAGTGCCGCGACGAGGTCCGCGAGCCGGTACGACGGGTCGGCCGAGCGGGCCGCGCGCAGCGCGGTGACCACCGACGACGAGGCGGCGGCGACACGGTGCAGACCGGCCAGGCGCGCGGTGTGCGCGGCGCGCAGCAACTCCGCCTGGAGGACGGCTCCGCAGCCGTCGGCACCCGCGTCGAGCACGGCGGCCGCCGCCGTCCACACGGCGCGTGCGGCGGCGAGCTGGTCGGGGGCGGCCCGCTCGGGGCCGGGCGCCTCGGAGTCCTGAGCCTCTGTCGGGGAGCCGGACAACGGCTCTGCGGCGAGCGGCAGTTCCGCCACCGGCGCCGCCGACGCTGCCGCCGCCCGGTGCAGACAGTCCGGCGCCAGCAGGCATCCACAGCGGACCGCGTCCGCAGACGTCACCGCCCCGCCGGGCGCGTGGAGTTCGACGTACGTGGTGTCGTCGACGGCGATGCGTACGGTGTCGCCCTCGCGGTCCACCGGGCGGTCCGCCAGCTTGGCGATGCCCGCGTCCAGCCGCTTGCGCAGCCGGGGAGAGAGCCCCTCGACCAGCGCGGCGGTCACCTCAGGTGCGACGGGCGGAAGTTGGGTGCTCATGCGATCTTCTCCCCTATCCAGCGCGCGAGTTCGAGGGGGCTGAGGGCGGCCACCGGCATCCCGGCCGCGACCAACTGGCCCGCCACGCCGGTCGAGTAGCGCGGGCGGCCCGCGTCGTCCAGGCTCGCGCAGCCCAGGACATGGCAGCCCGCGCCGATCAGCGTGCGGACCTCGCTCAGCAGGCCGCCGACCGGGTAGCCCTCCTCGAAGTCGCTGATCACCACGACCAGCGTCCGCGAGGGGACGGTGACCAGCTCACGCGCGTGCCGCAGCCCCGCCGCGATGTGCGTACCGCCGCCGACGCTCACCTCCAGCAGCAGCGAGAGCGGGTCCTCGACCCGCTCGGTCAGGTCGATCACCTCGGTGGAGAAGGCCAGGAAATGCGTGGACAGGGTGGGCACCCCGGCCAGCACGGAGGCGGTGAGCGCCGCCCAGATCGTGGACGCCTCCATGGAGCCCGACACGTCCGTGACCAGGATGAGCCGCCAGTCGGCCGCCCTGCGGGCCCGGGTGCGGAACACCGGTCGCTCGGGGATCACCGTCACCGTGCCGTCCGGCGCCCGGCGCGCCGTGGCCAGGTTGGCCCGCAGCGTCCGGGGCAGATCGAGACCGCCGCCGGGGCGCCGGCTCGGCCGGGGGAGGGCGGTGCCGTGCAGCGCGGGTCGCAGCCGGGTCGCCAGCTCCCGGGTCAGCGCCTCCACCAGGCGCCGTACCAGCGGCCGCAGCGTCGCGAGCCGCGCCTCGGGCAGCCCGCCCGCGTGCCGCAGCACCGAGCGGAGCAGGTCCACGGAGGGGCGGACGCTGTCCGCGTCGAGTTCCGCGTAGACGTCCGTGCGGCCCGCCGCCGCGGCCGCCGCCAGCACCTCCTCGCGGACACCCGGTCCGAACAGCGCCGCCAGCTCCTGCGACCACTCCCGCACCCCGGGATACGGCGCCTCCCGGCTGCCGCCAGAGCCGGGCCCGCGCCCGGTGAGATCGCCCCGGCTGCCCTCACCGCGTCCCGTGCCGTACAGCTCGTCCAGCGCGGTCGCCCATCGGCGCGCGGAGGGCGGGAGCTGATCGCGACGGCGCCCCAGCACCAGTCGCCAGCGGTCGGCCGGGGCGATGTGTCCGGCAGAGGCCGGGACCGGCTCGTCCGACAGGCAGGGGGCGTCCGCGTCCGTCCCCGGAACCGTCCGCCCCGGCTCCGGCAGCAGCCCCACCGCCGCCAGCGCCTCCCGCGCGGCCAGGTCCGCCCGCGTCCACCGTGCCAGCGCCACGGGATCGACCGCGCCCGTGTCCGCGAGGTGGTGCGTCCCCAGCCGCTCCTCCACCGTGGACAGCAGCCGCTCGCGCGCCGCCGGGCTCAGCGTGTCGAAGCCGCCGCGCAGGGCCGGGAGGCGGGAGAGGAAGTCCGCGTCGGACAGGGCCGACACCCGGTCAAGGAGCGGCTCCAGGGCGGGGGAAGCGGACTCCAGCAGGGGTCCGGCGGCCGTGAGCAGCCCGGTCAGCCGGCCGGTGAGCGCCGTACGGCTCGCGGTGTCGGTCGCGCCGTCCACCCACGACGCCACCCGGTCGCCGAGTGCCTGCGGCTCCTCGTGTCCGAGCAGTACCCGGACGGCTCCGGCAGCCCCGCGCATCAGCGGGGAGCCCTCGCGGGCCAGCCGGGCGAGCGCGTCCGTGAGCCGGATGCCGCCGAACACATCGGCGCGGTGGGCGAGTTCGAGCAGAGCGCGGGCGTCGGCCGGGTCGTCGGAGCCTGCGAGACCGTCGACCTGCCGTACGGCCGCCGTGGTCAGCAGTTCGGCGACGGCGGTCAGACGCGTCTTCGTGTCCCCGTCCGGCAAGTCCCCTCCGGCGATGTGACCGGCCCGCAGGCGGTCCAACAGGGCCAGCCCCGCCAGGAGTTCGGGCAGCGTGCCCGAGTCGGGCAGGGCGGACGCGATGTCCTCCACGCGCTCCTCGACGAGCCCCGGCAGCCCGCACCGCGCCGCCTCCTCCAGGCCCCGCAGCGACTGGTCCGCCGTGGGGCCGCCCTCGTCCCGCTCCGCGCGCAGCCGCTCGCGCAGCAGTCCCTCGGCGGCCTGGGCCGAGGTCACACCCCGGACCCCGGCCGCGTTGAGCATGGCCGCCGTGGCGGGCGTCCAGCGCACCTCCCAGCGGGAGCTCAACGCCTCGCCGCCACCGGCCGCACCGACCTCCCTGGGCTCGGCGTACGGCACCCCGCACACCGTCAGGCGGCGCAGCAGCACCTCCCGGCGGGCGTCCAGCGCCGAACGGAGCGGGTCCAGACGCAGGTCGCGGGCGGCGCCCGGGCCGGCGGGGCCGGGCAGCCCCAGGTCCGCCAACTCCGCCTCCACGGCGGGGGCGAGACCGCTGCGGGGCGCGCCCGGCGCCGGGCGCCCCGCCCGGGTACCGACGAGCACGCGCTCCATCGCCCGCGCCACGGCCCGGCCCCGCCCGTACGGCTCGCCCTGCGCGAGCACCGTCTGCACCGCCTCCACCAGTTCGCCCCGGCCCGCCGCGGGCAGCCCCCGCAGCCGGGCGAGATCACCGGCGAGGCGGGTGATCTCCCGAGCGTCGGCGGGCCCCGAGGGATGCCCGAGCGCCCGCAGCTCGGCGCAGATCCGCACCGCGGCGCCGGTCAGCGCGTCCGTCAGGGCCGAGGGATCGCCTGCCGCGTCGAGCACCAGGTGCTGCCACTCGGGGTCGCGGATGCCTGCGGGGTAACCGGAGCGCTCGTCCAGCAGGGCATAGGTGTAGGGGATGAGGGAGGTGGTCCACGTCGTGGCCGAGGGCGGCTGTACGCCAGTGCCCTCGGCCGGTGCCAGCAGCGCCGGGGCGTGGAAGGCGCCCACGACCACGGCGGCCCGCTGCCCGTCGGCCGTGGCGGCGGCCAGCCGGGACCGCATCCAGTTCTCCCGGCGCAGATCCAGCTCCGGCACCCCGCCCGAGGCCGCCGCCTCCGCGCGCAGCGCCCACCCCGTCAGCAGCGCCGCGCGCCGCAGCGCCTCCGGCGGCGAACCGGGCGCGGCGGCCTCGACCAGCCGGTCCCAGAGGTCGTCGTCCGGGCGCCCGGTCAGCCGGGCACGGAGAGCGGCGGTGATGCCGGGACCGGACGCGGCCTGCCGTGCCGTCTCCTCGCCCGCCCACGCCCGGTCGGCCAGCGGCAGATCGCAGGTGCGCACCGGCACCCCCTCCCGGGCAGCCCACCGCACCGCCGCCAGCTCCGGCGAGAAGTCCGCGAACGGATAGAAAGCCGGCCCCATGCCTCCGCCCGTCGGCCCCACGCCCCCGCCCGCGGGCGCCGCCGCCAGCGCGACCGGCGCCCGCGTCTCCGCGTGCGCGAGCCACGGCAGCCACTCCTCCAGTTCGGCGGGCAGCTCCACGAGGAGCACGTCCGGCTTCGCCGCGTCCAGCAGTGCCGGTACGGCCGCCGCCAGCGAGGGCGCGTGGTGCCGTACCCCGATCAGATACGGCGCCGCCGGGTCGGTCAGGGCGGCCACCGCCGCCTCGGGGGATGCGTGCGACACGGTGTTCAGCCCTCCAGTACCGTGCGCAGGTCCCACAGGGTGCGCCAGGTGGCGGAGCCCTGCTCGGCCCGGCGCCGTACCGGACCGTCCCAGTAGCCGCGCAGCCGGGCCGCGTCCGCCGGGTCGTCCTTGCGTACGACGCCGAGCAGGTGACCCGGCAGCAGGCCGAGCACGTCACGGTCCCCGGGGAAGTAGGCGGCGGCCAGCCCCAGCGCGCCCGCGACGGACACCGCCTCCGCCGTGCTCATCACGGTGGAGGGACGCTCCACCTCCCAGCCCTCCGCCGACCGTCCCTCGCGCAGGTCCCGGAACGCGGTGACCAGAGCCTCCAGCACCGCGTCGTCCACCTGGAAGGCGGCGCCAGAGCGCTCGACCGCCGCCCGGGCCTGCCCGCGCACCAGCGCGGTCTCGGCGTCGAGATCCGAGATCGGGCCCACCGTCTCGAAGTTGAACCGGCGCTTGAGCGCGGCGGACATCTCGGAGACGCCCTTGTCCCGGAGGTTGGCGGTGGCGACGAGATTGAAGCCGGGTGCCGCGTGGGCCAACGCGTCCTCACCGCCCGCGAGTTCGGGGACCGCCATGCGCCGCTCGGACAGCAGCGACACCAGCGCGTCCTGCACCTCCGGCAGACAGCGGGTGACCTCCTCGACACGCGCGATGGCCCCGCGCGTCATCGCGGTGAGCACCGGAGAAGGCACCAGCGCCTGCCTGCTGGGCCCCTGAGCCAGCAACAGGGCGTAGTTCCAGCCGTACTTGAGCTGGTCCTCGGTCGTCCCCGCCGTGCCCTGCACCGTCAGCCCGCTGGTGCCGCACACGGCGGCCGACAGCAGCTCGGACAGCATCGACTTGGCGGTGCCCGGCTCGCCGACGAGCAGCAGGCCCCGCTCCCCGGCGAGCGTGACGACACACCGCTCCACCAGTGCGCGCTCCCCCACGAACTTGCCGGTGATCTCAAGGCGTCGCGGCACCCCGTCCGGGACGACCGCGTCGGTGGGCAGCGCGAGGGCGCGCCCCTCGCTGCCCATCACGAAGGTGACGACGGCGCGGGGCGTCAGCCGCCAGGCGGGCGGGCGCGGGCCGGTGTCGTATGCGGCGAGGAAGGCGAGTTCGGTCGCGTACCGGTCCTCCGGCGGGACGATCTGGCGTGCCGGGCCGGGGGCGAGGTCGGTGGTCATGAGCGGGAGTCCTTCGTGGTGGTGCGGGGAGGGCGGGCGTCGGCGCCGCCCTCCCCGTGAACGTCGTGAACGTCGTGGGCGGAGGCGGTCACCTGCGCCGACCCCTCCGGTTCGCCCGGGTCGTCAGCTCCTCGTACGCCGGTCCCTCACCCGCGCGGACGCGCCCCCAGGCGCGGGTGAACAGCTCGGGCACCGGCAGCAGGGGTACGGCACGACGGCGCACCGGCACCGGGTACAGCCCCTCCTTCCAGGTCTCCACCGGCAGCGCGGGGGACTTCAGGTCCCGCCAGCCGCACGGCAGGAAGAGGGTGCGCCCGGCGCGCGGCCGCTTGGCCTCGACGACCAGACCGCTCGCGGTGAGTTCGGTCCGCGCCTTCTTCGCCCGGGCGGGCTTCCAGCCGGTCCAGCGCGCCCGGTTGCGGTCCGTCGGGTCGGGCAGCGCCAGCAACTGGAGATAGAGCACGGCCGCGTCCTCGCCGAGACCGTGCGTGGCGGCGACCTCCGCGACCAGCTCGGGCACGCTGACCGACGGGTCCTGCGCGTACCCCCGCGGCCCCTCGGCACCGGCCGCCACCGCGCGCTCCAGCTCCGGGCCCAGGGCGGTGCTCAGCGCGCCCACCTGGTCGCCGCGTTCCGGACCGACCAGCCCCTCGAGGAGTCCGAGCACCGGGTCGTCGGGGCCGCTCAGCGCGGCCGTGCGGAGCAGGACCGCCTCGCCGTAGTGCCAGGGGCGCAGCACCAGGGTCTCGCCCACGCGGGTCAGTCCCTGTGCGTCGGCGCCGCCGGTTTCGGGCAGCCCGTACGCCTTGCGGATCTCGACCGACGTGGGCGTGCCCTTCTCCGTCCACGCCACGCCCGGGTCGAGCAGCAGCTCCGGGTCGGCCATCCGACGGCGCACGGCGGCCAGGCCATCCGGCAGGGCGGCGCGCAGCGGGTGGCCGTACGGCAGGACGTACGCCAGCGCCGCGAGCGCGGTGACCGCGCCGGACAGGGAGCGCCCGCCGGGCAGTGCCGCCGGGTCCTCAGGGACCAGCTCGCCGTCCTCGCGGAGGTGCTGCCGTGTCGTACGGGACAGCCAGGGTGTGCGGGAGGGATTGAGGACGTCCTCGGCGTACTCGGCGTTCATCCCGGCCAGTTCGGCGTCGATCTCCTCCGGCAGCCGGAGCGCCGAGCCGAGCCGCTCGGCCCAGACGCGTCCGGCGGCGCCGGTGTCCGGGCCCGAGGTCCACAGCGCCTCGGGGTCGGCGGGCAGCAGCGCGCCGAGCAGCGCGGTCCGCGTCCCGGCGGGGAGCGAGCCGAGCCGGGCCACGCCGTACTCGCGCTGACGGACCTTCAGGCCGATGAGGGCCAGCGCCTCGGCGGTGGGGTCCGGCGGCAGGGCGGCGAGCAGCACCGTCGCCTGGACCGGACCGAGACCGCCGCCGGTCGCGGCCGTCAGCGCCTCCGGCGCCCCGGCCTGCCAAGGGGCGGCGCCCTTGGCGCGGATCAGCCCGGTGACGGCGGCCAGCTCCTCGCCGGAGATCCCCGGGTCGTGGCGGACCTCGTCGCTCAGGAGGAAGTGGGCGACCGGGCCGAACGCGCCCGACGGATCGTGGTCCAGCGCCAGCCACTCGACGCGGTCCCGCAGCCGGTCGATGCGCCGGCTGCCGAGGATCACGACCGTGCGTTCGCCGTGCCGCAGCACCTGACCGGTCCGCAGCCGCCCGTCGGAGGGCTCGGCCAGCGTGACCTCCCGGAGCACGCCGGGCCCCGACACGAGCGGCCCCTCGCCGACCGCCTCGAACAGCAGGAGCAGTGCCTCGCGTTCGGCGTCGGTCAGGGTCGCGGAGGTCGCCCGGAAGGCGAGGGCCCGCAGCGCGCCCAGGGCGGACGGCCACATCAGACCGATCCCGGGGACGGTGTGCGGTTCGCTCCGCCAGCCGTCGGTGAGGACGGCGGTGCGCTCCCGGGCGGACAGCGGCTTGCCGTCGGCGGGGTGACCGGACAGCACGTGGTTCACGGCCCTGATCTGACGCAGCGCGGTGCGCTGCTCGCCGTGCCAGTAGCCGTACACGCTCACGATCCCGGCCAGCGCCTCGCGCAGCGTGCTGTCCTCGCCGTGCTCGGGGCTGTAGTCGAAGAACATGCCCTCGGTGTGCTTGCGCGGCTGGGCGGGGCGTTCCCTGGGTGGCGCGGCGAACGCGGTCGCGGAGTCGGCCAGACGCAGCGCCGAGCGGACCAGCGAGGCCACGCCCACGGTCAGCCGGGCGTCGGTGAGGTCCGGCAGCCCCGCGCGCACCGCCCGCACGGCCACTCGGGCCGCGCTCGGCACCGCCTCCTTGGCCCGGGTGTCGTCCCCGGCGCGCTTCAGGGCCTCCTGACGCTCGGCCAGCGCCTCGGCCATGGCCCGCATCAGATCGGCGGCCTGCTCGTCGGTGACGGCGCGCAGCACGGCGGAGCCCTGTTCGTCGCGCGGCCGCAGGGCGTGCCAGAACGGCAGCGGGGGCACCAGGGGAGTGCCCGCGGCGAACTCCCCGCCCGGCCCGTTCAGCGTCACGTACCCCAGCCGGCCGGTCCCGGCGGGGTCGTCGCCCGCGAACAGCGCGACGGTCTGGAACGTCCGCGCGACGACGGGCTCGGCACCGGGCAGCCGCAGGGCGCCCAGGGGGATGGCGTCCGTCCTCGGCATCGACACCGTACGGCCGTCCGGCGTCCCGGCGGTGCGGTACCGCTCCCCGCCGTCCCCCTCGGTGCGCACCCAGCGCCCCAGCACCGTGCCGTCGGTGCCGAACGGGCTCTGCTCAAGACCGGGTTGCAGCGGCAGCAGCTCGCACATCCCGGCCGTCAGCTCGGCGCCCTCGCGGACACCGGCGCGCAGCGGCGCGGGCAGGGAGGCCCGGCCGTGCTCGCCCGTCACCGGGTCGTACTCCAGCCACACCGTGCGCGGGCCCTGCCTGCCCTCGCGCCAGTAGCCGGTGCCGTCGCCCAGGACGGGACGGCTCGGCGGGAGGTCGGTGTCCCCGGCGTGCAGGGCACGGCCGCCGGAGGCGCGGCCCCCGCCGGGCAGCGGGATCGAGGCGGCGAGGTCGTCCTGCCCGTACCACCAGGTCGGGACCTGCTCGCCGCCGAGCGCGAACACCTCGGCGGGACGGCTCGACCAGTAGGCATGCTGCTTGCCGTCCCGCCGCCAGACGACCAGCAACTCCCCGTCCACGTAGCGGAACCGGGGGCGCTGATGGCGGTCCAGGTCCTGAGGGATCCGCAGGTCGTGGTCGAGGAGGATCCGCTCCGGGCCGACGACGAGCGCCTTGTGCCCGCGGGAGACGATGAGCGCGGGCCACGCCTCGTGGACGGTGACCGGGTGGTGGGTCTTCGGGTCCAGGGTCTGGGCGTCGAGCCGCTCCAGCGCCTCTTCGAGGGCGGGCCAGCCCAGTTCGTCCAGGACACCGGCGCGCAGGGTGCGGCCGAGCAGGGGTGCGACCGGGTGCCCGGCGACCCGGGCGACCGCCTCGGGGCCCGCCCCGGGGGCGACGGTCCGGAAGGGTCGCAGCCGGTCGAGCGTCGCGCTCGCGGCGGGCAGCCCGGCCGCGCGGGTGAACTCCGCGGACACCTCGTCGAGCCATTCCCGCAACAGCTCGGAGAGCACGGGGTGAGCGGCGAGAGCCTTCAACTGCTCGTCGTCACGGCCGCGTTGGCTTCCGGCCTGTTCCACCGCCGCGCGCAGCAGCGGCCGCAGGCGCGGGTCGGCCGCGACGGCCACCAGGTCACGGCGGCCCTCACCGGTGTCCGAGAGCCAGGTGGTCACCGACACCTGGCCCCGCGCCGCGGAGGCCGGGACCGACAGCGGTACGCCCTCGGCGACGCACAGGTCCAGCAGATCCAGGTGCGCGCTCGCCCCCCAGTTCCCGGTGAACAGGTCCACCGGGCGTCCGGCGGAGCGCAGCAGCGGCGCCATGCGCGCGGCCAGCGCGAGCGTGGCCGGGGAACGGCGGGCGAACGCGCCGCCGTGCTTGCGGTGCAGCGCCCAGCGGGTCAGCCAGTCGGCCGCGTCCACGCCGTGCTCGCGGGCCGCCGCCTCGTCCATGAGGAGCCGGTCGGCACCGGTTTCGGCCAGCAGCGCCAGCCAGAACTCGTCGTCCTCGACCCCGCCCCCGAGCCCGGCGGGCATGATGTCCAGCAGCCGCGTCCGCACCCCGGGCCGCTCTTCGGCCAGGGCGCCGAGGACCGGACGGTAGGCCGTCCAGAAGGACGCGGGCGCCCGGACGGCGGCGGGCGAGGCGAGCAGGTCGGCGACGAGCGCGCGCTCCTCGGCGTCCCGGTCGAGCCCGGCCGCCCTGATCAGCCCGCGCGCGTCCTGCGGCAGCGAGGCGTACGGCGGCATCCCGGCGGCGCAGCGCTCCACCGTCAACTGCCGGAACTGCGCCCACGCGGTGGCCGGGTCGAGCCGTCGGCCCAGGTCCTTCACATGCTCCTTGAGTGCCTTGACGGTCAGCGCCCCGGCGAAGGCGAACTCCAGGAACACCGCCCGCTGCCGCTCCTCGTCCACCGCGAGCGCGTGCACCCGCTCCGCCTCTCGGGCCCGGCCGAAGAACGCGGAGGCGTACGTGGTGTTCTCGTGCTGGAGGAAGACCCGCGCGGCCTGCTCGTAGAACGTCGGAAGGAAGTGCGGCACCGCCCGCCCGAGCCGTGTGCCCAGCTCCTCGAAGCCCTGCTTGGCGGCCCCGGGACGGGACTTGGCCTGCCGGGCGAGCCGCTCCACGTCCTTGACCAGGGCGAGCGCGTGATGGCCGTTCGCCGGGTCGTGCACCAGCGCCCAGGCCGGGAAGCCCAGCGTCTCGCGGCGCACCTGGCCGACCTCCGGCGCTTCCGGCTCCCGGGTCAGACCGAGGAACTCCAGCGCCAGGTCCTCGGCCTCCCCGAGGGTGCCGGGCACCAGCCGGACGACCTGCCGGCCCTCCAGCACCGGGTGGGTGTACGTGCGGACGGTGAGCGTGTCGGCGTCCTCGCGCGCGGTGCTGCCGGACGGCAGGACGGCGCCCGCCTCCAGGAGCGCGGCCAGGGTGGTCTCGTCGTACGTCGTCATGCCGCCCGCTCCTCGTTCTCCACGTCACGCCCCGCGTACAGCGCGGCGGCCATGCGCATCCCCTCTGACCAGGCGACCGGACCCACCTGACCGAGCCTCAGCACCCGGCCCGCCGGGTCGGTCCACATCAGCGGGCCGGTCTCGGTCGCCTCGTAGCCGTCGTAGTCGCCGATCCAGACGCGGGCCTCGACGCTCCGGCCGTCCTCCAGGACGGGGCGGACCGCCTGGCCGCCGCGCACCCGGTAGCCCAGCTGAGCGGCCCGGCCGTGCAGGAAGCGCAGCTCCTTGAAGGCGCCGCCCGCGTACTCCTCGACCTGCGTGGCGCCCTCGGCCAAGCCGGCCGGGCGGTGCCACACCTCGCGGAAGAGCTGCTGGGCGCGCTGCTCCACGCCGAGCTCGACGGCGAACTCGCGCAGGTCCGCCAGGTCCTCCAGGAGCACCGGGTGCGGGATGCGGACCAGGTCGGGGGTCATGCGCACGGTGTCGCCGTCCAGGTCGACCAGGCCGAGGCCGCGCTCGGGGTCGGCGTCCCGCAGGAAACCGGCGATCCGGCCGTCGTCGCCGGTCACCACGAGGTCGCGCAGCACCGCCTGCCAGGCGGGGTCGGGCCAGACCCGGGTGAGCACGGCGAGCGGCACCGGCAGCGAGCGGACCATCCACCGCTCCACGCCGTCCAGGCACTCCCGTTCGTGCCGCTCCAGCCACTCGCTGAGCTGTGCGAGCCCCACGACCGCCGGATCGTCGGCGATCTTCGGCGGCACCGACTTCAGCCGCCGTCCCGTGGCGTTGCGGCACACCACCTTTCCGCCGTCGAGGGTGACCTCGTAGTCACCGGCCGACACCCACCCCATACGTGCCTCCCCGCACCGCAAACGATCAAGTGAGGGGAACTGTAGGCGGCACCACTGACAACGCCCCCCGGCGAGGCCAGGGGGCGTGTGCGGGGCGGGCGGGGTCAGTCCTCGCGGGCCGCCTTCTCCTGCTTGAGGTTCTTGATCCGCACGGCTTCCTTGCGGACCTCGACCTGGGTGGCGCGCTCCTTCTCCAGCCACTCGGGACGCTCGTGCTTGAGCGCCTCGATCTGCTCGGTGGTGAGCGCCTCGGTGACACCGCCGCGCGCCAGACCGGCGATGGACACGCCGAGCTTGGCCGCGACGACGGGACGCGGGTGGGGGCCGTTCTGCCGCAGCTCGCGCAGCCACTCGGGCGGATTGGCCTGGAGCTCGTTCAGCTCGGCGCGCGAAACGACACCCTCCTGGAACTCGGCGGGGGTGGCGGGGAGGTA
Organism: Streptomyces sp. NPDC005004; assembly: GCF_053600675.1. Taxonomy (NCBI): domain Bacteria; kingdom Bacillati; phylum Actinomycetota; class Actinomycetes; order Kitasatosporales; family Streptomycetaceae; genus Streptomyces; species Streptomyces sp. NPDC005004. The sequence continues at coordinate 79,757 of NZ_JBSGAH010000005.1, forward strand.
CACACCCAGCTTCTTCGCCGCGGTGGCGGGCTTCATCGTCTGGGTGCTCTGCTGCGAACTCATGAGGTCAAGGGTATCGGCCGCGTGCGGGTGGGCCGACCGGGGCCGGTAGCCTTGGCCTGGTGACAGGCTCGGAGGAAACACCGTCGTTCCGGCTCGCGTACGTTCCCGGGGTGACGCCCGCCAAATGGGCGCGGATCTGGAACGAGCGGCTGCCGGACATCCCGCTCACCCTTCTGCAGGTCCCGGCGGCCGAGACCGACGGGCTGCTGCGCGCGGGTGACGCGGACGCCGCGTTCGTACGGCTGCCGGTGGACCGTACGTATTTCAGCGCGATCCCGCTCTACACCGAGACCACCGTGGTCGTCGTCCCCAAGGACCATCTGTTCACGGCGGCCGAGGAGGTGACCCTGGCCGATCTCGCCGGGGAAGTCCTCTTCCACCCCCTGGACGACGTCTTCGACTGGGACGCGCCCCCCGGGGAGCCCGCCTTCGAGCGCCCGGCCACCACCGAGGACGCCGTCGAACTGGTCGCGGCGAACGTCGGCCTCCTGGTCGTCCCGCAGTCGCTGGCCCGCCTGTACCACCGCAAGGACCTCACCTACCGTCCCCTGGCCGACGGCCCGCAGTCCAGCGTCGCCCTCTCCTGGCCGGAGGACGCCACCACCGACCAGGTGGAGGACTTCATCGGCATCGTGCGCGGCCGTACGGTCAACAGCACCCGGGGCCGCTCCACGGAGAGCGCGCCGAAGCAGGAGCGGAAGCGCCCGGAGCCGAGCCGGCAGAAGAGCGGCGCGGGCAAGGCCAGGACCGGCGGCGCCGCGAAGTCGTCCGGCCGGGGCACCCGGGGACGGTCCGGCTCGTCCGGCAAGGGATCGGGCAAGCCCCGTCGCAGGTCCTGAGGCGCCGTTCGCGTGATCTTCGAGCGGTCTTCCGCGGGGTCAGCGGGGCGCGCTCGTCGGCTCCGGAGTCGCCGGGCCCTCGGCCGGTGTCGTCGGTTCCGGGTGGATGCGGCGTTCGCGCAGGTCAGCGACGGCCAGGGCCAGGGCGAACAGGATGATGCCCACCGCCGTCAGGAGCCCGAGCTGGAGGGCTGTCGTGGGGTTGCCGTCGTTGGCGAGGTGGGCGAAGTACACCGCGCCCACGACCGCGATGCCCGCCGCCGAGCCGACGCGCTGGGCGGTGACCAGGACACCCCCCGCCGCACCGGCCCGCTGGACCGGGACCCGGGTCAGGGTGAGCGCGGTGTTGGGGGAGATGGTGATGCCGGAGCCGAGGCCCGCGATCAGCAGGGGGAGTGCCGCCGCCCAGGCCACGTCGCGCCCCGGCACCGCCTGGACGGTCACGATGACCACGAGCAGCCCGAACGCCACCGCGCTCAGCCCGACGACCACCAGCGCGCGCCCGTACCGGACCACCAGCCGCCCGCCCCGGGCCGCCCCCACCGCCGAGCCGACCGCGAACGGCAGCGAGGCCATCCCGGCCGCGAGCGCGCTGTAGCCCAGGCCGTTCTGCAGGAACAGGGTGTAGACGAAGAACACGGTGGTGAAGCCCGCGAAGTACACCACGTTCAGCAGCACGCCGAGCGTGAAGGACCGCAGGGCGAAGAGGTTCAGGTCGACCAGCGGGGCGCGCCCGCGCCGCCCCTGGTGCCGCTCCCAGACCCAGAACGCGGCCAGCAGCAGCCCCGCCACCGGCAGCAGCGCCCACTTCGCGCGCCCGGTCCACTGCTGCTCCTGCACCAGCGGCAGCATCAGCGCGAGCACACCGGCGCCGAGCAGCGCGACCCCCGGCAGGTCGACGCCCTCGCGCGGGCGGCCCGGGTTCACCGGCGCGCGGGGCAGCAGGCGCAGCGCCGCGCAGAAGGCGGCGACCCCGATCGGCACGTTGATGTAGAAGATCCAGCGCCAGCCGTCCGCCTCGCCGAAGACATGGATCAGCAGACCGCCCGCGGGTGGCCCGACCGCCGTGGACACGCCCACCACGCTGCCCAGCAGCCCGAACGCCCGGGCCCGCTCGGCGCCCTGGAACATCTGCTGGATCAGCCCCGTCGTCTGCGAGGCGATGACGCCCGAGGCCGCGCCCTGCACCAGTCGGTACAGCACCAGCCAGCCCGCGCCGGGGGCCAGCGCGCACGCGACCGAGGACAGCGTGAACAGCGCGAGCCCGAACAGGAAGGCGACCCGCCGCCCGCGCACGTCACCGAGCCGGCCCGCCGGGACCAGCGTGAGCCCGAACGTGAGCGCGAAGCCCGACACCACCCAGGACACGTCGGCCGCGTCGGCGCCCAGGCCGCGTTCCATCGAGGGCAGCGCCACGTTCACGATCGAGCTGTCGAGCATCGTCATGAAGCCCGCCGTCAGACAGACCGCGAGCGCCTGCCACCGCCGTCGCTCGCCGGTGACCGGGCTGGTCTGGACTGTAGTCATACGGTCACGCTATGCAGGGCGTACGTCGAGCGCGCGCGGAGATCCGCCCGCCTCGGGGGCCGTGCGTCCGCGTCAGGAGCGCGCCGTCGCCCGTCCCACCGACTCCACGAGCGGCAGCAGCCGGTACGGCACGCGTTCGCGGAGCACCACCTCGGTACGGGTGCGCACCACGCCCGGCACGCTGATCAGCTTCTGGATCACGTCCTCCAGATGGGCGTTGTCCCGCCCCACCACCCGGGCCAGCAGATCCCCGCCGCCCGTGGTCGAGAACGCCTCCACGATCTCCGGCACGGACGCCAGCGCCTCGCCGACGTCGTCCAGATGGCCCTGCGTGACCTCGATGTGCACGAACGCCAGCACCGGATGCCCGAGCGCGGCGGGGGAGAGCGAGGGACCCGTCCCGGTGATCACGCCGTCCCGCTCCATGCGGTCCAGGCGGGCCTGGAGCGTGCCCCGGGCGACACCGAGGATGCGGGCGTACTCCCGCACACTGGTGCGCGGCTGCTCCAGGAGCAACCGCAGGATGCGCGTGTCGAGTTCGTCCACGGCCATGACGCTCCGCCTCCTCGTACCGCGCTGGTGGTCGCGCCGGTCACCGGCGACTGTACCAATGGCCCAGCCCGGCGCCCGGGCCGTACCCCGTGCGAGCTGGACCGTTGGCCCTTCGCCGGGTCCGCGCTCCAGTGCGTGAGTGGTCCATTGGCTCAGTGAATCGGACGCCAGTTGAGCCAAGTGGTCCTGTGATGCTCATATAGTCAGGTCGATGGCGCTGCGGATCACCGCGGCGCCTTTTTCGTGCGGACGGCCACAAGGGGGCGGACAGCAGTGCTGAAGAAGGAGTTCGTGGCGCCGGACCCGGGACACATACGCCTGCGCTTCGCCGCGCGCGCGGTCCTCGGGATCGGGCTCGCGGTCGTCGTGTGCGGCCTCGCCGGGCACTCCCTCGTCGGGATGGTCGCGGGCGGACTCGCCGCGCTGCTCGCGCTCTTCACCGTCGCCGACGCCACCGTGCGCGGTCAGGCCGTCACCACCGCCCTGCTCCCCGTCGTCGGCATCCCGGTGCTCGCGCTGGCCGCCGGGCTGCACACCCACCCCGTCGGCCGGGACTTCGTGTTCATCGCCGTCGTCGGCGCCGGGGTGTACGCCCGCCGCTGGGGAGCGCGCGGACACAGCCTCGGCGTGTTCGGCTTCATGATGTTCTTCGTCGGCCAGTTCCTGCGGGTCACCCCCGCCCGGCTGCCCGAGCTGTACGCAGCCCTGCTGCTCTCCCTGCTCTCCGCCGCGGTCGTGCGCTTCGGCCTGTGGTGCTACGAACGCCGGATGCCGCCCGCCGCCGTACCCGCGCCGCCCGGCGGCACCGGCCTGGCGCGGGTGACCACCCGCCAGGCGGTCCAGGCGGCCGCGGGCGCCGGGTTCGCGCTGGTCGTCGGCCAGCTCGTGTCCGGACAGCGCTGGTACTGGGCCGTCGGCGCCACCTGGTGGGTCTTCGTCAACACCGCTTCGCGCGGCGAGACGCTCGTACGCGGCTTCCGGCGCGTCCTGGGCACCCTGCTCGGCGTCGCCCTCGGCGTGCTCGTCGCGATGCCCGTGCACGGCGCCCCGGTCGCCAGCGCGCTGCTCGCCGCGGTCGCCGTCTTCGGGATCTTCTACACGGCCGCGGTCTCCTACACCTGGATGATGCTCTGGGTGACCCTCCTCGCCGAAGTCCTCTACGGCCTCTTCGGCGTCCTCGGCCCGGGACTGCTCGCGCTACGTGTGACCGAGACCGCCGTCGGCGTCGTCGGCGCCGTGCTCGCCGTGCTGTTCGTGCTGCCGGTCACCACCCACCTCACCACCGACGCCTCGATCCAGCGCGCCCTGCGCTGTGTACGAGCCTGCACCGCCGAGGCCGCCGCCCGCCTCGCCGGATCCGACGCCGACCCCGCCCCGCGCGTGGCCGAGCTGGAGCAGCTGCTGGGCCGCGTCCGGCTCTCGGTGGCTCCACTGACCCACCCGCTCAACCCGCTGGCGTGGCGCAAGCACCGCGCCCGCCGTGTCCTCGCCCTCCTCGACGACTGCGCCCGCGAGGTGCGCGGCCTGGTCGCGGTCGCCGCCGACCCCGTGGCCTCCCACGACGCCCGGCTCGCCGCCGCCTGCTGGCGCGTCGAGGCGGCCGTCGAGGCGCTCACCGAGGGCGGCGCCGGGCACATCCTGCGTCCGGCCGAGACCCCGGCCGAACCCGCCCTCGCCCACCTCCACGGCCTGGAGCGCGCCCTCGCCGAACTGGCCGGACCGCTGCACGCCCCCGCCCCCTCACGGCTGGTCGGCGCCTGACGCGCCCCCCGCCGTTCGGGCCGCACCCCTCCGCCATTTGGTCCAGACCGGTGGTGACCTGCTGCTAGCGTCGGCACAGTCTCGACCGAGAGGGGACAGACGTGGCAGAAAGCGGCGAACGCGGACGAGCGCCCCAGCGGGCGTTCATCGGCTCGTACACGGCGGCCGGCGGTCCCGGTCTGGTCACCGCCGAGGTCCGCCCCCACGACGGCGCCCTGATCCGCACCGGCGGTCTCGGCGCCGTTCCCGACCCGTCGTACCTGGTGCTCTCCCCCGCCGGGGACATGCTCTACGCGGTCAGCGAGACGGCCGAGGGCGCGGTCGCCGCCTACCGGGTGCGGGGGGACAAGCTGGAGCCCGCGGGGCCGCCCGTGCCGGTCGGCGGCAGCGGCCCCACCCACCTCGGTCTGCACGCAGGGCACCTGCTCACCGCCAACTACGGCAGCGGCTCGGTCACGGCGGTCCCCGTACGCCCCGACGGCGCCCTCGCGCCCGCGCCCTCCGGGCGGCTCCAGCACATCGGCTCGGGGCCGCACGACCGCCGTCAGCGCGGTCCGCACCCCCACCAGGTGCGCTCCGACCCCGAGGGGCGCTGGATCGTCAGCGTGGACCTCGGCACCGACTCGGTGCGGGTGTGCACGCTCGAGGCGGGCGTCCCCGTGCTGCACCGCGAGATCGCCCTGCGACCCGGCTCGGGCCCACGCCACCTGGTCTTCCACCCCGACGGGATGCACGCCTACGTCGTCAACGAACTCACCCCCACCGTCACCGTCTGCCGCTGGGACCGCGCCGCGGGCTCCCTGCGGCCGCTGGCCGAGGTACCCGTGCTCCCCGGCGCCCCGGCCGGGGACGCCTACCCCTCCGGCATCGTGGTCGCGCCCGACGGCCGCTTCGTATGGACCGCGACCCGCGGCGAGGACGTCCTGTCCGCCTTCCGCGTCGAGGGCGAAGGGCTCCGGCTGCTCGGCACGGTCCCCAGCGGCGGCCACTGGCCCCGCGCCCTGACCGGGCACGGCGGCCGCCTCTACGCCGCCCACGAACGCTCCGGCGACGTGACCTGGTTCGCCGTGGACGACAAGACCGGCCTGCCGCGCTACGACGGCTCCCTGGCGGTCCCCGCCGCCTCCTGTGTGATCTTCGGCTGAGCGGCCCGCGCCGCCCCCGCCCAGCCCCGCCCAGGCGCGCGGAAGAGCCTGCTCGGACATGCGAAGGGCCCGCCCCGGTCTCCCGGAGCGGGCCCTCGTGACGTGCGGGTGCCGTGCCGTGCCGCGTCAGCGGACCGGCGCTCCCTGCGACTGCTGCGGGGCGATGCCCAGCGCCGTCGTGTACTTGGCGAGCGCCAGCTTGCCGATCGCCGGGTAGGCGCCCAGCGGCTCCGAGGTGGCGCACTCCACCTCCTCGGCGGCAGCCGTCAGCAGCGAGGTGTCGATCTCCGGGCCGATCAGGTACGGCGCGAGGGCGAGCTGCTGCGAGCCGGACGCGCGGAGCTGCTCGGCGACGGAGGCGATCGAGCCCTCCTGGTCCAGCGCCGCGGCGATCACCGGTACGGCCAGGCGCGCGGCGAGCAGCATGCCGGTGATGCCGGCCGCCTGCACGGCCTCCTCGCCGCCCACGGTGGCCAGGATGATGCCGTCGGCCGTGGTGGTCACGGTGAACAGCCGGGCGCGGTCCGCGCGGGCGAGGCCCGTCTCGGAGAGGCGCACGTGCAGGGCCTCGGCGAGCAGCGGGTGCGGGCCGAGCACGTCGGTCAGCTCGGCGGCGACCCGGCTGTCCATCATCGCCTGGCGGATCTGGCGCAGCAGGGCGCCGTCGGGGCCGGCCAGCAGCGGGACGACCGCGGCGACGGGGCCCTCGGGCTTCTTCACGTCACTGCCGGCGGCGACGGCCTGCTCGTAGCGGGCGGTGCGCTCCTCGGCGGTCCGCGCCAGCACGGACTTGAGGGTCGGGAAGTCCGCGTCGTCCCCGTCGAGGTAACCGATCCGGGCATCCAGACCGGGCAGCTCGGAGCGGGCGATGCTCACGACCTCCTCGGCGAGGCTGCGCGTGGCGGCGCTGGGCGCGCCGGGCACGGCGAGGACGAACGCGGGCGCGTCCTCGGGAGCCACCAGCGGTTCCGGACGACGGTGGCGTCCGGGCTGGCGGGGTCGCGGCATTCGTACTGGCAGGCCGGACTCGGGTCCAGTGGGGGAGCTCATGGCGCCGCATGTTACTGGTTTCCTGTGCTCCCCTGTTCGGGGAGGGTGCAGGTGAGCGGTATCCGTCCGGTTTTGTCTGATGAGTTGCGCAGGTGAGGCGGCTCTTCCCGTCCCGCACCGGACAGTTGGTGCTTCGACGGGCTCAATCCGTACGTATGGTGACCAAATTGAGCATGGTCGGCGCAATCGGGACATCGCACCGCCCGGCCGCCAGATCCGCCGCGAGCCGTACGGCGCCGTGCAGCGGATCGCCCTCGGCCGGTACGGACGTGGCGTGCGGCAGCCGCTTCGCCAACTCCTCGCGCAGGGGCTCCAGTAGAGGTGCGCCCAGGTTCAAGAGGCCGCCCGCGATAGCCACTTCGGGTTCACCGTCCGCCGGGCACACGGCGGCGGCAGAATCCGCCAGATGCCCGGCCGCCGCACGCAGGATCCCGGCCGCGACGGGATCGTGGGCCGCGCACGCGCCCACGGCGGGAGCGAAGGAGGCGAGCACGGCGGCGCGGTCGGTGCGCGGATAGATCCGGGCGGGCAGTCCGGCCATCGCCCCGAACCGTTCGGTCGCGCACTCCAGCAGCGCGGCCGAGCCTCCGTCCCGTCCGTCGTACGCGCGCAGCGCGGCATCGAGGCCGGCCCGGCCGATCCATGCGCCGCCGCCGCAGTCGCCCAGCAGATGCCCCCAGCCGTCCGCCCGCCGCCAGTTGGCCAGATCCGTGCCGACGGCGATCAGTCCGGTGCCCGCGGCGACCACGGCACCAGGACGCGGCCCGAGAGCGCCCACGTACGCGGTCACCGCGTCGGCGGCCAGGGCCACGGTCCCCACCCCCAGCTCCCGGCCGAGCGCACCCGGCAGCTCCGCGCGCAGGGCGTCCCCCAGACTCGCGAACCCGGCGGCGCCGACGACGGCCCAGGCGATCCGGTCCGCCCCCGCCTCGGCGGCCAACGCGCGTGCCAGGGGCGCGACTTGAGTCATCAGATGAGCGGGGTCGATGCCACGCTCCGAGGTCCGCACCGACTCCCGGGCCGACGCCTTGGCCATACGGCCCGTACCGGGGACGCCCACCGCCACCCGGATGCCGGAGCCGCCGGAGTCCACGGCGAGGAAGGCGGACACCGGCGCCCGCTCTGCTCGGTCGGCTCGCTCGGGCGCACGGCTCACGGAGAGGAAGAGTAGCGGTGCGAGGCGCGGGCGTCCCGGCCGTCGCGCGCTTTCCACTCGCCGGAGGGGATTGTCGGTGGCGGCCACTAGAGTGACGTGACGTGGCACGACGACCGTTGAGTGAACTTGTTGAGGCCGGCTGGGCGAAGGCCCTGGAGCCGGTGGAGGGCCGTATCACGGCCATGGGTGACTTCCTGCGTGCCGAGGTGGCGGCGGGGCGGACCTATCTGCCGTCCGGGGCGAACGTCCTGCGCGCCTTCCAGCAGCCCTTTGACGATGTACGGGTCCTGATCGTGGGCCAGGATCCCTATCCCACGCCGGGCATGGCGATCGGCCTGAGCTTCGCGGTCGCCCCGGAGGTACGGCAACTGCCGGGCAGCCTGGAGAACATATACCGGGAGATGCACTCGGACCTGGGCCTGCCCCACCCGTCCAACGGCGATCTGACCCCCTGGACCCGGCAGGGCGTCCTCCTGCTGAACAGGGCGCTGACCACGGCCCCGCGCAGGCCCGGCGCCCACCGCGGCAAGGGCTGGGAAGAGGTCACCGAGCAGGCGATCCGTGCCCTCGCCGCGCGCGGCAAGCCGCTGGTCTCCATCCTGTGGGGCCGCGACGCCCGCAACGCGCGCCCGCTGCTCGGCGCCTACCCGGCCGTCGAGTCCGCGCATCCCTCGCCCATGTCGGCCGACCGCGGTTTCTTCGGCTCGCGCCCGTTCAGCCGGGCCAACGAACTGCTCGTGCAGCAGGGCGCGGAGCCGGTGGACTGGCGCCTGCCGTAGCGGCGTGCGGGGCGCCGGGGACTTGGACCGTCCCCGCCGCCCCGCACACCGTGGGCCACCGGATCAGGCGGTCGGCAGCCATTCCGGGCGCTGGGAGCCGCGCGGCACCAGGATCTGCCGGTAGGCGCCCGGGGTGTCCGACATCCGCACCTGGTCGGTGATGCCCTGGTAGTGGCCGAGCGGCGTCTCGGCGGTGAACAGCTCGGGGTCCGGGTAGGCGTGCAGCTCGCCCGTGCCCGCGACCCGCTTCGCGTAGTCCTGGTCGAAGATGCCCATGGACACAATCCACAGGGCGACCCGGGACAGGGAGACGTGGACGCGGTAGCTGCCGCCGTCCACGGCGCGGCGGCGCAGCGCCTCGGCGATGCCGGCCGTCAGGAACCACGAGACGAGGTAGTCGTTGACGACAGTGATGGGCGGAAGCGCCGGCTGATCGCCGTCGCCCTCCAGATGCAGCAGGCCGGTGAGCGCGCCCGCCGTCTGGTCGAAGCCGAGGTAGTCCTTCCACGGTCCCTCGTGGCCGTTCAGCGACACCGAGGCGTAGACGAGTCCGGGGCGCCGTGCGACGGCCTCCTCCTCGGACATGCCGATGGACTCCAGGAAGCCGGGACGCCGGTTGGCGTAGAACACGTCGGCTCCGGCCTGGAGTTCATGGATACGGGCCAGTCCCTCCGGGGTGTACGGGCTCACCGTGGCGGAGCGCACGCCGACGCTCGTCGTCAGGTAGGTGACGTCGTGCTCCAGCTCGTACGGCCGCCACAGGTTCAGCACGTCCGCGCCGTGCAGGGCGAGGGCGCGTCCGGCGCCCGCCCCGGCGATGATGTGGCCCATGCCCAGCGCGCGTACGCCGTCCAGCGGGGCGGTGGGGTCGGCGGGCAGCGGCTCGGGGGCGCTGTCGCCGACGCGGGTGATCTCCACCAGCGGCAAGTGGGCCAGGACGTCGATGTACTGACGCTCGGTCAGGATCTCGGCGGGCGTGCGCACCATCGGCATGACGCAGCCGGCCTCGGCGCCCGCCCGTTCCAGCTCCCGGGCGTCCCACCGGGCGATCGCGGCGGCGACGTGCTCGGGCACGTCACCCACGCCGAGCAGCCGTTCGGCGGCCACCTTGATGTTGGGGTAGATGTTGAACGGCATCATCCAACGGCCGTCCGCGCTGCGGTAGAAGTTGTTGGCGAGGGCCATGTTGATGATCGACGGGGTGCCCCCGGTGTAGCCGTTGAGCAGCTCCCACTTGCGCTCGTAGAACGGGCACAGCCGGTGCGGGCCCACCCGCAGGTCCATGTGGATGTCCTGGCCGCGGCCGGTGCGGTCCTTCCACAGGGCGGCGATGGCGGCGGACTTGGCGACCAGGGCGATGCCGGAGGCGGCGCCGAGACGCAGGGTGCTGGGGACGACGGGGTCGGCGCCCTCGAAGGTGATCGTGCCGCCGGTGTCCTCCGGCTTCAGTCCGATGCCCCCGAGGACGTCGGTCATTTCGGCGTGGACGTCGAACGCGTCGTCGGTGGCGGGGGCGTCGATCGCCCGGGTGATCTTCTCGGTGAGGTTCATGGGGTGCGTTTCTCGCGTGGGGTGCGGTGAAGGCGGTTGTCCGGCGGCGGTGGGTCCGGTGCGGGGGTCGGTCCTGGTCAAAGCCCCGCCGGTGCGGGCGGTCGGACCGGGTCGGCCGTCCGCCGGTCCGGGGTCTCGCCCAGGGCGCGCATGAGCGCGATCTGCGCGCGGTCGCGCGCTGCGGCCAGCTCCTCCACGGTGCCGTCGCCGAAGGAGTCCCGCGCCTGGCCGGAGAGCAGGGCGATGGTGGCGTCGTCGAGCGTGGGGTTGCCGAGGGCGGGCCACATGTGGTCGGCCATGGCGCGGCCCAGGTGCTCGATGAAGTGGGGGAGCCCTTCGGGTCCGCCGCCGAGGTGGAAGGTGCGGAAGGGGCCCGCGACGGCCCAGCGCAGCCCGATGGACGAGGTGACGATCTCGTCCAGCTCCTCCTCCGTCACCACGCCCTCCCCGACCAGGTGCACGCACTCGCGGAACAGCGCGGACTGCAGGCGGTTGGCGACGAAGCCCGGGATCTCCTTGTGCAGCACCTGCGGCTTCTTGCCGAGCGAGGCGTAGAAGCCCACGGCCTCGCGGACCACCTCCGGCGAGGTCTTCTCGCCGGGCACGACCTCCACCAGCGGGACCAGGTGCGGCGGGTTGAACGGATGCCCCACCACGAGCCGTTCGGGACGGGAGAGCCCCGCGGCGATGGCGGTCGCGGGGATGCTGGAGGTCGACGTCGCGAGCAACGCGTGCGCGGGGGCGCTCTCTTCGACGGTGCGCCAGATCTCCTGCTTGAGGTCCAGGCGCTCGGGGCCGTTCTCCTGGACGACGTCCGCTTGCGCGACAGCGGTCGCGAGGTCGGCCTCGAAGGAGAGCCGATCGGTCAAGTGCTCGGTGGGCAGCCCGAGCTCGGTCAGAGTCGGGGCGATCTCGGCCAGTCCGGCGCGGACGATCTCCTCGATGTCCGGCCGGGGGTCGCTGACGACCACCTCCATGCCGTGCGCGAGGAAGAGGGCGGCCCAGGAGACGCCGATGACGCCACCGCCGACGATCGCGGCGCGCTTGCGGGCGTCCGGGGTGGTGCCGGCGGCGGTGGGTGCGGAAACGGAGGACATGATGTCGCGGCTTTCTCGAAGCGGGAAGTCCGAAGAGGGGAAGAGGGGAAGAGGGGAAGAGGAGGGGGACGGGGACTCGTGCCGGGCCGCGCGCGGGATCAGGCGAGGTAGTCGAAGACCGGCTCGACCGGGTCGAGGGACAGATCCGTGAGGATGTGGCTCGCGCTCACGATCTCCAGCACCGGCAGATCCGCGAGCGGCGCCATCACGTGCGCGAAGAACTGAAGCCGCGCGGGGCCGGTGAACGCGCTCTTCACGGTGATGTCCGTGATCCGGGTGCGGACCAGTTCGCAGATGCGCGGGGTGCCGTCGTAGTTCGGCACCGTCTTGATCATGAACGTCGGCATGCAGAGCTCGGCGCGGGCCTCGTCCAGGTCCATCGCGCGCTGCTTGTAGCCCATGGTCGCGTTGGCCACGCGCAGGCTGCCGTAGTCCAGCGTGCCCACCAGCGTGTCGGAGTCGACGTACAGGGTGGGGGAGCCGGACTTCTTCGGGTACGCGCTGTACTCGCGGCCGCTGGAGATCGCCGGGACACTGTCGACATACATCGCGAGGTTGAACTCGCCGCGCTCACCCTCGTGTTCGACGGTGATGAGCTGCCCGGCCTCGGTGTAGTCGCCCAGGCCGGTGGTGTCGGGCATCCGCATGACCTCGAAGCGGACCAGCGGGTCCGGGACCGTGAGCGGCTCGGGGACCAGGCGGCGCAACGCCCCGGGGTCGGTGCGGTAGGTGATGTTCAGATACTCGCGGTCGGTGAAGCGGTACCGCGTGGGCGCGTAGGCCGGGGAGTCCACCGGGGTGGTGAAGAGCCGGGCGACGTCCTGCTGGCGCATGGGGTGCCTCCAGGGAGAGGGCCGCCGTACGTGCCCGGGCCTCTCCCGCGTGGGATTGCTGAAAACCGGTAGTGCCGGGGAGCCGCCGCCGTCTCGCGTGGCATCCCCTGGTGTCCAGTGGACGCCTCACGCGCAGGTCTGTCCAATATATGATTGGCTAGCGTTCGATATGGCTGACGATATCAATCTGACGAAGCGCCTCCTCGAGCAGTTTCTGGTGGTGGCCGACGAGCGGCATTTCGGCCGGGCGGCGGAGCGGCTCTTCATGAGCCAGCCCCCGCTCAGCCAGTCGATCCAGCGCCTGGAGCGCGGGCTCGGGGTGCGGCTGTTCGACCGGGGTCCCGGCGGGGTCGCGCTGACCCCGGCGGGCGAGGCGTTCGCCGTGGACGCCCGGCGCCTCCTCGACTCCCAGTCCGCCGCGATCGAGCGGGTGCGACGGGTGGCCGCGGGCCTGGAGGGTGTCGTGCGCGTGGGGTACGTGAGCGTCCTCAGCCACCTCTATCTGCCCGGCTTCCTGCGCGCGGTGGCCGAGGAACTGCCCGGTCTGCGGGTCCATCTGCACCACGACTCCTCGACCGCCGTGGCCGAACTGGTCCGCTCCGGCGCCCTCGACCTCGGGTTCCTTCGTGACCCCGCGTCCGTGTCGGACGACGTCGTCAGCACCCCGTTCGCGGTGGAGCGCATCGCCGCCGCCCTGCCGGACGGACACCCGCTCGCCGGGGCCGATCAGATCGACCTCGCCGACCTGAGCGACGAGGACTTCGTCCTGCCCGACCCCGTGGCCCTGCCGACCCTGGCCCGCCAGATCCAACTCGCCTGTCACGACGTGGGTTTCCTGCCCCGGGGCCTGGCGGTGGCCGACGACCTCTCCGGGCTGTACAGCTATGTGGCCTCCGGTCTGTGCGTCGGACTGCTGCCCGGGCGGCTCGGCGGCTTCCCCGTCCCCGGGGTCGTCTTCGTCCCGCTGCGGGGCGCGTCGTCGTACCTGGAGACGAGCGTGGTCGCCGTACGCCGCCCGGAGGCGGACGCGGCCGTACTGCGGCTGCTGGAGCTGATCGACCGCCGCGCGGGCGGATGAGCGTCGCATCTCGGCCACCCGGCCGGTGACCTGGATCTCCGTCCGGCAAGTCCACGCAGGTCGGCGGGGGTTGGTACGGCCGGTGACCGGGCTCCTCCGGGCGGTCTGCCGGATGTGGCTGCGCGCGAGGTGTCTCCCGTGCGACCGTCGGCAAGGCGGACCGTCCTGAGCAACAGGGCGGAGCCGCCCGTATGGGAGGACGGTACGGCCGGTCGGCGCGCTCGGTGAGGAGGATGCCCTTGATGGCGTTCCGTGGTCCGCAGGTGTGGTTCTGGCGCTGGCGGCGCAACCCGCTCAGGCGCAGGGTCGACGTGGTGGAGGCGTGGGTGGTGCTCGGCGCCTGGGCGCTGACGGTGCTCGCCGGGGTGTCGGCAGGGCTCGCGGCGGCCCGGTCGGTGGACAGCGGGCTCGCCCGCGACCGCGCCACCTGGCATCAGGCCGTCGCCCGTGTCGTCTCCCGCGTCCCCGGCAGGTCCGCCGGGCAGAAGCCGAAGTCCGACGGGGAGCGGGTGTGGGCCCAGGTCCGCTGGACCGTGGCGGACGGCTCCGCCCACACCGGCCAGGTCCGGGTCGCGCCCGGCAGCCCGGCCGGTACGCCGGTCCGCGTCTGGACCGACCCGCAGGGCCACCTCGTCACCCGCCCGGCCACCGCAGCCGAGGCCGCCTTCCGCGCCGGTCTCCTCGGCACCCTGGTGGGTACGGCGGCGGGAGCTGTCCCCTTCGTCTGCGGGCGCGTCGTCCGCACCTCCCTGGAGCGCCGGCGCCTGGCCCACTGGGACGCGGAGTGGGCCAGGCTCGGACCGCGGTGGGGGCACACGACGGGGTGAGGACGCAGAGCCGCGGAGGGCCGGAACCGGACCTTGAGGGCCCGGGCCCGCTCAGCCCCGTTCCGGCAGCGCCCGCTCCAGGATCGTGTCCAGGTCCGTCCCCGCGGGGAGCGTGCCGAAGGCGTGCCCCCAGTCGCCGGCCAGGCGGGTCGCGCAGAAGGCGTCCGCGACGGCGGGCGGGGCGTGGCGGACCAACTGGGCGGCCTGGAGGGCGAGGGCCATCCGCTCGACCAGACGGCGCGCGGTGACCTGGTCGGCCTCGGCGAGCCGCCGCTTGAGGTCGGTCACCGTCGCGTCCAGGCGGGCGTCCGCGCCTTGGGCCAGGGCGAGTTCGGCGAACAGCGCCTCGGCGCTCTCCGGCTCGCGGACCAGCGCCCGCAGCACGTCGAGGGCGTTGACGTTTCCCGAGCCCTCCCAGATCGACAGCAGCGGGGCCTCCCGGTAGTGCCGGGGCATCCCGGAGTCCTCGACGTACCCGTTGCCGCCCAGGCACTCCAGCGCCTCGGCGGTGAACGCCGGGCCCCGCTTGGTCACCCAGTACTTGCCGACGGCGGTGGCGATCCGGCGGAAGGCCCGCTCCCCGGCGTCCCCGCGCACCGCCCGGTCCGCCGCCCCGGCAAGGCGCAGGGTGAGCGTCGTCGCCGCCTCCGACTCGAGGGCCAGGTCGGCCAGGACGTTGCGCATCAGCGGCTGGTCGAGGAGCCGGGCCCCGAACGCGCTGCGGTACCGGGCGTGGTGACCCGCCTCGACGAGCGTCTTGCGCATGAGCGTGGCCGAGGACATCACACAGTCGAGCCGGGTGCAGTTGACCATCTCGATGATGGTCTTCACCCCGCGCCCCTCGGGCCCCACCAGCCACGCCACCGTACGGTCGAACTCCGGCTCGGAGGACGCGTTCGAGCGGTTTCCGAGCTTGTCCTTCAGACGCTGGATGCGGAAGGTGTTGCGAGTGCCGTCCGGCAGCACGCGGGGCACCAGGAAGCAGGAGAGCCCGCCCGGCGCCTGGGCCAGCACCAGGAACACGTCGCACATCGGCGCCGAGGTGAACCACTTGTGGCCGCGCAGGGTGTACACCCCGGGTTCGCCGGTCGGCGTGGCCACGGTCGTGTTGGTGCGCACGTCCGAGCCGCCCTGCTTCTCGGTCATGCCCATCCCGGCGAGCAGCCCGGCCTTCTCGGTGGGCACGCGCAGCCCCGGCTCGTAGACCCGGCTGGTCAGCAGCGGCTCGTAGACCTTGGCGAGGTCCGGCTCGGCGCGCAGGGCGGGCACGGCGGCGTACGTCATCGACGTGGGGCAGCCGTGGCCCGCCTCCGTGTGCCCCCAGACCAGACCACCCGCCGTACGCGCCACGTGCGCGCCGACCCGCTCGTCCGCCCAGGGGGCGCCGGCCAGGCCCGCCTCGACGGCGGCGCCCATCAACGAGTGCCAGCTCGGGTGGAAGTCCACCTCGTCCACGCGGTTGCCGTAGCGGTCGTGGGTGCGCAGCTCCGGCTCGTGCCGGTTGGCCAGCTCGCCCCACTCCTGCGCCTGAGCGCCGCCCGCGCGCACGCCGAGGCGCCGGACGTCCCCCTCGGCCCACTCCGCGCCCTCGCGGCGCAGGCCCTCCAGCAGGGCGCGGTCGTCGGAGGCGTCGTACGGGGCGAGCGGCGGGGGCTGGTTGGTGACATCGTGGGTGGCGGACGACGGCGGGAGCGGCGGCTGCGCGGGCATCGAGACCATATGGCCATGTTGCACTCTCCGTACGGCCGCAGCAATAGTGCAACAGTGATCCGCCCGTACAGTACGTGCCCATGCCCCTGAAAGATCCGCCGGAGGGGACCGTCCCCGCACCGCGCCCCCTGTCCGCGCGGTCGGTCGTCCTGAGCGTGCTCCTCGGCGCTCACCCGCCCCGGCTGCCTGTCAAGGACCTGCTCCGGCTGGTCGAGCCGTTCGGCGTGGGCGGCTCCACCCTGCGCGCCGCGCTGAGCCGGATGGTCGCCGCGGGCGACCTGCGCCGCACGGACGCGGTGTACGGCCTCAGCGACCGGCTCCTCGCCCGCCAGCGGCGCCAGGACGAGGCGCTGCACCCCCTGACCCGGCCCTGGGACGGCGACTGGGAGATGCTGGTCGTCACGGCCACCGGCCGCGATCCCGCCGACCGTGCCGACCTCCGGTCCCGCCTCGGAGAACTCCGCCTGGCCGAACTCCGCGAGGGCGTCTGGCTCCGCCCGGCCAATCTGGCCCGGCCCCTGCCGGCGGAGCTGCGCCGCGTCGCCCTGACGTACCGCGGGCGCCCCGACGAACCCGCGCCACGCCTGGTCGCCCGTCTGTGGCCACTGCCCGCCTGGGCGAGGACCGCGGACACCCTGCTGACCCGGGCGGAAGAGGCGGGCACCCCGGGCGCCCGCCTGGGCGCGTACGCGGCGGTGGTCCGCCTTCTGCTGACCGATCCGGTGCTCCCGCCCGAACTCCTCCCCCCGGGCTGGCCGGGGGAGCGGCTGCGGTCCGCCTACGCGGAGTACCAGCGGGAGCTGGCGGGGTCGGTGGGGCTGCCGGGGGCTGGCTGAGCGGGCTCTGCCGCTGAGCGGTCCCGCCGGGGGCGGGAGAGGGCAGCGGCCGTCGGGTAGCCCGCCCGCCCCCGCCGAGTGGCGGCGAGCCACGCCCTGGCGTTCCCTGGGATGAGGGGGTGGACAGCGTGTGCGTGCTCGTGGGGCACGGCAGGCGAACGCACCCGAGGAGAGTCATGGCTGAGCGGAAGTCCTCGTCGGTCCTCACCGCGCCCCTGCGCGGCGCCGCCTCCGTCCTGGGCAGAGTGCCCGGTGCCGCCACGGTCGGCAAGGCGGCACAGGAGACGCTGGACAAGGTCGGCGCCGTGTCCCCGCGCGGGCGCCGCGTGCTCGTGTACACCGGGGCGGGCGTGCTGGGGGTCACGGGAGTCGTGGAGTGGCCGGTCGCGCTCACCGGAGCGGCCGTCGCCTGGCTGACCCAGCCCCGCCCGGCGCACCCCGCGAACGGCGCCCCCCTGGCGGAGGAAACGGCGGCGAAGACCGACGCCGACGTGGACCCGGATGCCCCCCACGACCTCGGCACAGCCGCCCTCAGATCCGGCACTGAGGCATCCGGTACCGAACCGGAGCCGCACCACCAAGAACCCCCCGGCCCCGTCAAGGCGAACCCGGTGAATCCGGCGCGTACCGGCGCCCACGCCAAGGGCACCACCGGCCCCCTCGGGCCCACCGCCCGCCCCGAACGCACCAGCCTCTGACGGCGCCGCAATGGTGCTGAAGCTGCTGATGTCGCCGCTCACCGCCGTCCGACGGCTGCCCGCCGTGCCCGGACTTCTCGCCGGAGCCGCCGCGCCCGCCGTCGGAATGGCGGCGGGCGCGGCGGTCGGCACCGCCCGCGCGGGCGTGCGAGCCGCCGACACGACCGCCCGGGTGACCCGGGTCGTGCGCTCCGCGCTGCCCGGCGGCCCCGCCCACTGGCGCGCGGGTGCCCGCGTCCACCTCCCGCTGCGCGCCGTCCACCCGGAGCGCGTACGCCACGAGGGCGGCACCGCGTACCTGGCCCGGCGGATCGCCGTCGCCCTGGCGGAGCGGCCCGACGTGGTCTTCGCCTACTGGGACGAGGGCCTGGCCCGCCTCGTCGTCACCGTCGCCGAGGACTACATGCTCGACCGGGTCGTGGACTACGCGGCCGACCTCGCCGAGCGCGAGGGACTGCTCATGGCGGGCGACGACCCCGAGGGGAACACCCACCCCGCCGACCCCGCCGGAGTGCGCGCCGCCGCGGCCACCCTCGGCATCGACATCCTCGGCATCTTTGTCGCCGTCACCACGTCCCTGCTGCGCACACCCCCCACGCCCCGCGCGCTCACCGCCCTGGTCACCCTGCTGCGCGAGAACCCCCCCTTCCGCGCCCTGCTGCGCGCCCGCATCGGCGCCACCCGCATGGACCTCCTGCTGGCCACCGCGAACGCCATCGTCCACGCCGCCGGGCAGACCCCCATCTCGCTGGTGCTCGACGGCGCCCTGCGCGGCTGCCAGCTCGCCGAGACCGTGGCCCGCGCCGCCGCCTTCGACACGGTCCACGACCAGCTCTGCTCCCCCGACCGCGTCAGCGTCACCGCCGACGACACCCCGCGCCCGCCCCTGCGCCAGTCCCCCACGCAGGCGTACGCCGCCCACGCCTCGGTCGGCAGCCTGCTCGGCGCGGTGGCCGACTTCCTGGTCAAGCACGACACACCCTCCGCCGCCGAGGCCGTGCTCGCCGGTTCACCGAAGGCCGCCCGCTACGCGCCCGCCGCCTTCAACGCCGTGTTCGGCACCTCCCTCGCCCGCGACGGCGTGCTCGTCCGCGACCCCGAGCGGCTCAGACAGCTCGAGATCGCGGGCACCCTCGTCCTCCACCCGAGCGCGCTGCGCACCGACGAGGGGCTGGGCGACCCGTGGACCGAGGCCGTCCTCGACGCCGCCCGCCGCGCCGGACTCCGCGTCGTTCTGGTCGACGACCCCGCCCTGGAGGACTTCGCCGGTCTCGCCGACCAGGTGGTGGACGCCCGGCGCCCGCTGGACGACGTGGTGTACGCGCTGCGCGCCGACACCGGCGAGGAGGACGACGTCGAAGCGGCCCGCGGCCGGGAGGACGTCGTCATCACCGTCGCCCGGCCGCGCACCGCCGAGGAGCGCGAGGTGCTGGCCGGGCTGCGCGGCAGCGACATCGCCGTGGTGCTCACCGACCACGGCGGCGCCGTGGTCTGGGACGCCGACGTCCTCGCCCCGCACGGACTGCCCGACGTGTGGCGGCTGCTGACCGCGATCCCCGCCGCCCGCGACGTCAGCAGACGCGGACAGGTCCTCGCCCGCTCCGGCGCCGCGCTCTCCGGCCTCCTCGTGGCCATCGGGGACGGCCACGACGGCGGCAGGCGCCGCTCGCTGCTGCCCGGACTGCGGCACGCGCCGGTCGACACCGGGGCGCTCACCGCGCTGCTCGCGGGGATCTGGGCCGCCCTGGGTGTGGCCTCCGCCCGCACCCCGCGCCCCCGCGCCCGGGTCCGCTGGCACGAACTCGGCCCCGATGAGGCCATGGAGCGCCTCGACCGCACCGCCGACGCCCCGCCCACCGCACTGGAGCGCACGCTCGCCGCGGCCCGCAGCACCGTCCGGCACGCGGTACGGCATCCCGCGCTCGTCCCCGCCCGCTGGAGCTGGCAGCTCGGCCAGGCCGTACGCAGCGAACTGGACGACCCGCTCACCCCGGTGCTCGCCGTCGGCTCCGCCGCCTCCGCCATCCTCGGCTCGGTCGTGGACGCCCTCCTCGTCGTCGGCGCCCTCGACCTGAACGCGCTCGTCGGCGGAGTCCAGCGGCTGCGCGCCGAACGGGCCCTGTCCGGGCTCCAGGCCGAACAGCAGCGCAAGGCCCGGGTGGCACCCCCGCCGGAGGAGGCCCCGGCAGGCGGCACCGTCACCGTCGACGCGGGCAAACTGCGCCCTGGCGACGTGATCGAGCTGAAAGGCGACGACGTGGTACCCGCCGACGCCCGGCTGCTGTGGGAGGACGGCCTTGAGGTGGACGAGTCCGCCCTCACCGGCGAGTCCCTGCCGGTGCAGAAGGACGCCGATCCCACCCCGCACGCCCCCGTCGCCGAACGGCGCTGCATGGTCTTCGAGGGCACGACCGTGGTGGCGGGCACCGCACACGCCGTCGTGGTCGACATCGGGGAGCGCACCGAGGCCGCCCGCGCCGTCCACCTCGCCGGGCGCACGCCCCCGGCCACCGGAGTGCAGGGCCGCCTCCAGGAACTCACCCGCAAGGCGCTGCCGTTGACGCTCGCGGGCGGCGCCGCCGTCACCGGACTCGCGCTGCTGCGCGGCACCCCGGTGCGCGAGGCGGTCAGCGGGGGCGTGGCCGTCGCCGTGGCCGCGGTGCCCGAGGGTCTGCCGCTCGTCGCCACCGTCGCCCAGCTCGCCGCCGCCCGGCGGCTCAGCCGCGACGGCGTGCTCGTACGCACCCCGCGCACCCTGGAGGCCCTCGGCCGCGTCGACACCTTCTGCTTCGACAAGACCGGCACCCTCACCGAGAACCGGCTCCGCCTGGTCCGGGTCTCCGACGCCGAGGGCACGGTCGGCGCCGTCGACGACCCCGGACCCGCACGCACCCTGCTGCGAGCGGCCCGCGCCTGCCCCCGCGTGAACGGCGGGTCCGGGCGCCCCGTGCACGCCACCGACGAGGCCGTCCTCGACGCCGCGGGACCCGACCCGGTGTGGACCCAGCTCGGCGGCCTGTCCTTCGAGGCCGCCCGGGGCTACGCCGCCGCCGTCGGCCGCGAGGGCGGCGGACCCCGGCTCCTCGTGGTCAAGGGCGCCCCCGAGACCGTCCTGCCCGCCTGCGAGGGCACCCCCGACCCCGCCTTCGCGACCGCGCACGACCTGGCCGGGGACGGACTGCGCGTCCTGGCGGTGGCCGCACGCCCCCTCGCCGACGACGAGGACGAGACCGAGGTCCTCGAAGACCCGCTGCACGCCCTGGAGTTCAACGGCCTCCTCGCGCTCTCCGACGTACCCCGCGAGACCTCCCGGGCCCTGGTGCGCGGACTCTACGAGGAGGGCGTACGCCCCGTCATGCTCACCGGCGACCATCCGCAGACCGCCCGTGCCATCGCCCGCGACCTGGGCTGGCCCGAGGGCACCGAGGTCGTCACCGGGGACGAACTGGCCGCCGCCGACCGCAGGACCCGCGCCCGGATGCTCCGCGACGCCGGAGTGGTCGCCCGGGTCGCGCCCGAGCAGAAACTCCAGGTCGTGGAGGCGCTGCGGGACGCCGGCCGGGTGGTCGGCATGGTCGGGGACGGCGCCAACGACGCCGCCGCGATCCGCGCCGCCGACATCGGTGTGGGCATCAGCGCCCGGGGCTCGGCCGCCGCCCGCAACGCCGCCGACATCGTGCTCACCGACGACGACCTGACCGTCCTGATCGACGCCATCGGCGAGGGCCGCTCGCTGTGGCACAGCGTCGCCGACGCCATCGCCATCCTCATCGGCGGCAACGCGGGCGAGGTCGGCTTCGGCATCATCGGCACCCTGGTCTCCGGCACCGCGCCGCTGTCCACGCGCCAGATGCTGCTGGTCAACCTGTTCACCGACCTGTTCCCGGCGATGGCGGTCGCCGTCACCCCGAAGACCGCCGACGACGCGGCGGCGGGCGAGTGGGCCACCACCCCGGAGGACGCGGCGGGCGGTGTCCTCGGCGCACCCCTGATCCGGCAGATCCGGTACCGAGCGCTCACCACCGCGCTCGGCGCGACCGTAGCCTGGCTGTTCGGCCGCTTCACCCCCGGCACCGCCCGGCGCTCCAGCACCATGGCGCTGTGCGGCGTGGTCGGCACCCAGCTCGTGCAGACCCTCCTCGACCGCCGCGACAGCACCCTCGTCCGGTTCACCGCCCTCGGCTCGGCCGCCGTCCTCGTCGCCGTCATCCAGACCCCCGGCG
The DNA here is from genome assembly GCF_053600675.1 of Streptomyces sp. NPDC005004. Lineage (NCBI taxonomy): Bacteria > Bacillati > Actinomycetota > Actinomycetes > Kitasatosporales > Streptomycetaceae > Streptomyces > Streptomyces sp. NPDC005004. The sequence goes on from NZ_JBSGAH010000005.1 coordinate 101,482, forward strand.
TCAGCAACCTCGTCGGCTGCACCCCGCTCGGCCCCGTCGCCTGGACCGGCGTGGCCCTGGCGATCGTCCTCGCGGTGGCGGGCCAGCGGACACTGCCGCGCCTGGAGGCGGCGGTCGTCCGGCTGCTCCCGAAGGAGGAGGAAGCGGCCTGAGCCGTCGCCGGGCCGCAAGGCCGCTAGGCCGTGGTCTCCCGCGTCGGCGTCTGCGAACCTTCGGCCGGTGCGGCGGGTTCGTCGGTCCCGCCCCGGCGTGACGGCAGATGGTTGAACAGCAGGTTGAGCGCGATCGCGGTCAGACAGCCCGCGCTGATCCCGCTGTTCATCACCGTCTGGAACCAGTCCGGGAACTTCGCGTACACACCCGGTACCCCCACCGGCAGCATCCCGACCGCCACCGAGACCGCGACGACCGTCAGATTGTGGTTGTCCTTGAACTCGACCCGGGCCAGCGTCCGCAGCCCGCTCGCCGCGACCGTGCCGAACATCACGAGCCCCGCCCCGCCGAGCACCGGCGCGGGAACCGCCGCCACCAGGGCGCCCAGCTTGGGCAGCAGACCGAGCAGCACGAGGAGTGCCCCGGCCGCGGCGACCACCCAGCGGCTGCGCACCCGGGTCATCCCGACCAGGCCCACGTTCTGCGCGTACGCCGTGTACGGGAACGTGTTGAACACCCCGCCGAGCACGGTCGACAGACCGTCCGCGCGCAGCCCGTCGGCCAGCGAGCGCCGCTGTATCCGACGGTTCGTCAACTCACCCACCGCGATCAGGTCGCCCGTGGTCTCCGTCATCGTCACCAGCGCCACCACCAGCATGGAGACGATCGCGGACACCCGGAACTCGGGCGCCCCGAAGTGGAACGGGGTGCTGATGCCCACCCAGTCCGCGTCCGCGACCCCGCCGAAGTCAGTGAAGCCGAGCGGCACGGCCACCGCGAGGCCCACCACGATGCCGGTCAGCACGGCGATCCGGGAGAGGAACGCGGGGGCGAACCGCTGCACCCCGAGCACCACCACCAGCACGAACGCCGCGAGCGCCAGATTCCGGGGTGCCCCGAAGTCCTTCGCGCCCGCTCCGCCGGCCGCCCAGTTGCCCGCCACCGGCAGCAGCGAGACCCCGATGATCAGGATCACCGTGCCGGTGACCAGCGGCGGGAAGAAGCGCAGCAGCCTGCCGAACACCGGTGCGAGGAGCATGATCGCAAGCCCCGCCACGATCACCGCACCGTAGATCGCGGGCAGTCCGCCGCCCGTCGTCCCGATCAGCACCATCGGCGAGACGGCCGCGAAGGTGCACCCCTGCATGATCGGCAGCCGTACGCCGAACCGCCAGACCCCGACGCACTGGATCAGCGTCGCCACCCCGCACACCAGCAGATCGGCGGTGATCAGATAAGCCAGGTCGGCGGCGGACAGCCGCATCGCGCCGCCCACGATCAACGGCACCGCCACCGCGCCCGCGTACATCGCGAGCACGTGCTGAAGGCCGAAGGCCGCGAGAGCGCGCACCGGGGGTATCTCGTCGACGGGATGGACGACTGCGGTCTCTGTCATGGGTACTCCAGGCGGCGGTGGGGGAGCGGCATCCGAACTGCAGGCGACGGTAAGCGCCTTGAACAGATTGTTGATTTCCGCGGTGTTGCCGCCGTGTGTCCTGCCCCGCCGGAGCCGCGGGGATGCCGACTACCCGGCGTCCGTCGCCTGCATGGTCCGCGCGGCCGCCAACAGCTCTTCCCAGTCGGCCAGTTTGACCACCTTCCGCCCGAGGCGCGCCCCCAGCTCCGCCTCGGCCCGCTCGATGGCCAGCCATCCCGGCCAGGGCACCGGCTCGATCCCCGACTCCCGCAGCGCCGCGAGGGGTTCGTCGGCCACCACGCGGGCGGCGAGCGCGGGCGCGTCGGCGAGCAGCGAGGTCACCGTCTCCTTGGCGCACGACCGGTTGCTGCCGATCACCCCGGTCGGACCGCGCTTGATCCACCCGGCGACGTACTCACCGGCCGACGGCACCCCGTCCCGCAGCACCCGGCCCTCCCGGTGCGGCACGGTCCCGGTCACCGGGGCGAAGGGCAGCCCCTCGGGCGGCACTCCGCGATAACCCACCGAGCGCAGCACCAACTGCGCCTGTACGTCCTCGAACTGTCCTGTGCCGATGACACCGCCCCGCCCGTCCGGCGCCGTCCGCTCGAAGCGCACACCGCCCACCCGGCCGTTCTCCTCCAGGATTTCGACGGGCCGCAGGAAGAACCGCATCCGGATGTCCCGCTCCGCCCCCGGTCCCGGGAGGGCCGCCCAGTCGCGCAGCACCTCCGCGTTGCGCCGCTGCGCGGAGGGCAGCGCGGACAGCTCCGCGAAGGCCGGGTCGAGCACCAACTCCGCCGGGTCCACGTGGACTTGCGTACCGGGCACCTGTCCCAGCTCGCGCAGCTCCTTCGTGGTGAAGCGGGCCTGGGTGGGTCCGCGTCTGGCCGCCATGTGCACCTCGCGGATGCCGCTCGCGGCCAGTGCGTCCAGGGGGGCCTGCGGCATGTCCGTGCCGTGCAGCTCCGGCGCGCCCCGCACCAGCATCCGGGTCACGTCCAGCGCCACGTTGCCCGCGCCGATCACCACCGCCGAACGCACGTCGTCCAGCGCCCCGAGGGCCGCCGCGTCCGGGTGGGCGCTGTACCAGGACACGAAGTCCGTCGCCGCCCAGCTTCCCGGGAGATCCTCGCCGGGGATGCCCAGGCGGCGGCCGATGGCGGCGCCCACGCAGTAGACGACCGCGTGATACGTCTCCCGCAGCCGCTCGGGCGCGACGCCCTGCGGGCCGCCGACCTCGACCCCGCCGAGGAACCGCACCCGGTCGTGCTCCAGTACCGTCCGCAGACTGTCCTGGAGCGACTTGATCTTCTCGTGGTCCGGGGCGACGCCGTAGCGCACCAGGCCGAAGGGCGCGGGGAGCCGGTCCAGTACGTCCACCCGCACGTCCGGATGCTGCTGGACCAGGTTCTGCGCGGTGTAGCACCCGCTCGGTCCGGAGCCGACGACGGCGACACGCAGCACGGCGGCCTCCTCACCCCGAGGGCATCGGGAGAGTGCCCTGACGCCTCCAGCATGGCACCGGCCGACCGCGACGGCAGGGGTCGGCAGGCCGGCGGGACGGTGTCCGCCGCGCGTTTCACGCGTCCGGCGGCTCCGGCTCACACGTCCGGCGGCGCCGACTCACGCCTCAGGCGTCTCCGCCCGTTCCCCGGTCGCGAAGAACCGCGACAGATCCTGCTCCGTCTCGCCCGCCGTGCTCTCCGGCGGCGCGCCCAGCTCCCAGTCGAGGCCGTACCGCTCGAACAGCTCCGCGCGCAGCACCGGCACCGGCATCGGCACCCCGGGTACGAGTGCCGCGTACACCGCGCCCATCAGCAGCGCCCGCAGCATGGGGTAGTCGACGGGGACGTCCGCCGAGCCGTACCGAGCGACCGTGTCGCCCAGCAGCTCCGACAGGCGCCGCTGTTCCGGGCACTGCACGAAGCCCTCGGCCTGGAGCAGCCCCGCCATGTGCTGGCGCATGAGCACCGGCCGGTCCCGGGCCAGGCCCAGGATCGCGTCGACGGCGCGGGCCAGCCGCTCGCGGCCGTCCTCGGTGCGCGGCTCCCGCTCCAGCGCCTCCTCCAGCGTGCGGTGCATCAGCCGGTGCACGGCGGACTGGACGAGCTGGCGCTTGCCGGGGAAGTAGTACGACACCAGTCCGCGCGCCGAACCGGCGCGGTCGGCGATGTCCCCGAGGGTGGTCGCGTCATAGCCGCGTTCACCGACCAGCTCCACCGCGGCCTGCAGCAGACGCTCACGGGAACGGCGGCGCAGCTCTTCGTTGACCGAGGCGCTGCGCGGGGACATCCGGGAACTCCTGCGTTGACTGGCTGGCGGCCAACTATACTCGTCGCACCAGGCACCGCTCAGCGCGGGGCCTGTTCAGGGGTGCCTGCCGTCTGGGGCGACGCGGGGGATCGTCTCAGGCGGCCGGCACACCGGAGAGCCGTATCGCGGTATCCGCCCGCGATCCCGCTTGCCGTGCTCTCAGCCGCTCAGCTCCAGCACCGGCAGCAGCGCGTCCGGACGCCGGCCCACCGGCAGATGGTCCACGAAGTGCACCCGGCACCCGAGCGCCGCCGCCCCGCCGTCCGCGGGCGGGCTGTCCCCGACCATCAGCGCCCCGCGCGGGTCGACGCCCAGCCGCTCGCAGGCCAGGGCGAACAGCCGCGGGTCCGGCTTCTTGATCCCGTGCTCGTACGACAGCACATAGGTGTCCACGTACGCGTCGAGCCCGTGCGCGCGGAACACCGGACGCAGGTCCCAGCCGATGTTGCTGACCACCCCGATCGCCGTCCCGCGCTCCCGCAGCCTGCGCAGCACGTCCGCCGCGTCCGGGTACGGCGCCCACGCCGCCGGTGTCATGTGCCGGTCGTAGAGCACGTCGTGCAGCCCCGGGTCGGGCAGCGGGACGAGCCGGGAGAGGCTGGTGAAGGCGGCCCGGTGGGACTCCGCGCTCTGGTCGCGGGTCGCCCACAGCTCCGCCAGCCCGTCCGGCACGCGCAGCGGCTCCGCACCGCCCGGGAGCGCCCCGACTTCCTCCAACCGCTTTGCCGTGGCGGCGAGTTCGGACTCGTCGAGCCGGGCGCCGGTCACCGCGAGCCCGGCCCGCAGCCACGACTCGGCCGACTCGACACGGAACAGGGTGCCGGAGAAGTCGAACAGGACGGCGTTCATGCGCGCGAATCTACCCGGGCCCGCGTCCCCGTACGCCGGATGCCGGCACCAGACGGCGCGAGCTGATCCACGAATGTCGGGGAGACGCCCCCTAACCCAGCGCCCGCAGTGCCGGGATGAGCGTCACCAGCACCGGAACCACCGGGATGAGCGCGGCCGTCGCCGTCAGCCGAAGCCGCTGCGGCGCCGGAAGCCGCTCCGGGGCGGTCAGCAGGCGGTCCACCCGCTGCGGCACATGCGACTCGGGGGTGGGGCACGGCCCGAACACGCCCCGGTGCTGGTTGAGTTCGACCAGGGCGAGCGCCGTCGTCACCCGCCCGAAGCGCCGGGAGGCGGTGTCGTCGGCGGCCAACTCGACCAGCCGGTGCATCTCGTCGCGGAACGCGGCGAACACCGGGACGCGCGGGAAGCCGTCCGCCAGCGCGGCCGAACAGTGCAGCAGCCAGTCGTGCCGGGCGCGGGCGTGACCCTGCTCATGGGCGAGCAGGGCGTCGAGTTGACGCGCCTTCAGGCGGCGCAGCGCGGCCGTGGTGACGACGAGCCGGGGTGCCGCCCCGGACAGCCACCAGGCGTCCGGCCTCTCGCCCTCCAGCACCACGAGTCGCCCCTCCGACGCGCGCTCGCCGGGCAACAGCGGTGCGCGGACAAGGAGTTCGGTCCGGTGCCGATCACGGCCCTGCCGGACCCGTACCACCTCGCGGACCAGCATCGCCGCGCTCCACAGGCCACCGCACGCGAGGGTCACCGCCGTCCCGGCCGCCCACGCACCGCCCCTGCCGAGGGCGTACGCCTCGACGACCGCGTGCGGTGCCGGGGCGAACACCCGCCCACGCACCGCCTGCCAGGCCGCCGCCGCGCTGAGCGTCATCGACAGCGCACAGCACAGCAGTACGGCCGCCACCACGCACTGCCACGCCCACAGCGCCACCACCGGCTCCCGGTCCGGCCAGTCCGCCCGCCCGAGCAACCGGGGAGCGGCCACGGAGGTCAGGATGCCGAGCAGCAGCAGCGCCACGGGGACCGTCATGGGCAGCACCCTATGGGCGGAGGGGGCACGCGACGCCACACGGTCCACCGAAGTGACGCAGGCAACGCCATTGAGCAGGACGGATGTTGAGGTGCCGGGTCCTCACATCGTCAGCAGCATCGCGACCGTGCCTATCGCCATCGACAGACGGCAGGCGCGCGCCAGCTCGGGACGGTCGCCCCAACGTGCCATGCCGGGTCCCGTGGTCGCGGTCGCCGGTACCAGCCGGGCCCCGGTCAGCAGGACGTAGCCGGTGAAGTACAGCAGCAGCGCGCCGGTCACCGGGGCCACGCCCGAGCCGCCGGGCATGTGATGGTGCCCGCCCGGTGCGAGCGCCATCGCCACGGACATGTAGACCATCGCCGCGGTGCCCATCAGATGGTGCAGATGATGGACGTCCCGCCGTACCGCCCACAGCGCGCGCAGCGCCGCCGCGCCGAACACGGCCGCGTACACCGGCCACACCCAGCGCGGCGGGGCGAACACCGCCGCCGGGACCGCCATCGCGGCCATTCCGAAGCCCATCAGCGCCTCGCCGCCCGCCGCGCGGCGCTGCTCCTCGACGCCGCTGCGCATCCGCAGCAGACAGTAGGCCCCGGTCGCCGCGCACAGCGCGACCAGCAGCCAGGCCGGTGAAGCCGGACCGTGCACGCCCACCACCCCCGTTCGACGTCGGTCGAGGGATGCGATGCCCACGACACGCGGAGCGCACGCGAGCGCAAGGGAGTACACGGGGAGCACTCACCGGAGCACGCACGCCCGAGAACCCAAATGCTTTACGGGTAAAACACATGTTAAGTTCATTGGTATGAGCAGCCTGTCCCTCCGCCCGCTCCCGCTCGCTCAGACGCTCCGTCTCGGACGGCCCTCCGCGATCTGGTTCAAACCCGCCCTCAGCGTGGTGGCCTCGACCCTCCCGCCCAACCTCGTCCTGCTGGCTCTCGGCCGCCTCGACCTCGCCCTCTACACGATGGCCGGGGCGCTGTGCGCGCTCTACGCCCACGACCGCCCGTACGCCGCCCGGGCCCGCGTCCTCGCCCTGGTGATCCTCGGCATGACCGGCGGTCTCGCGGCCGCCCTCCTCGCCGCGTCGCTCACCTCCGACCCCGTGGTCCTGGTGACGGTCGGCGCCCTGCTGGCCGCCGTGCAGAAGACCGTCTGCGAGGCGACCCGCATCGGACCGCCCGGGAACGTGGTCGTCGCCTTCGTCATGTCCGCCGCGCTCTTCGTCCCGCAGACCATCGGCCAGGTCCCCGGCCACCTCGCCCTCGCGCTCGGCGCGGGAGCCTGGGCCTGGCTGGTCGGCATGGCCCCGGTCCTCCTGCGCCCGCACGGGCCCGAACGCCGCGCCGTCGCCGCGGCCCTGCGCGCGGTCGCCGCCCAGGTCGCGGGCGAGGGCGGCGCGGGACCCGCCCGCACGGCCGCGTACGCCGCCCTGCACACCGCCTGGTCGGTCCTGCACGCCCCCGGTGTCCGCCCCGACCCCACCCGGCGGGCGCTGGCCGCCCTGCTCACCGAGGCCGAGACCGCCCTCGCGACCCCCGCCGCCGACCCTGCCGCACTCCGCGCCCACGCCGACGCGCTGCACGGCAACAGCCCTGTTCCCGCCGCCCCCGACGCGACGGCGGAACCGCCGTACCCGCGCCCCCGCCGCATCCCCCTGACCCACCTCGCCCCGCTCGCCGTCCGCACCGCCCTCGGCTGCGCGCTCGCCGGATACGCGGCCCTCGCGCTCGGCGTCGGCCGCCCCTACTGGGCCCTCGTCACCGCCGCCGCGCTCTACCAGGCCAACGTCACCCGCACCTGGAGCCGCGCCCTCCAGCGGGTCCTCGGCAACCTGCTCGGCGTCCTCGTCTTCGCCGCCGTCGCCCCGCTGACCCACCTCCACCCGGCGGTGCTCGTGCTGTGCTGCGCGGCCTGCAACTTCGGCGCCGAGGCGCTGATCGCCCGCAACTACTGGCTCGGCACCGTCTGCGTGACCCCCATGGCGCTGCTCATCACCGAGTTCACCCGCCTCCAGGACCCCGGCGCGCTGATGACCCAGCGCCTCCTGGACACCCTGGTCGGTGCCCTGACCGGCTTCGCCGCCGCCGTCCTCGTCACCAACCGGCGCGCCGGACGGCACGTGGAGCACGCCCTCACCGCCGTCGAGGAGGCCCGCGTCCACGCCGGCCGGCTGCTCGCCCAGCCCCGGCCGGACGCCCTGGACCCCGCACGCCGTGCCCTCGCCGCGGCCCTGATCGACCTGCGGGTCACGGCCGACACCGCGCTGGGGGAGTGGTGGCAGCGCCCGCTGCCCGAGGAGCGGGTCCTGCGCGCCGAACAGGCGGGACACCGTACGCTCACCGAGACGATGCGGCACGTACGAGCCGCACACGCGCGGACGCACGACAACGGGACGACGGAGGCGGTACGGCCATGACGGCGAGGAACGGGCGGCCGGAGACCGGGACCGGACGGATGGACGGCCCCGGACCGACGGCCGAGGCCACCGGTGGCGCGAGCGGCACCGGCACCGCCCCCCGTTCCACGCCCCGCACCGACACCGTCGCCTCGGTCGTCGGCCAGTGGCGCGCCGTGCACGCCGGGCTGGACACCGGCCCCATGGAGGTCATCGGGCGGATCAACCGCTGTTCCGCCCTCCTCCAGCAGGCCGAGGACGCCCCGCTGCGCCGCGCCGGACTCAGCCGCGCCGAGTTCGACCTGCTCGGGGCGCTGCGCCGCACCGGACACGAACTCACCCCCGGCGAGCTGGCCCGGGAGACCTTCTCCTCCGGTGCCGCCGTGACCAAGCGCCTCAAGCGGCTCACCGAGACCGGACTGGTCGAACGGCGCACCGACACCCGCGACCGCCGGGTGGCCCACCTCCGCCTCACGGACGCGGGCCGCGACCTCGTGGACGGCATCCTGCCCGAGCAACTCGCCTACGAGAAGAGGGTGTTGTCCGCCCTCGCCCCCGACGGCCAGGAGGAACTCTCCGACCTGCTCGCCGTGCTCCTGAACGGACTGGAGGGACACCTCGGCGGCCTGCGTGCCTGAGTCCGCCCCGGCATGGGCGTCAGATCCCCGGCCGGTACCGCAGCGGATGCTCCGACGGCACCTCGACCAGCACGATCGGAATGCCGTCCGGGTCCGCGATCCACATCTCGTCCAGCCCCCACGGCTCCCGCTCCGGCGCCCGAACGATCTCGACGCCCTTCGCCCGCAGCTCCTCGTGCGCGGCCCGTACGTCCGCGACCTGGAGCCACAGCCGCGTCTCCGGCGAGGGTGGCCGCTCGGAGCGCCCCGAGACCTCCAGGAAACCGCCGCCGAGGAAATAGACGGTCCCGCGCTCCGGACCCGTACCGAACTCGCGGTAGACACAGAGGCCCAACCGGTCGCCGTAGAAGGCGCGGGAACGGTCCGGGTCGGTCGGGCGGACGAGCAGACGACTGCCGAGTACATGCACCATGCGGGCGAAGCCTAATGTCCCCGTTACCCTCGACCCTGGCCGAGCCGCGCCCGAGAAGTCGGAGAACATTCCATGAACCACCCCACCGGACTGACCTTCCGTGACGCCACCGACGCCGACGTGGACACCCTCGTCGCGCTGGTCGAGTCGGCGTACCGGGGCGAGGCGAGCCGGGTCGGCTGGACCACCGAGGCGGACATCCTGGACGGACAGCGGACCGACCCCGAGGGCGTGCGGGAGATCGTCAAGTCACCGGACAGCAGGTTGCTCGTCGTGGAGCGCGACGGCCGCGCCGTCGCCTGCTGCCAGCTCGAACACCGCGGTGAGTACGCCTACTTCGGCATGTTCGCGGTCAGCCCCGCACTCCAGGGCGAGGGTCTGGGCAAGGTCGTCATGGCGGAGGCGGAGCGGCAGGTCCGCGAGACCTGGGGCGTCACCGAGATGCACATGACGGTGATCTCCGTCCGCGAGGACCTGATCGCCTGGTACGAGCGGCGTGGCTACCGCCGTACGGGAAAGACGTCGCCCTTCCCGTACGGCGACGAGCGCTTCGGCATACCGCGCCGGGACGACCTGCGCTTCGAGCTGCTGGTCAAGCCGCTGGTCTGACCCGGCGGCCGTCCCGAGCGGCTCAGGCCGTGAAGCGGCCCGTGCGCTTGATCTCCGGATAGTCCGTCGTCGCCCCGTCGAGCTGGAGCGCGCGCACCAGCCGCAGGTCGTCCTGGGTGTTGACCACCCAGGCGAAGACCCGCAGGTCCGCCGCGCGCGCCTTCTCCACGACCTCCTGGGTCAGCCGGCGGATGTTGAGACAGAGGGCCGTGGCGCCCACCGCCACGGCCCGGTCCACCACGTCGGTGCCGTACCGGCTCGCGACGAGAGCCGTGCGCACCCCCGGCACCAGCCGGGAGATCTCCGCCAGCGCCTCGTCGTGGAAGGACAGCACCTCCACGCGGGAGACCAGGTCCCGGCGGTGCATGACCTCGGCGAGCGCCTTGGCGGCCGCCACGTCCTTGATCTCCGCCTGCAGCGGCGCGCTCACCGCGTCCAGGACCTCTTCGAAGACCGGCACCTGCTCACCGAGCCCCGCGTCCAGGGCGCGCAGCTCCGCGAGGGTCTTCTCGGAGATCGCCCCGCAGCCGTCGGTGGTGCGGTCCACCTCGGCGTCGTGCATGACGACCAGCGCGCCGTCCTTGCTGAGGTGCAGGTCGAGTTCGATGACGTCGAGGCCGGCCTGCTGCGCCGCGACGAAGGAACGGAGGGTGTTCTCGGGCTCGATGCCCATGACCCCGCGGTGTCCGATGGTAAGGAAGTTCAAGGTTCAACTCGCTTCCGTCGACGGCGGCCCGGTCCGCGGACCCGACGGACGTCGTCGACCGCGCGGCACGTCCGCAGCCTAATGGCCCCGCCCCGGGATGGCTCTTCATGTGCGTCCGCCCGGTCACGGACCGTGTGCCGCTGCCCGCGCGCGGAGTGGCTGAAACCCACAGACGCCGGTGCGGCCGTGTCTGGCTGAGGGAAGTGAGCGTCGTCACGGTTTGCCGCAGGAAAAACAGCGGTCGAATGGCGGCTGCGCAGAATAATTTCCCGAGACCCCTCTTGTTCGGTGAAACCGGGTATGCATACGGTGTCCATACGCGAGGTTCTCCCGTGGAGGATGGAACATGACGGAAATTCTTGTGCAGGCAGGCGCGGAGGAACGGCTTCCTTCGCTGACCAGGGTGATCGAGCACCCGGCCTGGCCGACGCTCAAGGATGCCGTGGAGCAGATCCGGCCATGGCAGTCCAAGGACGGATCGATCGACTTCGATGCCGAGGGCGCGCCCGCGCGAGCCGACGCCGAGGCCGCCGTCCGCCGGGTGGCCGAGGCGGTCGAGGAGCTGGCCCCGCTGCTCCCGCACGACGCCGCCTACCACGAGGCCCTCGTGAAGGACCTGCGCCGCTGGGCCGAGGGCGGCTTCCAGGTGCCGGACTTCCTCGACTCGCTGCTGGCCTTCCACCCCGCCGCGCGCCGCGAGCACGGTCTCCAGCACCTGGTCGTCTTCCCGATGTACACGCAGAACGGCAACCCGGACCGCAATCTGGAGGCGGTCGTCCTGCGCATGGTCTGGCCGGACTGGCTGGCCGAGCTGGAGCGCACGCGGTACGACAACCCGCTGTTCTGCGGCATCACCTTCGAGGACTTCACCTCGGGCTACGACACCAACTCCGCCGTCCTCTTCCCGGAGACCATCGCCGTCCGCGAGGCACCGGAACGTTTCTCCTGGGGCGGCATCTTCTGCGACCGCGAGGCCGCGCGCTTCCGCAAGGTCACCGACGCCGCAGTCACCCTCCTGGGCCTGGAGCTGCCCGAGGACATCGCGGAGCTGGTCCACGACCAGAAGCGCTGCGAAGAGGCGTTCGTGCTCTGGGACATGGTCCACGACCGCACCCACAGCCACGGCGACCTGCCCTTCGACCCGTTCATGATCAAGCAGCGCCAGCCGTTCTGGATGTACGGCCTGGAGGAGCTGCGCTGCGACCTCACCGCCTTCAAGGAGGCCGTGAAGCTGGAGTCGGACGGCGTCCCCCAGGCCCGTGACGTGCAGTACACGATCCTCTTCGACCGCATGTTCCGCTTCCCGGTCACCGGCGACCGCGTGCGCAACTACGACGGCCTGGGTGGCCAGCTCCTCTTCGCCTACCTGCACAAGCACGACGTGGTCCGCTGGACCGACAACAAGCTCTCCATCGACTGGGAGCGCGCCCCCGAGGTCACCAACCGGCTGTGCGCCGACATCGAGCGGCTCTACCGCGACGGCATCGACCGGCCCAAGCTGGTCCACTGGTTCGCCGGGTACGAGCTGGTCGCGACCTACCTCGCCCCGCACCCGGGCTCGAAGTGGGCCAAGGGTCCCGACGCCCTCGACCTGAGCCTGCCGCCGCGCAAGCTCGTGGACGACGTGCTCCCGGACGAGTTTCCGCTGAGCATGTTCTATGAGGCCCTGTCCAAGAAGCTGAAGAACGTGATTGCCTCCACCAAGGGCATCACGGCGGACGGCGCCGAGCGGACCGCCGCGTGAGCGACGGCACCCAGGAGAACGGCGTGCGCGAGAGCGACGTGCACGAGAGCGCGGAGCGGGAGAGGAAGACGATGGGCAACGGGGTTCTGCGGGGTGCGGTGATCGCGGTCGCCGGAGCGGGCGGCCCGGCGGGGCGCGCTGCCCTGGTCCGGCTGGCCGAGGCGGGTGCGACCGTCGTCGGCGCGGACAACGACCCCGCCCGTCTGGCGGAGGCCGTGGACGCGGCCCGCTACGCCAACGGCGGCGCCACGGTCACCGGCGAGACGGTCGACCTGCTCGACCTCGACTCCACCCGGGCCTGGGCCGCGGGCATCGAGAAGGAGCACGGCCGGATCGACGGCCTGGTGCACCTGGTCGGCGGCTGGCGCGGCGGTGCCAAGTTCGAGGACACCGACCTGGCCGACTGGGACCTGCTGGAGAAGCTGCTGATCCGCACCGTCCAGAACACCTCCCTGGCCTTCTACGACGCCCTCCAGCAGAGCGGCAACGGCCGCTACCTGCTGATCAGCGCCGCGGGCGCGTCCAAGCCCACGGCGGGCAACGCGGCGTACTCCGCCGCCAAGGCCGCCGCCGAGGCGTGGACGCTCGCCATGGCCGACGGCTTCCGCAAGGCGGGGGGCGAGGAGGGGCCGCGCGCCGCCGCTGCGATCCTGGTGGTGAAGGCGTTGGTGCACGACGCGATGCGTGCCGAGCGACCCAACGCGAAGTTCGCGGGCTTCACGGACGTCAAGGACCTGGCCGACGCCCTCGCCGGCGTCTGGAGCGAGCCCGCCGCCGAAGTGAACGGAACCCGTCTGTGGCTGACCGAGAAGCCGTGAACCCTCCCAGGACCGACGCGCGTCGTCATCACGACCCGAAGGTCCGGGGCTTCGCCAGCGACAACTACGCCGGTGCGCACCCCGAGGTGCTGGCCGCCGTGGCCCTTGCCAACGGCGGCCACCAGGTGGCGTACGGCGAGGACGAGTACACCGAGAACCTCCAGCGGATCATCCGCGGCCACTTCGGCGCGAGTGCCGAGGCGTTCCCGGTCTTCAACGGCACGGGCGCCAACGTCGTCGCGCTCCAGGCGGTCACCGACCGCTGGGGCGCGGTGATCTGCGCCGAGAGCGCGCACATCAACGTGGACGAGGGCGGCGCCCCCGAGCGCATGGGCGGCCTCAAGCTGCTCACCGTGCCCACACCGGACGGCAAGCTCACGCCCGAGCTGATCGACCGGCAGGCATGGGGCTTCGACGACGAGCACCGGGCCAAGCCGCAGGTCGTCTCCATCACCCAGTCCACCGAGCTGGGCACCCTCTACACCCCCGGCGAGATCCGCGCGATCTGCGAGCACGCCCACGCGCACGGCATGAAGGTGCACCTGGACGGCTCCCGCATCTCCAACGCCGCCGCCTCCCTGAACGTCCCCATGCGGACCTTCACCAACGCGGTCGGCGTGGACATCCTCTCCCTCGGCGGGACGAAGAACGGCGCGCTCTTCGGCGAGGCGGTCGTGGTGATCAACCAGGACGCCGTCTCCCACATGAAGCACCTGCGCAAGCTGTCCATGCAGCTCGCCTCCAAGATGCGCTTCGTCTCGGTGCAGTTGGAGGCCCTCTACGCCAAGGACCTCTGGCTCCGCAACGCCCGCCACGCCAACGAGATGGCGCAGCGCCTGGCGGAGGGTGCCCGCGCGGTGGACGGCGTGGAGATCCTCCACCCCGTCCAGGCCAACGGCGTCTTCGCGCGCCTCCCCCACGACGTGAGCGAACGTCTCCAGAAGCGCTTCCGCTTCTACTTCTGGGACGAGGCCGCCGGCGACGTCCGCTGGATGTGTTCCTTCGACACCACGGAGGACGACGTCGACCTGTTCGTCGCGGCCCTCAAGGAGGAGATGGCCCGCTAGGGCCACGCCCTAGTTCCGCGCACGAGTCGAGCAGGCGACCGCCCGGAGATCCGTCGATCTCCGGGCGGTCGCGTCCTTGTGTCCTTGTGCTGCGGGTCGTGGCGCCCGTTCAGGACGCCGCCGACCTGTCTACCTGGGGCGTCCCCCCGTTGCGGACGCCGCCCGGCTCCCTCCGACCGGAAGCCGGGGCGCCGGGCGTCAGAGCGCCTGGACCGCCCGCAACTGCTCCGCCGTCGGGGCCGTGCCGCCGAGGTGGGCCGGGAGCCACCAGGAGTCCTCGGCGGACTTGGGACGGGCGGGGTAGGCGCGCTGGGCGGCGTCCAGGAGGTCCTGGACGCGCTCGCGCAGGCGGCGGGTGATGGCGCCCGCGTACTGGTCGCGCGGGGCCTCCAGCGCCTCGCCGACCCGGACGGTGATGGGGGTGTGGCTGCGCTTGAAGTTGCGCGGGTGGCCCTTGGTCCACAGCCGCTGGGTGCCCCACAGCGCCATCGGGATCAGCGGGACGCCCGCCTCCTGCGCGAGCCGTGCCGCACCCGACTTGAAGCTCTTCAGCGTGAAGGACTCCGAGATCGTCGCCTCCGGGAACACACCCACGACCTCGCCGGAGCGCAGCGAGTCCAGCGCGTGCGCGTACGCGGCCTCGCCCTGCGCGCGGTCCACAGGGATGTGCTTCATGCCGCGCATCAGCGGACCCGACACCTTGTGCCGGAAGACCGACTCCTTGGCCATGAACCGCACCAGCCGCTTCTGCGGGAGCGCTGCCAGACCGTTGAAGATGAAGTCCAGGTAGCTGATGTGATTGCTCACCAGAACGGCGCCGCCGGTGCGCGGGATGTTCTCCGACCCCTTGCAGTCGATCTTGAGGTCCCACACCTTGAACATCGTCTTCGCGAGACCGACGACGGGACGGTAGACCAGTTCTGCCATGGGCGGGGTCGGCCCTTTCTGCTCTGCTCGGGAAAGGGGTTCCCGGCGGGAAGTTACGCAGCCGTAGGTTTACGGCGTCTCCAGATCGTGCCCCAAGAACGGACGGGTAGCCAGTCCTGATGCCCCGTGGCGGCGAGATCCTCGTCACGTCCCTGTAACAGCCCATCGGGGAGAGCGGCGCAGACGCCTCACCAGCCTCGGGAGCGCGCTCCCGGCGGGCGCGGGAATCCCGCGGGGCTTTGACACGCTTGTGTCGAGGACGCCCGGACCGAACGACCGGACCGGCAGACCGGGCCGCCGGACCGGCCGGACAAGTGCCGCGCGAGCGGCGGAGCGGAGGACACGCGTGCGCGGGCAGGGTGACGAACAGCGGCTGGGGCCGGCCGACCTGAGCGGCGAACTGGGCGAGCGGGCCACCCTCGTTCAGTTCTCCAGCGCCTTCTGCGCCCCCTGCCGCGCCACCCGCCGCACCCTGAGCGAGGTCGCCGCGATGGTGCCCGGCGTGACCCACGTCGACATCGACGCCGAGGCCCATCTGAGCCTCGTCCGCGCCCTCGGCATCGTCCGCACTCCCACCGTCCTGGTCCTCGACGCCGCGGGGCGTGTGGTGCGCCGCGCCGCCGGACAGCCGCGCAGAGCCGATGTGATCGCCGCGCTCGGGGAGGCCCTGTGAGCGGCGGGAACCGCCCCGCGGGGCCTCTTCCAGATCGCGGACCGTACTTGACTGCGCACACCAACCATCGTCAGCCTGGCCGTATGCCGACCGAACTCCTTCTCGTCGGGCGGGCCCACGTCGACCTGGCCCGCACCGCGAGCGCGCGCTGTCCGGGCTGTTGAGCAGCCACGGAATCCGCTCCGCTCGCCCTCCTCAGCAGAAGGACAACTCCATGACGGCCACGCCCGATCTCGGCACCCATCAGACCGCCTCGCCCGAACTGCTGCGCGCCACCTTCCGCCGCCACGCCGCCGGTGTCGCGGTCATCACCGCCCGCGCCGAGCACGGCCCGGTCGGCTTCACCGCCACCTCCCTCACCTCCGTCTCCGCCGAACCCCCGCTCGTCTCCTTCGGCATAGGCACCGGCGCGTCGAGCTGGCCCGCCGTCTCGCGCGCCGAGTACGTCGGCGTCCATCTGCTCGCCGAGCACCAGGACGGTCTCGCCGCCACCTTCGCCCGCAGCGGAGCCGACCGCTTCGGCCCGGCCACCGCCTGGCGCGAGGGCCCGGAGGGCGTGCCCGTCCTGGACGACGTGCTCGCCTGGCTGGTCTGCCGGATCGTCGGCCGGGTCCCGGCCGGGGACCACCGGATCGTGCTCGCCGAGGTCGTGCTGGGGGACCCCTCGGGCACCGGTCGCCCGCTGCTCTACCACCAGGGTCGCTTCAACGCGCTGCGGGACTGACCGCGGCCGTGCGGCTTCCGGGACGGCGGCCCGCTTCTGCGTCGCCGTCGAGTTCCGGTTACGCTGCGTTGCGAAGGTCACAGTTCAAAGCGCTTGCTCAGCGGGCACGAACTGGATGTACTGGCGAGTAATATTTCGGCCGGGAGCGCACCGACGCCCCGACCGGGACCGGCCGCTTGAGGCGCCTATGCTGCCTTCAAGAGGCAGCCCGGAAATGACGATGCAGTAGGAGAGCCGGCGTGAGCTTGAGGATCGTTGTCACTGTGAAGTACGTGCCCGACGCCACTGGCGACCGGCACTTCGCCGATGACCTGACCGTCGACCGCGACGACGTGGACGGTCTGCTCTCCGAGCTGGACGAGTACGCGGTCGAGCAGGCGCTCCAGATCGCGGAGGACGCCGACGACGCCGAGGTCACCGTTCTGACCGTCGGCCCCGAGGACGCCAAGGACGCGCTGCGCAAGGCCCTCTCGATGGGTGCCGACAAGGCGATCCACGTCGAGGACGACGACCTGCACGGCACCGACGCCCTCGGCACCTCCCTGGTGCTGGCCAAGGCCATCGAGAAGGCCGGTTACGACCTGGTGATCTCCGGTATGGCCTCCACCGACGGCACCATGGGCGTCGTACCCGCCCTGGTCGCCGAGCGTCTCGGTGTACCGCAGGTGACGCTGCTGTCCGAGGTCTCCGTCGAGGACGGCACCGTCAAGGGCCGCCGCGACGGCGACACCGCCTCGGAGCAGCTGGAGGCATCCCTCCCGGCGGTCGTGTCCGTCACCGACCAGTCCGGCGAGGCGCGTTACCCGTCCTTCAAGGGCATCATGGCCGCCAAGAAGAAGCCGGTGGAGTCCTGGGACCTGTCCGACCTCGACATCGAGGCGGAAGAGGTCGGTCTGGACGGCGCGTGGACCAAGGTCGAGGCCGTGGCCGAGCGCCCGGCGCGCACCGCGGGCACGATCGTCAAGGACGAGGGCGAGGGCGGCAAGCAGCTCGCCGAGTTCCTCGCGGGCCAGAAGTTCATCTAAGGCCCCGCGCCCAGACCGCCCCTCAACTTCGTTACGCAGGAGAGCAATCCCATGGCTGAAGTCCTCGTCTACGTCGACCACGTGGACGGTGCCGTCCGCAAGCCCACCCTGGAGCTGCTGACGCTGGCCCGCCGCATCGGCGAGCCCGTCGCGGTCGCGCTGGGCAACGGCGCCGCCGACACCGCCGCCACGCTGGCCGAGCACGGCGCGACCCGCGTCCTCACCCACGACGCGTCCGAGTACGCCGACTACCTCGTCGTCCCGAAGGTCGACGCCCTCCAGGCCGCCGTCGAGGCCGTGTCCCCGGCCGCCGTGCTGGTCCCGTCCTCCGCCGAGGGCAAGGAGATCGCCGCCCGCCTGGCGCTGCGCACCGGCTCCGGCGTCATCACCGACGCCGTCGACATCGAGGCCGGCGACGAGGGCCCGGTGGCCACCCAGTCGGTGTTCGCCGCGTCCTTCACCACCAAGTCCCGTGTCGTCAAGGGCACCCCGGTCATCACGGTCAAGCCGAACTCGGCCGCCGTCGAGGCCGCCCCGGCCGCCGGTGCCGTCGAGGCCCTGTCGGTGTCCTTCTCCGACCAGGCCACCGGCACCAAGGTCACCGGCCGCACCCCGCGCGAGTCGACCGGTCGCCCGGACCTGACCGAGGCCGCGATCGTCGTCTCCGGCGGCCGTGGCGTGAACGGCGCGGAGAACTTCGCGATCATCGAGGCGCTGGCCGACTCCCTCGGCGCGGCCGTGGGCGCCTCCCGCGCCGCCGTGGACGCCGGCTGGTACCCGCACACCAACCAGGTCGGTCAGACCGGCAAGTCCGTCTCGCCGCAGCTCTACATCGCCAACGGCATCTCCGGCGCCATCCAGCACCGCGCCGGTATGCAGACCTCCAAGACGATCGTGGCCGTCAACAAGGACCCCGAGGCCCCGATCTTCGACCTGGTCGACTACGGCGTCGTCGGCGACCTCTTCGAGGTCGTCCCGCAGCTCACCGACGAGATCAAGACCCGCAAGGGCTGATCCCGCCGGGGCGCGCCGGAGCGCGCCCGTGCGCACAGCAACCCCCGCGACCGGTCCCCGGCCGCGGGGGTTCCGCGTCTCCCGCCCGTTCGCAGGATGTCGACCGGGACCGGAGGGTGTTGACCAGCGAGAATCACCCCGGATAGCTTCGGCGCGCGGACCCGTCCGGCTCCGCGCCGCGCGAGAGGGAGGGTGTGGATGGACGGGCAGGAGAAGATCAGGACCAGCCTCGCGGACTCGGTCGCGGAACGCGTCGGCGCCCTTCTCGCCCCCGTCGACGCCGACCTGGCCCGCCGCTACCCGGGCGACCCCGGCACCCGCCAGCCCGTCCACACCGTCTACGTCCCCGCCGACGCCTACGCCGCCGACACCCCGCGCGCCTGGGGCGACAGAGCCCTCGCCGCCCTCGACCGGCACGCCCCCGACGCCGGGTCCTTCGCGGCCGTCCTCGGGCTGTCCGCCGAACTCGCCGACCCGGTGTACGCCCGCGTCCGCGCCAAGCTGGAGCGCGAACCGGTGGAAGACCTCCGGGTCGACTTCGAGGACGGCTACGGTATCCGCCCCTCCGCGGAGGAGGACCAGGCCGCCGCCCGCGCCGCCCGGCTCGTGGCCGAGGCGTACGAGAAGGGCACGGCGCCGCCGTACACCGGCATCCGCGTCAAGTGCCTGGAGGCCGGGGTGCGCGAGCGGGGCATCCGCACCCTGGACGTCTTCCTCACCGGGCTGCTCGCGGTGGGCGGGCTGCCCGAGGGGCTGGTGCTGACGTTGCCGAAGGTGACATACGCCGAGCAAGTGACCGCGTTCGCACGGCTGCTGGACGCCTTCGAGGAGACCCACGGACTGGAGCGCGGCCGCCTCGGCTTCGAGATCCAGATCGAGACCGGCCAGGCCGTCCTCGCCGCCGACGGGACCGCGACCGTCGCCCGCATGATCCAGGCGGGGGAGGACCGTGTCACCGGACTCCACTACGGCACCTTCGACTACAGCGCCGCCCTCGGCGTCTCCGCCGCCCACCAGGCACCCGACCACCCCGCCGCCGACCACGCCAAGGCGGTCATGCAGGTCGCCGCCGCGGGCACCGGCGTCCGCCTGTCCGACGGCTCCACCAACGTGCTGCCGGTCGGCCCCGCCGAGCAGGTCCACGCGGCCTGGCGGCTGCATCACCGCCTCGTCCGCCGCTCCCTGGCCCGCGCCTACTACCAGGGCTGGGACATGCACCCCGGCCATCTGCCGACCCGTTACGCGGCCGTCTTCGCCTTCTACCGCGAGGGGTTCGAGCGCGCCGCCGACCGGCTCGCCCGCTACGTCGCCCGCGCGGGGGGAGACGTCATGGACGAGCCTGCCACCGCCCGGGCCCTCGCCGGCCACCTGCTGCGCGGTCTGGACTGCGGTGCCCTCGACAGTGCCGAGGTCACCGCGGCGACCGGGCTGAGCCGGGCCGGCCTGGAGTCCTACGCGGCTCCCGGTGGCCGCCCAGCCTGAGCCCACCGAAGTCTCAGTCCGCCGGGGGCAGTTCGCCCGAGCCCCGCTCGATCAGCCGGGTCGGCAGCTCGATCCGCTCGGGCGCCACGAGCGCGCCGTCCAGCCGCCGGAACAGCAGCTCGGCGGCCGTACGGCCCAGCGCGGCCGCGTCCTGCGCGACGACCGTCACCCCCGGCTGGAGCAGGTCGGCCAGCTCGAAGTCGTCGAACCCGACCAGGGCGACCGGGCGCGTGTGCTCGGCCAGCACCCGGATCACGGTGACCGTCACCCGGTTGTTGCCCGTGAACACGGCGGTCACCGGCGAGGGCCCGGTCAGCATCTCCTCGGCCGCCCGGCGCACCCGTTCCGGGTTGGTCGCGCCGAGCGACATCCAGTCGTCCTCGACGGCTATTCCCGCGTCCTCCATGGCGGCCCGGTAGCCGCGCAGCCGCTCCGCCGCCGTGTGGATGTTCGGCATGTCGCCGATGAAGCCGATCCGGCGGTGCCCGTGCGCGATGAGATGGGCCACGCCGTCGCGGGCGCCCCCGAAGTTGTCGGAGAGCACCACGTCCGCCTCGATGCGCCCGGCCGGGCGGTCCACGAACACCGTCGCGACGCCCGCCCTGATCTCCGGCTCCAGATAGCGGTGGTCGTCCCCGGCCGGGATCACCACCAACCCGTCCACCCGGCGTGCGCACAGAGCGAGCGCCAGCTCCCGTTCCCGCTCGGGGTCCTCGGCGCTGGAGCCGTTGATCAGCAGGGCGCCGTGGGCGCGGGCCACCTCCTCGACCGCGCGGCTCAGCGGGCCGTAGAACGGGTCCGCGAGGTCCTCCAGGACCAGGCCGATGCTGGCCGTGCGGCCCTTGCGGAGCACGCGCGCGCTGTCGTTGCGCCGGAAGCCCAGGGCGTCGATGGCCTCCTGGACGCGCCGTTCGGTGTCCGGGGTGACCCCGGGCTCGCCGTTGACCACGCGGGAGACCGTCTTGAGCCCCACCCCGGCCCGCGCGGCCACGTCCTTCATGGTGGGCCGGTTGCCGTAACGGCCGGTGGCGCCGGCGGCGTCCGCCCGGCGGGTGGTCTCGGGCACGATGCGCAGTCCTGTCCTGTCGTCCGTGGTCTTCACTGGCCGGTGCCCCGGTCGGGGCCGGTACGAGCGTGTGGCGTCGAGCATAGAGCCTGGACAACGTTGTCAGGTGCGCGAGAGACTGTCCACCGCCGTCCCCGGTCCAGGTCCGTCGTGACCGGTCGGGGGCGTGTTCCAGCTTCGCTCCATCTCACGGCTCGACGGGGAGACCTGACACTGATGCACACCGACCTCGTGGCTGCGCTGGACATCGGCGGCACCAAGATCGCGGGCGCGCTGGTGGACGGCGACGGCCGGATCCTCATGCGGACGCAGCGTGCCACGCCTGCCCGCGAGGACGGTGACACGGTCATGCGCGCGGTCGAGGAGGTGCTGGCCGAGCTGTCCGCCTCGCCGCTGTGGTCCCGCGCCGAGGCCGTCGGCATCGGCAGCGCCGGACCAGTGGACGCCTCCGCGGGCACCGTCAGCCCCGTCAACGTGCCGGGCTGGCGCGGCTATCCGCTCGTGGAGCGGGTGCGCGCGGCGACCGGGGGCGGTCTGCCGGTGGAGCTGATCGGGGACGGCGTGGCCATCACGGCCGCCGAGCACTGGCAGGGCGCGGCGCGCGGCCACGACAACGCGCTGTGCATGGTGGTCTCCACGGGCGTCGGCGGCGGTCTGGTCCTGGGCGGCCGACTGCACCCCGGTCCCACCGGCAACGCCGGTCACATCGGCCACATCAGCGTCGACCTGGACGGCGAGCTGTGTCCCTGCGGCTCGCGCGGCTGCGTCGAGGGGCTCTCCAGCGGCCCCAACATCGCCCGCCGCGCCCTGGAACAGGGCTGGCGGCCCGGCCCCGACGGCGACACCTCCGCCGTCGCCGTGGCCGCCGCCGCCCGCGCGGGCGACCCGGTCGCCGTCGCCGCCTTCGAACGCGCCGCCCAGGCCCTCGCCGCCGGCATCGCCGCCACCGCGACCCTCGTCGAGATCGACATCGCGGTGATCGGCGGCGGCGTCGGCAAGGCCGGCGACGTCCTCTTCGTCCCCCTCCGCAAGGCCCTCGCGCGGTACGCGACGCTGTCGTTCGTCCAGCGCCTTACCGTCGCTCCCGCGCAGATGGGCACGGACGCGGGACTGGTGGGTGCCGCCGCGGCGGCACTGAGCCGCAGACCGGACGCGACCGCGGCGGGGGTCTGAAGGGTCCTCGGGTCCCGTCGCCGCGTCAGTCCACCACGCGCAGGTGGGTCGGCCGGCCGATGCGGTCCAGGAGGCGGAACATCTTCTTGATGTCGTCCGGCGCCAGCTTCACGCAGCCGTTGGACAGGTAGTCACGGTTGCCGTCCCAGCGCTGGGACTCGGGGCGGCCCCGGCCGCCGGCGCGGTTCATCTCCGAGTGGATGAACATCTCCGTGCGCTTCCGCTTGCCCGAGGAGCACGGGATGTCCTCCAGCTGGAGTGCGTAGCCCTTGATGACGCGGCCGTTGTACCGGGTGTACCTGCCCCGGATCTTCCAGGTGCCGTTCGGGATCCAGCCCCTCCTGACGGCGCAGTCGTCCTTGGTCTTCGCGCCGTGGCCCGAACCGGCCCGGTAGGCGGCCCAGAGCTTGGTGCCACGGTAGACGTCGAGCCGTGAGTCGCCGGGGTCGTCCGGGTTCTTGTCGAAGACCAGGAAGGTCGCCGGGGGTGCCCCGGCGGGGTTCCGTGCCGCCGCGGCCGGCGTCAGGCTCAGCGTGGCCAGTACGGCCCCGGCGATCACGGCACCGCGCAGGTGACGTCCGTTGCTGTTCATGTGTGTCCCTTGTCCATTCCGTACGACGCGTGCGTGGAAGACGCGGGGGCGGGCGCCGCCGCCCGCCCCCGGTGCGCGGTCAGGCGAGGGCCAGGCGGCCCTCCGCCTTGTTCGTCCTGGTGAACTTGTAGGAGAACTGCTTGCGGGCGCCGGAGCCGCACGCGGTCGGGCGCTTGAACGTGCCGTTGCCGGCGTTGATGCGGACTACGGCGCACTTGCCGTCCGCGCGGGTGTCCTGGACCCAGCCGGACATGACCACGTCGCGGCCGGAACAGCGAATGCTCCAGTGAGCCTCCGCCCCGCCGATCAACGGGGACGATGAGGACGGGCAGGCGCTCGCGCTCGCATGGCCGGCGGCGCCGACGGCGAGCCCGCCGGCGAGGACGACTGCCGAGGCGACGGACGTGAGGATCTTGCGGACAGCGGACATGGGTGCCCCCTTCGGGCGACGTGCTGACGGGAAGCGGACCGGACGAGGGCGTGGGCGCCGCTGGGGCGGGCCGTCCTGGAGCGCCGGTCGCGGAATCAGCATGGCCGGGACGGCCGGGCGGAAGAAGACCATCCCGGCGGCTTGTCCAGGCACATCGATGCAGCCTGCATGACAGGGCTCTGAACTGGTGTTATGCCCCGATGTGCGGCACCTGCCCGACGGTGTGCCCGAAGGCGGGTCTCACCGTGAGGAGGAAGGCAGCGGAACCATGGTCCGCTGGTACTCCGGCGCATGGGCCGGAGGGAGTTGTTTCGCCAGGAGGGTCAGCCAGGTGTCCTTCTCCACCCGGCCGGTCGCGCGCAGGCCGTGCTCGTGCTGGAACTGCTTCACCTGCTCCGCGGTCTCCGTGTCGAACCTCCCCGACACCGGTGTGTGACCCCGGTTCACATTGGCCAGAAGCTCCTGCACGGCCCGTACCTCGTACGATCCGCTGCCGGGCCTGACGTCCATCACCAGCCGCGGCCAGGTGAGTCCGCCCACCTTCCCGTCGGCGGGGATCTCCTCCCGCCGCTGGAACCCGAGGGCTGCCTTCCGGGTGTCCTCCCCGAAGAAGCCGTCGGTCGGCACCGGGTAGCCATGTGCCCTCAGCAGGTACTGCAGTGCGCGGCCGCGGGCGAAGCAGTCCTCGCCCACGCGCAGCAAGGGCCACTGGTACGGCCCCTTGCTCGCCGGGGCGGCACCGGCCGGCCCGTTGGCCATGGTGACGTGGTCCTGGGGGGAGAGCCGGCGGTGGACCAGAACCCCGGCGGTGAACGCGAGCACCATGGCCGCCGCGACGAGCACCGGCGTGAGCCAACGGGAGGGAGTCCGTCCGCCGACGGCCGTTCCGTCCTTCCCGGGGGTGGTGGCGGGCGCCCCGCCAGGTGCGGCATCGGCTGTCGGGATCTCGTCGGCGTCCGTCGGCGTGGCCGTCCGCCGACGGCCGTTCTCCCGCTGCGCGGCCCGGCACAGCGCCCGTGCCTGCTCCAGCTCCGCCGCCGGGGCCCGCAACTGGGCGTGCAGCGAGTCGACAACCCGCAGAGGAGCGGCCGACAGGTGTTTCGGGTTCAGGTAGCGCGACAGCGTCGTCTGGTCGACCCCCAGCCGCGCGGCCAGCGCCTGCTGGGTGGGCCGGGCGCCGCCGGAGGAGCTGCCGCTCTCCTCCCACCAACGGCGCAGCAGCAGCGCCAGCCGCACCCCCGCACTCGACTTCCCGTCCGGGCCACCCCGTTCATGCGTCCGGTCCATGTCTCTCCCCGTCGTCCCGCTCGTCGTCGTCCTTACGACAGCCGGGTCCGAGCCGCGTCCGCATGACGGCATAACGGGAGGTCGGCCCTGTGCATGACGGCAGGCATCGACGCGCTGGCCTCGGCGCCGCAGATCGTAACGACGTGATCGCGGCACCGGGCGCCACCGCTCATGGACGGGGAAGGACACCGGACCGGTCGCGGATGATCAGGCGCCGCGTGGCAGAGCCGCCGCCCCCGGCCGGAGTACGGCAGGGGGCGGCGGCCCGCGTTCACCCGGACGAGTGGACAGGGTGCTGCGGTACCGAGGCGGTCGGCTCACTCACAGGGAGGACCGCCGTGAACTCCCGCTTCTCAGCAGCTCACCCGCGCCTCCGCCCAGTCCGCGTGGTCCGAGTCGATGCCGTCGCCGCCGTCCGTGACGACGAGACGTATCACCCGGGCGCCGGTGACGTCGGCGGTCAGGGGATGGGCGGGGTCCGCGTTGGTGAGGACGCCGGTCGAGGCCGCCTTGGTGTCGTCCTTCCAGATCTCGAAGGCGACGGTGCCCTTGGTGTCCTTCTCGTCGTCCACGCCCACCTCGGCGGTGAACCGCGTGCACCGGCCGCCGATGTAGTAGACGATCTCGCTGGGCGCGTGGGTGCCGAGTCCCTTGGTGTAGGGCACCGAGCCGATGGTGAGGGGGTTGCCGTCGCCCGCCGCGCTCTCCCCGTTGCTGGTGTCGCGCTCCACGGGACCCCAGCCGCCGGTGGCCGACATCCAGGGCAGGTCGCTGAGGTAGGAGGTGCCGGAGGGCGGGCGTACCACCACGTCGGCGGTCAGCGGGAGGACGTCGGTGACCCGGGTCCCGGTGGCCGAGCGGTAACTCGCGCGCAGGGAAAGGGCGTAGGAGCCGGCGGGGGTGCCCTCCGGGGCCGTGACGCGCCAACGGGTGCGCAGGGACCTGCCCGGGGCGAGCGTCGCGGTTCGGGTGGGGGAGAGGGCGCGTACGCCCCAGCCGTCGGGGCCGGTCAGGGACACGGACGCCCGGTGGGCTGTCGTACGGCCCAGGTCGGTGAGGGTGGTGGTCAGGGTGGCCGGAGTGCCCGCCTCGATCAACGGATGTTCGGCCAGGCCGAGTTCGGTGGCCGGGGGATGCGTCGCCCAGTGGCCGTCCGCCGACACCCGCAGCAGGACGGTGCCGTGGGCCGGGACGGTCGCGGCGATGGTGCCCGCCGTGTTGAGGCTGCGGTGCCGCCAGAGGTCCCGCTGGGTGTAGCCGGCCGCCTTGGGCAGCCCCACGGCCGAGGCGCTGGTGGCGATGTGCTGGGCGCTCGCGGACTCGTTGAAGAGGGCCACCGCCCGGCTGCCGTCCGCCATTTCCTTGGTGACGACCCAGCGGCCGCCCTCGGACGAGACGACCGTCCCCTGGCGGCCCAGCGGGTCCTGGTCGACCGCGACGACCTCCTTGTTGCCGAGGATGCCGAGGGTCTCGGCGGACGCCTTGCGCAGATCGGTGCCGATGAGCAGCGGAGCCGCCATGATCGACCAGAGGGAGAAGTGCGAGCGGTACTCGGTGTCCGTCATGCCGCCGTTGCCGACCTCCAGCATGTCGGGGTCGTTCCAGTGGCCCGGACCGGCGTAGGGCGCGAGGGGCAGGTTCTGCTTGAGGATCGACAGCATCGAGCCCCAGTTGTCGCTGATGTCCCCGGTGGTACGCCAGAGTTGGCCCACGTCGGCGGCCCACTCCCAGGGCTTGTTCTCGCCCCACTCGCAGATGCTGAAGACGATGGGGCGCCCGGTGGCCTTCAGGGCGTCACGCATCGTGCGGTAACGCTGCCGTGCGTCGACGCCCTGGTTGTTGCAGTTGTCGTACTTGAGGTAGTCGACGCCCCACTCCGCGAACTGCCGTGCGTCGCTCGCCTCGTGGCCGAGCGCGCCGGGGAAGCCCGCGGTGTCGCACGTCTTGGTGCCCGCGCTGGTGTAGATGCCGAGCTTGAGTCCCCTGGCGTGCACATAGTCGGCAACGGCCTTGATCCCATGGGGGAACCGAGCCGGGTCTGGCACCAACTGCCCGTTCGCGTCCCGGTTCGGCAGCGCCCAGCAGTCGTCCAGATTGACGTACTGGTAACCGGCGTCCTTCAGGCCCTTGTCGACGAAGAGGTCCGCGATGCCCTCGACCATGGTCTCGTTGAACTCGGCCCGGCAATGCGTGGAGTTCCAGTTGTTGAAGCCCATGGGCGGGGTGAGGGCGAGACCGCCGTCCGGGGCGACGGCCGGACTCCGCACGGGAGTCGCCGCGGCGGGCACGGTCAGGGCGGCGGCGCTCACCAGCAGCGCGGCGGCGAGCGCGCCGACCGCGGTGACACCGGATCTGCGGGATCTGTACATGTGGGGGTGACGCATCGTCCACGGTCCTCCGACTCGCGTGCGCGGGTGACGGCATGTTCGTGTCAGCGGTGCGCGATTACGGTAGGACGTGTGGGACTGTGTTGGAAGACTCGCGACGAACGGGTATCGGCCGTTCGGTTGTGTGGGTTTCGATGCGGTCTCCCGGCGTGCCGGGTTCGCGTGGCGCGCCCCGTACCGCTCACCACGCGGAGGAGACGGGGCCAAGCACGCGGTTCGGAGCTACACGGGAGACTCTCCCTGCCCGGCGGAGGCGGACCGGTCCACCTTCCAGTGGGCGACGACCGCCTTGCCCCTCGGGGTGCGCAGCGTGGTGACCAAGTCGCTGAGGCTGTCCACCAGTCCCAGGCCGAGGCCGCCGCGCCCGTCGAGGGTGTCGCCCTGCCGGGGGCGCGGGAGACGGGGACTGGAGTCCTCGACCTGGAGGGTGAGCATTCCGTCGGCGTGACGCAGTGTGACGGTCCAGGTGCCGTCGGGGGTGTGCCGGGCGGCGTTGGTGACCAGTTCGCTGAGCACGACCTGGACGGCCGGAATGTCGGCGCCCGGACAGTGATCCCGGAGGTAGGCGACGGCCAGCCGGCGGGCGTCGCCGGGCGAGGAGGTGCTGGAGTCCGCGGAGAACACGGCGCTCGGCCGGACCGGCCCGCCGCTGTCCTCGCGGGGATCGGGTACGTGAGGGGACGGGTCGAGGGTGCTCATGGGCGGTCCGGTGAGGGCGGCAGGGACAGGGCGGTGCGCGCCGCGTCGAGGTCGGGATACAGCGGCAGCACGGTTCCCGCTCCTGTCACTTCGAGGAGACGCCGTACGTTCCGGTCGGCGCCGAGCAGGGCCACCTGGCGCTGCCGGGTGGTGCGCAGCAGATGGTTGAGCAGCGACGAGTCGCAGAAGCCGAGTTCCCGCAGGTCGAACAGTACGGGGCCGCGGCTTCGGCACAGGGCGGCACTGGTGGCGGCCTCGACGTCCTCCATGAGGTGGAGTTCGACGTCCCCGCGCAGGCCGATGATCCACAGGCCATCCTCCGGGCGGGAGTAGGACACCGCGGGCGAAGCCGTGGCCTCGGAGTCGTCGAGCTGGTGACCGCTGTCCATCATGGGAGTCATAGTGCCCTGTTGAGGTCCTTGTTCGCTCCACCGGGGGCGCGGTGAGGGCGGGGCGGAGGCCGGGAACCCGCCGGGGAGGCGTCCACGGCGCGGTCGGCGGCACCGGCCGGTTCGGCGGTCGTCTTCACCGCGGTGTTCGCGGTCCGATCGCCGCAGGCGGTCCCGCCGTTCCCGGTCGGGCCCTTTTGTGGCGGTTGCGTGTGTATTTGCTGCGCTGGTTGCAAAGAACCGCCCCGGTGGGGGACGGTTGCCGCAGGACAACTGTTTCCGACTGACAGGAAGGTGGTGAGGTGCGCACCGTGCGTGCCTGTATTTGTGACTGCGTCCCACAGCTTTTCCGCCCGTCCGTCCGAGGCGGGCCTGGACATCAGGCCCGCGTGGACTGATGCCCCCTATCCCGTGCTGGTCACCGACCGACACGGCCGGCTGGGGCGCCTGAACGACGCGGCCCGGCAGGTACTGCCGGACGCGGCGAGCGGCGCCCGGTTCTCCGAGCAGGTTCCGGCCTGGCTCGCGGACGCCCATCGGTGCGTCCTCGCCGCACCCTCTCCTGGTACGGACACGAAGGTCCCGTACGGAGCCATCGGCGACCGGTTCTTCGAGGCGCATCCCACGGTCATCGAGGGCGACGTCGTGTGGTGGCTGGTCGACGACACCGATCGCCGCCTGGCCGAGACGGCGCTCAGCGACACCCGACGGCGCGCCGAGGTGCTGTCGGAGACGTCCAGCACGCTGCTGTCCACGCTCAACGTGCCGCGGTGCATGGAGGTGGCCGCCGCCATGGCCGCGGAACATCTTGCCGAAGCCGCCGTCCTGATCGCGCCGCCGCGAGGCCGGCGCTTCTCCCTCACCTACGCCTGCGCGGGCGGCCCCGTCGTGCAGACCACCCGGCAGGTCGACATCGCCGGCGTGCCCGGACTGCGGGAGGCTTTGCAGGGCTTCCCGCCGGTGCCCGCCCGCTGGATCAACCCCGCCGAGATCCCCGACTGGGCCGTCCCGGAGGGTTTCGCCGGACCGGTCGGCTCCGTGATCGTCACGCCGCTGCCCGGACACGGCGTCCCGGCCGGCGCCCTCATCCTGCTGCGCTCCAGCACCGAGCAGGCCTTCACCGAGGGCGAGGAGGTCTTCGCCCGTCTGTTCGCCGCACGCGCCGGGGCGGCCCTGTCCGCCGCCCGCCTCTACACCGAGCAGGCCACGATCACCGCCACCCTCATGCAGGACCTCCTGCCGCCCGCGCTGCGCACGGTGCACGGCGTGGAGTACGCCGGGGGCTACCGCAGCTCCGCCGACCACGAGCGCGTAGGCGGCGACTTCTACGACGTCCACCCCGGCGCCGGACCCGACGAGGAGACGCTGGTCGTCCTCGGTGACGTGGCGGGCAAGGGCCTGAACGCGGCGGTCCTGACCGGCAAGATCCGCAACACTCTGCACGCCCTGCTGCCCCTCGCCGACGACCACGAGCACATCCTCAACCTGCTCAACAGCGCGCTGCTCACCTCCCACCACGCCCGCTTCGCCACTCTCACGCTGGCGTCCGTCCGTCGCCGCGACGGCCGGGTGCGGCTGCGGCTGACCAGCGCCGGGCACATGCCACCCCTCATCGTGCGCACCGACGGCACCGTGGAGGAGGCGGAGACCCGCGGCACCCTGGTCGGCGCGCTGCCCACCGTGACGGCGCGCACGGTCGAGACGTACCTCGCACCGGGCGAGACCTGCCTGCTGTACACCGACGGGATCACCGAGGCCCGCGGCGGCCCGCTGGGTGACGACCTCTTCGGCGAGAACCGGCTGAAGCGGGCGCTCGCCGAGTGCGCCGGTCTTCCGGCGGAGGCGGTGGTCGAGCGGGTACAGATGCTGGTCTCCCAGTGGCTCGGCACCGGCCGTCACGACGACATGGCCGTCATGGCCGTCACCGCCCCCCGCACCGGCGCGCCGAGCGTCGTCGACGGGCAGGCGGACGGCGGACCGGCCGAGGGGACCATCCGGTGAGCGAGGCCACCGAAATCGATGCCACGGTGGGGAAGCTGTGGCAGGCGGTCGCCGACGGCGACGAGCGCCGGGCCGCCGCGACCGTCCACGACGCCCTGGCCGGGGGAGTGGACGAGGAGACCCTGCTGCTCGAGGTCATCGCGCCCGTGCAGGAGAGAGTCGGACGCGAATGGGCGGCCGACCGGATCAGCGTGGCCCAGGAACACGCCGCCACCGCCATCAACGAGCGGGTCATCGCCGCCCTCGCCCACCGCCCCGGCGCCGGCCGACGGACCGCCGATCGCGGCCGGGTGACGGTGAGCTGCGTGGACGGCGAATGGCACGCGCTGCCCGCTCGCCTGGTCGCCGAGGTCCTCGCCCTGCGCGGCTGGCGGGTGGACTATCTCGGCGCCCAGACCCCCACTCCGCACCTGATCGCCCATCTGCACCTGACCCACGCGGACGCGGTCCTGCTGTCCGCCTCGATCCCCACCCATCTGCCCACGGCCCACGCGGCCGTCACCGCCTGCCAGTCCATCGGGGTGCCCGTCCTGGCCGGTGGTCGCGCCTTCGGCCCCGACGGCCGCTACGCCACCGCTCTGAAGGCCGACGGGTGGGCGGCCGACGCGCGTGCCGCGGCCGCCACCCTGGAGGGCGGCATACCGCGACCGGACGCCTCGGCGATGCGGCACGCCGTGGACGATCTGCCGCATCTGGCCGACCAGGAGTACACCCTGGTCGCCCAGTCCCGGCCGCGGCTCGTCCGGCAGGCCCTGGCCGACCTGGAACACCGATTTCCCGCCATGCGCGCCTACAGCAGCGCCCAGCACGAACGCACCGCCGAGGACATCGCCCATATCGTCGACTTCCTGGCCACCGCCCTCTATGTCGACGACCCCGCGCTGTTCACGACGTTCGTCACCTGGACCGCCGGCATCCTCACCGTCCGGGGGGTGCCCGCCCATTCGCTGTCGGCCGCCCTCGACGCCCTCGCCGAGCGGCTCCGTGACTTCCCGCGCACCGTCAAACTGCTCGAGCACGGCGCGAACGCCCTGAACGACCACCTCACCCGTCCCGTCCCCGGCCCCGGCATACACGCATGACTCACCTGACGCCCAGTGAATTCACCCTGACCTTCCGCCGCGAGCCCGGCACGCTCATCGTGATGATCGGCGGTGAGCTCGATCACGACACGAGCGACGACCTCCTCGACGAGGTCAGCCAGGAGCTGAGGGCCGCCCCTCCCACCCCACGGGACGTACGACTCGACTTCCGCGAGCTGGCGCACATCGACTCCTCCGGCCTGACGGCCCTGCTGATGATCCACCGCCGCACCAACGCCCTCGGCGCCACCCTGCACCTGGACAACCGGCCGCCCCACCTCGACCGAATGCTGCAACTCACCAACGTTCTCGACCACCTCACCGCACCACCGACGGGCACCGAGACGTGAAGTGGCCCGGCCGATGCCGGCCGGGCCACTTCACGTCAGGGGTGGGGAATCGCGCCGAGGCGCTCTACCAGCGGTACCAGCGGCCCTTGCGGCCGCCACTGCCGGCCGGACGGACGATGAAGCCGAGCAGCCACAGGACGAGAACGATGACCGCGACCCACCACAGGGCCTTCAGCGCGAAACCCGCACCGAAAAGAATAAGAGCCAGAAGCAGAACCAGAATCAGGGGAACCATGTTTATCAACCTCCTGACCGCCTAATGTCCCCGTCGCCGCCACACATGCGCACGAAAACAAAGTTAGATCACCGGACTTCCGGGCATCTGTCGTTGATTTGCGCCGCCGTCAGATCCGGGAGGCGGCCGGGCCAGGGCAAACCGAGTTCCGGTCAAGGGGTTTGCGTCGTGGAGTAGCGGCCATTCGCCTCCCATCAGGAAACAACGGCACGGCGAAAGGTGAGCGGCATGAGCGCCAGCGAGAAGGCCAAGGCGGCGACCGAGCAGGCCGGCGGCAAGGCCAAGGAAGCCGCGGGCCGCACGGTGGGCAACGAGAAGCTGACCGCCGAGGGCCGCGCCGAACAGGTTGTCGGCGACGCCCGCCAGGCCAAGGAGAAGCTGAAGGACGCCGCGCAGGACTGACGCGGCGCATTCCGCGCCGAAAGGCGTGCGGCGACTCGGCCACCGACAGGGTGGGGGAGTCGCCGCACGCCTTTCGGCGCGTGTCCGGCCGGTGGCACGCATTCCCGCACAGGGGCCGGGCCGCGTGACCTCCGGGCGCCGTGGCAGTTGGTCAGGGCATGAAGAAGCGCAGCATGCTCGCCATCGCCAGCCTCGCCACCGGATTCGTCGTGGCCGCCGTCACCCCGTCCCACGCGGCCGAGGACGGCGCGCTGAAGGACCTCAGGGTCACCGACACCCTGGGCACGGTCGACCACCTCGTCAGCCAGGAGAGCCTGGACCTGGACGAGGGCACGCTCGGTACGGCCTGACACCGCCGAGTGAGGCGCCGGCGCCCCGTTCGCGGGAGTGCCGGCGCCGCGCTGTGCGCCCTCAACTGGGGGTGGTTTCCGTGGCAGGGTGGAACGGGCAAGCCCCAGGGGGCCAACACAAGAGGGGGAACCGTGACCGTCGTCTGGATCAACGGCGCGTTCGGTGCGGGCAAGACCACCACCGCACGGGAACTGATCGAACTGATCCCGAACAGCACGCTCTTCGACCCCGAGATCATCGGCGCGGAGCTGTCCCGGCTGCTGCCCGCCAAGCACCTGGCCGAGGTCGGCGACTTCCAGGACCTGCCGATCTGGCGCCGTCTCGTCGTCGACACGGCGGCCGCGATGCTCGCCGAGCTGGGCGGCACGCTCATCGTGCCGATGACCCTGCTGCGCCAGGAGTACCGCGACGAGATCTTCGGCGGCCTCGCCGCCCGCCGCATCGCCGTGCGCCACTTGGTGCTCGCCCCGGCCGAAACGATCCTGCGCGCCCGCATAGCCGCCCGGGACGTACCGCCGGACCTCCCCGACGGCGAGATGCGGGTGCGTCAGTGGGCCTACGACCACATCGAGCCCTATCGCGCCGCGTTCGCCTCCTGGCTCGCCGCCGACGCCCACCCGATCGACACCGGCGCCCTCACGCCGCGCGAGGCCGCCCTGTGCGTCACCGAGGCCATCGGCAGCGGCGCGGCCCGCCCCTGCGACATCGTGCAGACCCCCGAGCCCACCGCCGAGACCCTGGCTGCCGGGGTGCTCCTCTTCGACGCACACGACCAGGTGCTCCTCGTCGACCCCACCTACAAGCCCGGGTGGGAGTTCCCCGGCGGTGTGGTCGAACCCGGCGAGGCCCCCGCCCGCGCCGGGATGCGCGAGGTCGCCGAGGAGACCGGCATACGGCTGCGCGAGGTGCCCCGGCTGCTCGTCGTCGACTGGGAACGCCCCGACCCGCCCGGCTACGGCGGCCTGCGCCTCCTCTTCGATGGCGGCCGCCTCGACCCCGCCGAAGCCGCCCGCGTCCACCTCCCCGGCCCCGAACTCCGCGCCTGGCGCTTCGCCTCCGAACACGACGCCGCCGGTATGCTCCCCCCGGTCCGCTACGAACGCCTCCGCTGGGCCCTGCGGGCGCGCGAGCGGGGTGCGGCGATCTACCTGGAGGCGGGGACGCCGGTCGGCTGACCTGGTTCACGGGACAAGGACCACCTGGCCGAGGTGCGGCGGGACTCGATGATCCGGTGGGCTTCCGAGGCGTCCGCGAGCGGGATGCGCGCGAAGACGCCGGGGCGCAAGGTCCCTTGACGGTAGGGGTCCCGGAGTTCGGTGAGCCGGCGGGTGTACGGCTCGGGCGGTGTGCGGGCGACGGCGGTCGTCCGGAAGTCCGTCACCGAGGACCCTGGAGCGCTGCGCGGAGCCGGCCGAGCGGGCCCGCACCGAACTGCCGGCACCGCTCGGCGCCGAGGAGGGCCGTCAGCTCAGGCGGGTGCACGAGGCGTAGGGGAGCGCCCCCGGCGGTGTCTCATGCCGGGGGCCGTCACGGAGGGCGGGTCAGTTCGCCGCGTACTCCTGGAGGAACAGGGCCTCGGCGATCGAGAGGCGCTCCAGCTCCTCGGGGGACACGCTCTCGTCGACCGCGTGGATCTGGGCCTCGGGCTCGCTGAGGCCGATGAGCAGGATCTCCGCCTGCGGGTAGAGGGAGGCGAGGGTGTTGCAGAGCGGGATGGAGCCGCCCTGGCCCGCGTACTGCATGGTCTCGCCGGGGTAGGCGGCGGCCATGGCCGTGGCCATCGCCTGGTAGGCCGGGCTGGTGGTGTCGGCGCGGAAGGGCTGGCCGCTGCCGATCTGCTCGGTGGTGACCTTGGCGCCCCACGGCACGTGCGTCTCCAGGTGGGCCTGGAGCAGCTTGGACGCCTCGGTGGCGTCCGTGCCCGGCGGCACCCGGAGGCTGATCAGCGCGCGGGCGCTCGACTGCACCGACGGGGTGGCGCCCACGACCGGCGGGCAGTCGATGCCGAGCACCGTGACGGCGGGCCGGGCCCAGATGCGGTCCGCCACCGAGCCGTCGCCGATCAGGCCGACCCCGTCGAGCACCTTGGCGTCCGAGCGGAACTGCTCCTCGGTGTACTCCAGGCCCTCCCAGTGCTCCGAGGCGCCGAGGCCGTCCACCGTGGTCGAACCGTCCTCGGCGCGCAGCGAGTCCAGGACCCGGATCAGCGCGGCGAGCGCGTCCGGGGCGGCGCCGCCGAACTGGCCCGAGTGCAGGTTCCCGGAGAGGGTGTCCACCTGGACACGCACCAGCGTCATGCCGCGCAGGGTGCTGGTCACGGTCGGCAGGCCGACGCGGAAGTTGCCCGCGTCGCCGATGACGATGGCGTCGGCCGTGAGCAGCTCGGGGTGCTGCTCGGCGTAACGCTCCAGACCGCCGGTGCCCTGCTCCTCCGAGCCCTCCACGATCACCTTGACGCCGACCGGCACGCCGCCGTTCGCCTTGAGGGCGCGCAGCGCCAGCAGGTGCATGATCAGGCCGCCCTTGCAGTCGGCGCTGCCCCGGCCGTACCAGCGGCCGTTCCGCTCGGTCAGCTCGAACGGCGGAGTCGTCCACGCGGCCTCGTCCAGCGGCGGCTGCACGTCGTAGTGGGCGTAGAGCAGGACGGTCTTCGCGCCCTCGGGCCCGGGCAGGTAGCCGTAGACCGACTGGGTGCCGTCGGGGGTGTCGAGCAGGGCCACGTCGGTGAAGCCCTCGGCGCGCAGCGCGTCCGCGATCCAGTGCGCCGCGCCCTCGCTCTCGCTCTTGGGGAACTGTTCGAAGTCCGCCACCGACTTGAAGGCGACCAGCTCGGTCAGCTCCGCCTTGGCGCGGGGCATGAGCGAGACGACGGTCTCGGCGACCGGATTCGACGGCATGGGGCACGCTCCTCGTGGGTGCGACGCTGCTTTCGCGACGTTGAACTGCTGGGATATCCCCGATCCTCCCACAGTGGGCTCCGGCGGTGATCGCCGTAGGATGCCGGATGACATGGGTTTCCCCGCTCCGGTGCGGCCGGGAGCCCGGGAGAGCGGCATCGGCTGGATCGGAGCGGTAGACCATCGTGAGCGGCGAGAACTCTTCGGCGGACGGCGTGCAGCGGGTCTGGGACGTCGTCGTGGTGGGCGCGGGACCCGCGGGGGCCTCGGCCGCCTATGCGGCGGCGGTCGCGGGACGGCGGGTCCTGCTGCTGGAGAAGGCCGAACTGCCCCGCTACAAGACCTGCGGCGGCGGCATCATCGGCCCCTCCCGCGACGCGCTGCCGCCCGGCTTCGAACTGCCCTTCAAGGACCGGGTGCACGCGGTCACGTTCTCGCACAACGGCCGCTTCACCCGCACCCGGCGCTCCCGGCAGATGCTGTTCGGGCTCATCAACCGGCCCGAGTTCGACCAGCAGTTGGTCGAGCACGCGCAGAAGGCCGGCGCCGAACTGCGCACCGGTGTCACTGTGCAGCGCGTCGAGCAGCACGGCTCGGCGGTCCCGGACCGGCGCACGGTCGCCGTGGTGCTCCAGGGCGGCGAGACGGTGCTGGCCCGCGCGGTCGTCGGCGCCGACGGCAGCGCCAGCCGGATAGGGGCCCACGTCGGCGTCAAGATGGACCAGGTCGACCTCGGTCTTGAGGCGGAGATCCCGGTGCCGGACACCGTCGCCGAGGACTGGAAGGGCCGGGTGCTCATCGACTGGGGTCCGCTGCCCGGAAGTTACGGCTGGGTCTTCCCCAAGGGCGACACCCTGACCGTCGGCGTGATCTCCCGGCGCGGTGAAGGCCCGGCCACCAAGCGGTACTTGGAGGACTTCATCGCCCGGCTCGGTCTCGCCGGGTTCGAACCCAGCGTCTCCTCAGGGCACTTGACCCGCTGCCGCGCCGAGGACTCCCCCCTCTCCCGGGGCCGGGTGCTGGTCTGCGGCGACGCGGCGGGCCTGCTGGAGCCCTGGACCCGCGAGGGCATCTCCTTCGCGCTGCGCTCGGGCCGCCTCGCGGGGGAGTGGGCGGTACGGATCGCCGAGGCGCACGACGCCGTGGACACCCGGCGCCAGGCCCTGAACTACGCGTTCGCCGTCAAGGCGGGCCTCGGGGTGGAGATGAGCGTCGGCAAGCGGCTGCTGGCCGCGTTCGAACGCCGGCCCGGGCTCTTCCACGCCGCGCTGACCGGCTTCCGCCCCGCCTGGAAGGCGTTCCGGGACATCACCAGCGGCGCGTCCTCGCTCGGCGAGATGGTCAGGTCCCGCCCGCTCGCCCAGCGCACCATCGCGCTGCTCGACCGGGGGCAGGCGGCGCCGGTGACGGACGAGGACGAGGACCTCGTCGAGTCGTGACGGCCGCCCGTTCGTGACGGCCGCCCGTTCGCGACGGCGTCGACGCGTGACGGCCGTCGCGAACGCCGTCAGTCCGCGACAGTGATCCGGAACACCGGGTGGTCGGGGGCGGCCGCCAGGATCTCCGCGTCGGAGGACCCGGCGGTCACACCCGCGAAGAACGCGTCCACCTGCCAGCCCCAGCGCTCCAGATAGGTCCGGACGACGGGCACCTTCTCGGCGTCCGGCAGCTCCACCGCCGTGAAGGTGCGCACCTTGCGGCCCACCCGCAGCTCCCCGCCGCCCGCCGCGCGCATGTTGCGCACCCACTGGGAGTGGCCGCGCGCGGAGACCAGGTACTGCCCGCCCTCGTAGGTGTGCGGATTGACCGGGATGCGCTGCATCACGCCGCTCTTGCGGCCCCGCACCGACAGCTCGGCGCTGCCCGCGAAGCTGAGCCCGTGCCGGGCGAGCCAGCCGATGACGTTGTTGAAGCGGACGGCCATCGGGCTGCCCTGCACGTAGTACGGCGACGAAGACGACATGGCGACCTCCATTGCTGTGGGAGAGCGGTGCTCTCGCTTTTCTCCAGTGTGCCGAGATCGGTGCTCTCACGCAAGAGCGGTGCTCTCTTTTGTGGGCGCCGCTCTCGTTCCATGGCAGACTCGTCGCATGAGCACCGCACAGGGCGCCCGCGCGCGGGCCAGGACCGAGGTCACCGCGGCCATCAAGGACGCGGCCCGCAGACAGCTCGCGGCCGACGGCGCCGCCAAACTCTCCCTGCGGGCGGTGGCGCGCGAGCTGGGCATGGTCTCGTCCGCGCTCTACCGCTACTTCCCGAGCCGCGACGACCTGCTCACCGCGCTCATCATCGACGCCTACGACTCCCTCGGCGAGGCCGCCGAGACCGCCCACGCGGCCC
Organism: Streptomyces sp. NPDC005004; assembly: GCF_053600675.1. NCBI lineage: Bacteria > Bacillati > Actinomycetota > Actinomycetes > Kitasatosporales > Streptomycetaceae > Streptomyces > Streptomyces sp. NPDC005004. The sequence goes on from NZ_JBSGAH010000005.1 coordinate 139,165, forward strand.
TACCGGACAGCACGGCCCCACTGCGCCGCTGGACCACCGTCTGCGAGGCGGTACGCGCCTGGGCGCTCGACCACCCCCACGAGTACGCGCTCATCTACGGCTCGCCCGTGCCCGGTTACGCCGCACCCCCGACCACCGTCCCCTCCGCCGCCCGCGTCGGACTGCTCCTCGTCGGCATCGTCGGCGACGCCCAGCGGGACGGCACCGGCTCCGTGCTCCCGCCGCTCCCCACCGAGCTGCGCCCCGAGGCCGAACGCCTCGCCGCCGACATCTCCCCGGCCCTGCCGCCCGAGGCGGCGCCCGCGCTGGTGGCGGCCTGGTCCGAGCTGTTCGGGCTGGTCGGTTTCGAGGTGTTCGGGCAGTTCGACAGGATGGTGACCGACCGCGCCGAACTCTTCCGGTACGCGGCGGGGCGGCTGGGGGAGAGCGTGGGGCTGAAGGGAGCGTGAGGGCGCGTACCCCTCGGACCGACCTCCGGTGCTCCCCGGATCGGCCTCCCCTGCTCCCGGGTCGGCCCGCCGTACTCCCCGGGGAGTACGCGTGATCACCACGCTCGGCCGACGCCCTCGCCTCCCGGCGGCGTCTAGCGTGGCAGGCATGGAAGAGCAGCACGAACCCGGGTGGTGGAGGTACGGACCCCCCTGGTGGCACCGGACCGACGGCGACCCGGAGTCCCGTGACCGCGCCGCCCGGTGGCCCTGGCTCTCCACCGTGCTGATCACCGCCGTCGTGCTCGCCGGATCGTCCTTCGCCGCACACGCCCAGCCGCACCGGGAGGCGCCGGACGTCGCCGGGCGCGTGCTGCTGGTCGCCGCCTCGGCCGTCCTGCTGTGGCGGCGACGCCATCCGGTGGCCGTCGCCTACACCACGTCCGTGGTCACCCTCGCCTATCTGGCGGCGGGCTACCCCTACGGGCCCGTGTTCCTGACCGTCGCGGTCGGCTGCTTCAGCGCGGTCGTGGCCGGGCACCGGCGCGCCGCCTGGGCCGCGCTCGGCCTGCTCTGGGCGGGCCATCTGCTGATCGCCCTCTGGCTCTACCGCCACCTCCCGCCGGCCGGGGACTCCGGGGCGAGCGCCGGGCAGGAGATCGTCGCCGCCACCTGGGTCGCGGCCGTGGTCGCCGTGGCCGAACTGGCCCGGGTACGGCGCGAACAGTGGGCGCGTGAACGCGCGGACCGCGCCCGCGCCGCCCGGCGCCGCGCGGACGAGGAGCGGCTGCGGATCGCCCGCGAGCTGCACGACGTGCTCGCGCACAGCATCTCCGTCATCAACGTCCAGGCCGGCATGGGCCTCGCGCTCCTCGACAAGGACCCCGAGCAGGCCCGCACCGCGCTCACCACCATCCGCGCCGCGAGCAAGGAGGCGCTCGGCGAGGTGCGTCAGGTCCTCGACACCCTGCGCGCCCCCGGCGCCGCCCCGCGCGCGCCCGCTCCCGGTCTCGACCGGCTGCCCGAACTGGTCGAGCAGGCGGCCGCGGCCGGACTCACCGTCGAGGTCGGGGGAGAGCCGCCGAGCCTGCCGCCCGGCACCGACCTGGCCGCCTTCCGCATCCTCCAGGAAGCCCTCACCAACGTCGTACGGCACTCGGGCTCGCGGCACGCGCGCGTACGTTTCGAGCAGGGCGCGGACGAGGTGCGCCTCACCGTGGACGACGACGGGCCCGCCACCGGCGCCGACGCGGGCGGCACCGGCAACGGGCTCGCCGGGATGCGTGAGCGCGCCGCCGCGCTCGGCGGCATCATCAAGGCGGGACCGCGCGGCGACGGCGGCTTCCGGGTGCTCGCCGTCCTGCCCGCGCGGAGCGGGGAGGCGCGGTGATCCGGGTGCTGCTCGCGGACGACCAGTCACTGGTCCGGGCCGGTTTCGGGGCGCTGCTCGGCGCACAGTCGGACATCGAGATCGCCGGGGAGGCGGCCGACGGCGCGGAGGCGCTGCGCCAGGTGCGCGCCCTGCGCCCCGACGTCGTCCTGATGGACATCCGGATGCCGGTGCTCGACGGCCTCGCAGCGGCCCGGCACATCACCGAGGACCCCGCCCTCCCCGAGGTGAAGGTGATCATGCTGACCACCTTCGAACTCGACGAGTACGTCTTCGAGGCGATCCGCTCCGGCGCCTCCGGCTTCCTCGTCAAGGACGCCGAGCCGGACGAACTCGTGCGCGCGGTACGGGCCGTGGTCGACGGTGACGCCCTGCTGTCACCCGGCGTCACCCGTCGGCTGATCGCGGAGTTCGCGGCCCGCTCCAAGGAACCGGCCGCCGCCGACGCCCTCGGCCGCCTCACCGAACGGGAGCGCGAGGTGATGGCGCTCGTCGGCATCGGCCTGTCCAACGAGGAGATCGCCCGCCGCCTGGTGGTCAGCCCGCTCACCGCCAAGACTCACGTCAGCCGCGCCATGGTGAAGCTCGGCGCCCGCGACCGGGCCCAACTCGTCGTCCTCGCCTACGAGTCCGGGCTCGTGCGGCCGGGCTGGCTCGGCTGACCACCCATACTCGCCGTACCGCGCACGCTCCTTGTAGGCGCGCGAACGCCCGCTGTACCGTCGGGAGCGATCAGCATGGGGGAGGACGTGGCATGAGCCATGCCGAGCACGAGCTGAACAGCCAGCCCGAGTGCTGGACCCGCGCGGCCGCCGAAGTGGCCACATACGCCGACGCGTTGCCCGCGCCGGGGGAGCGCGTCGCGATCACCGGCTGCGGCACCTCGTACTTCATGGCGCAGTCCGCGGCGGCCCTGCGCGAGGCAGCCGGGCAGGGACAGACGGACGCCTTCCCCGCCTCGGAGTTCCCCCGCGGGCGCTCCTACGACCGCGTCCTCGCCCTCACCCGCTCCGGCACCACCACGGAAGTGCTGCACCTGCTCGCGGAGTTGAACACACCGACCACCGCGCTCACCGCCGACCCCGCCACCCCCGTCAAGGAGACCGCCGACCAGCTGATCGTCCTGGACTTCGCCGACGAACGCTCCGTCGTGCAGACCCGCTTCGCCACCACCGCGCTCACCCTGCTGCGCGCCCACCTCGGTCTGCACACTCCCGCCGTCGTCACGGACGCGCGCACCGCGCTCACCGCCCCGTTGCCCGAGGGGCTCGCCCACTGCGATCAGTTCACCTTCCTGGGCCGGGGCTGGACCACCGGACTCGCCCAGGAGGCCGCGCTCAAGATGCGCGAGGCGTCGCTGTCCTGGACCGAGGCGTATCCGGCGATGGAGTACCGGCACGGGCCGATCAGCGTCAGCACCGAAGGCACCGCCACCTGGATGTTCGGCCCGGCTCCAGCGGGTCTCCCGGAGCAGGTCCTGGCCACCGGTGCCCGCTGGATCGAGGGCACCCTCGACCCGCTCGCCGAACTGGTCCGCGCCCAGCGGCTCGCCCTCGCCGTCGCCGCCGTCCGGGACCTCGACCCCGACCGGCCGCGGCATCTCACCCGCTCGGTGATCCTCACCCCCTGACCGGCACCGGAAGGGAGACACCGTGCCCCTCGCCACCACCGGCGACCTGGTGACCCGGGCGGCCCGTGCCGGCTCCGCCGTCGCCGCCTTCAACATCGTCACCCTGGAACACATCGAGGCCGTCGTCATCGGCGCCGAGACCGCACGGGCGCCCGTCGTGCTCCAAGTCAGCGAGAACACCGTCAAGTTCCGCGCCGGGCGACTGCTCCCGCTGGCCCGAGCAGCCCGCGCCGCCGCCGAACACGCCGCCGTACCCGTCGCGTTGCACCTCGACCACATACACAGCGACGACCTGCTGCGCCAGGCGCCGCAGGCCGGATTCAGCTCCGTGATGTACGACGCCTCCAGCCTGCCCTACGCCGACAACCTCGCCGCCACCCGCGCCACGGCCGCTTGGGCTCATGATCAAGGGCTCTGGATCGAGGCGGAGTTGGGGCAGATCGGCGGCAAGAGCGGACGACCGGCGCTGGACGCGCACGCGCCGGGCGCCCGCACCGATCCCGACCAGGCGTACGAGTTCGTCGCGGAGACCGGGGTGGACGCCCTCGCCGTCGCCATCGGCAGCGCGCACGCCATGACCACCCGCACCGCCACCCTCGACCAGACGCTGCTGCGCCGCCTCTCCGCCACGCTGTCCGTCCCGCTCGTCCTGCACGGCTCCTCCGGCGTGCCGGACGACGCGCTGGCCCGCGCGGTCGCGGGCGGCATCGGCAAGGTCAACGTCGGCACCGCGCTCAACGCGGTTCTCACCGGCGCCGTCCGCCGCCACCTCACCGAACGCCCCCAGGCCGTCGACTCCCGGGGCTACCTCGGCGCGGGCCGCGAGGCGATGGCGGCCGAGGTCGCCCGGATCATCGGCGTCCTCGGCGACGCCCGCCAGGGGGACGCCTCCTAGCCCCGCTTGACGGCCTTCAGCACGACGAACTTCGGATCGCTCGCGACCACTTCGCAGTTCCCGAACAGCCGCTTCAGCTTCACGTGATAGCCCAGATGCCGGTTGCCGACCACCCACAGCTCACCGCCCGGCCGCAGCGCGCGCTCGGCCCCGGTGAACATCCGCCAGGCCGTCGCGTCCGTCGTCGCCTGGTGGGAGTGGAACGGGGGGTTGTTCAGCACGAGGTCCACACTGCCCGGCGCCACCCCGGCAAGGCCGTCCCCGACCCGGAACTCGGCGTGCCCAGGAACCCCGTTGGCCTTGTACGTGGCCTCCGCCGAGGCGACCGCCTGGAACGACTCGTCCACGAACAGCACCTCGGCGTCCGGGTCGGTCAGCGCCACCGCCGTACCCACCACGCCGTTGCCACAGCCCAGGTCCACGATCCGACGGCCGCGCGGAGCGGGCAGATGCCCGAGGAAGAACCGGGTGCCGATGTCCAGCCGGTCGGCGCAGAAGACCCCCGCGTGGTTGACGACAGGGCGCCCCGACGCCGCGCCGATGCCGTCCTCCAGTGCGTACTGGTACGGCCACGGGTTCGCGGGCCGGACGAGCGACGCGTCGGGGGTGCAGAAGATCAGCCGGGCCTTCTGCCGGGCCAGTGACGTGCGCGTCGGCCCGAGAACGCGCTCGAAGAGCCGAAGCGTGGAGGTGTGGATGTCCTTCACCATGCCGGTGCCGACGATCACCGTCCCCGCGTGCACGGCCGGGGCCAGCCGGTGGAGCTGGTCCTCAAGGAGCGCCAGGCTCTTCGGCACCCGCACGAGCAGGACGTCCACCCGCTCCGGCACCGGGTCCTGCGTGGTCAGCAGCCGCACCGCGCCGGGCTCGGCACCGGCCCGCGCCAGGTTCGCGCGGGTCGCCTCCTGACCCAGATGGGAGTCGGTTATCTGCGCGGGGCGGTGCGGGGCGAGCGCCGTCGCCAGCGCGCCCCAGCGGTCGCCGAGCACGACGACCTCGCCCGACAGGTCCACCCCTTCCTCGGCCAGATGCCGCAGCAGATAGGCGTCGGAGGCGTCCCAGGCACGCAGCCGGTCGCGGGGGTCGTCGGGGAAGCGGGACAGGTCCAGCTCGCCCCACGGAGTCGTCATACGGTCGTTCATCGCCCACCAGGCTAGCCGAGCCGCAGCTCAGGCCGGGTCGGCCCGGCTGCCGGGCAGGAGGGACGCAGGGACCCGTCAGGCAGGAGGGGACCCGCGGACCCTTCGGGCAGGATGGGAGGCATGGACGCGGAACTGTTCCCCCGCGAGCGGGACGCGGTCGCCCCGGGCGCCGTGCACGTCCCGGACTGGCTGGACCCGGACGCGCAGCGCGGGCTCCTCGCCGCATGTCGGGAGTGGGCCCGCCCCCCTGCCGGGCTCCGCACGGTCCACACCCCCGGCGGCGGCACGATGACCGCCCGCCAGGTCTGCCTCGGCCGCCACTGGTACCCCTACGGCTACGCCCCCACGGCCGTCGACGGCGACGGCTCGCCGGTGAAGCCCTTCCCGGCCTGGCTGGACGACCTGGCCCGGCGCGCGGTCGCGGACGCCCTCGGCCCGGACGCGCTCCCCGGGGAGCCGTACGACATCGCACTGATCAACTTCTACGACGCGGACGCCCGCATGGGTATGCACCGGGACGCCGACGAGCGCGCGGACGCCCCGGTGGTGTCGCTGAGCCTCGGAGACACCTGTGTGTTCCGCTTCGGCAACACCGACACCCGTAACCGGCCCTGGACCGACGTGGAACTGCGCAGCGGAGACCTGTTCGTCTTCGGCGGGCCGGCCCGCCTCGCGTACCACGGCGTGCCGCGCGTACGGCCGGGTACGGCACCGCCCGCGCTGGGGCTCACGGGGCGGTTGAACATCACGCTGCGGGTGAGTGGACTGCCGTCCTCCGCCCGGTGAGCGCACCCCGCCACGAGCGGCCCGGATCATGGGAGACTCGCCCTCATGAGCGGCATGGCGGACCCCCGGAAGGCGGGGGAAGAGACCACCACCAGAGCGCGCCTGGACCGTGGGCGCAGCGCCCTCGGCCCCGCGCTGGAACTGGTGCACACGGGCCGGGCGCCGACCCGCGCCGTCCTCACCGCCGAGCTGGGCGTCACCCGGGCCACGGCCGGCGCGGTCGCCGCCGAGCTTGAGGCGCTCGGCCTCATCCGCGTGGACGCGCGACCCGCCGCGGCCACGGGTTCCCAGGGGCGCCCCTCGCACCGGCTGGAGGTCGCCGAGGACGGCCCGGTCGCGCTCGCGGCGCAGATCCACGCCGACGGCTTCCGGGCGGCGCTGGTCGGCCTCGGTGGCCGGATCGTCGCGACCACGCCCGGCTGCGAGACCGTGGACGCCGACCCCGCCAAGGTGCTCGGCACTGTCGTCGAGGCGGGCGCCGAGCTGCTGCGCGCGACCGGCCGCCGCTGTGTGGGCGCCGGACTCGCCGTGCCCTCCGCCGTCGCCGAGCCCGACGGTCTCGCCCTGAACCCGCTGCACCTGGCCTGGCCGGTGGGCGAGCCGGTGCGCCGGATCTTCGCGGAGTGCGTCCGCGCCGCCGGCATCACCGGCCCGGCGTTCGCGGGCAACGACGTCAACCTCGCCGCCCTCGCCGAGCACCGGCACGGCGCCGGGCGCGGCGCTCGCGATCTGCTCTGCGTGGCCACCGGACACCGGGGCGTCGGCGGCGCGCTGGTCCTCGACGGCCGTCTGCACATCGGCAGTTCGGGCCTCGCCCTGGAGGTCGGCCACCTCACCGTCAACCCCGAGGGCCGCCCCTGCCACTGTGGCAGCCGGGGCTGTCTCGACGTCGAGGCCGACCCGCTGGCCCTGCTGGTCGAGGCCGGACTCGACCCCGGCCCCGAGGTCTCCCTGCTCCAGCAGGCGACCGACCTGCTGCGCACCCGGTACGACGAACCGGCCGTACGCCGCGCCGCCGAGACCCTGATCGACCGCCTGGGCCTGGGACTCGCCGGACTGGTCAACATCCTCAACCCGGACCGCATCATCCTCGGCGGCCTGCACCGCAGCCTCCTGGAGGCCGACCCCGACCGGCTCTGCGCGGTGGTCGCCGAGCGCAGCCTGTGGGGCGGTCAGAGCGGCGGCGTGCCCATCCTGCCGTGCACCCTGGACCACGACAGCCTGGTCGGCGCGGCCGAACTCGCCTGGCAGCCGGTGCTGGACGACCCCCTGGGCGCGCTTGGCTGACGGACCGTCACCTGCGCGGCTACCACTGCCTGCCGCGCGGGAGCCGGTCGAGCCCGGGTGCGGACAGGTGCCGTACCTGGAACAAGTCGCCCTCCGTCTGGGTGGGTTCGTGGTCCCAGAGCGAGAAGTGCACCAGCTCCCAGTGGCGGGCGTCCACGGCGGCGGCCGCGAGTACGGCTCCGTCCTCGCCCGCGAGCCGCAGCGCCTCCGCCACTGCCTCCTCCATGAACGCGCTCAACTCCACGCCCTCCGGCACCGGTTGCCGGCGTCGCACCGCGAACGCGGCGGACGCGGGGGACGCGGAGCCGCGCTCGTGGGCGAGACCGGTCCACTGCTGCACCGCCGGTCGCCCGAAGTCGTTCGAGAGCCCCTGGAAGCCGCCGCCCCACAGGAAGCGGTTCATGCCGTCGATCGTGTCCCACAGGTAGAAGGGCGCGTACTGGTTGACCGGTGAGCCGTACCGCCCGCGTTCACGCACCAGGTATGCCTTGACGCCGAGGCCGTCCCAGTCGTCCAGCAGATGCCCGAGCCGGTCGACGCGGTCGCGGATCACCGTCATGTCGTAGTCGGCGGGGAGCGTGACCTGGTACTGGAGGGCGTGCACGGGACGGGTCCTCTCGGTGTGTCGACGGCAAGTCGGGGTCGGTCAGGCCGAGCGGGTCGGCGGCGCGAGCAGGGACAGCAGCCCGCGCACGCCCGCGTCGAACGCCGCGGGGGAGCCGGAGGCCCGCGCCAGGACGTAGCCGCCCTGCACGGTCGCGACCACGGCGGCGCCGATCTCCTCGCCGTCCAAGGAAGCGGCGAACTGCCCCTGCCGCTTGCCCTCTTCGACCAGTTCCGCGATCCGCCCGCGAATCCGTGCGATCACCTCGTCCACCGGGGCGCGCAGTTCGTCGCTGGCGATCACCTCGGGGTCCATGGTCAGCCGTCCGACCGGGCAGCCGCGCAACACGTCGCGCTCACGCAGCAGATACGCCTCGATCCGCTCCTGCGGCGTCCCCGGGCCGTCGAAGATCCGCTCCGCCGCGGCGCCCAGCTCGTCGGCGGACCGGCGGATCGCGGCCAGGGCGAGATCCTGCTTGCCGCGGAAGTGGTGGTACATGCTGCCCTGCCCGGCGCCCGACCGCTCCAGGATCGCCTTGGGGCTCGTGCCGACGTAGCCGCGCTCCCACAGCAGCTCGCGGGTGGACTCGATCAGACGCTCGGAGGTGCTCATGCGGTCACTGTACATACCGATAGGTACAGAAGGCACGGTGGGGCCCGGTTTCGGGCGCGGTACTCCCGGCGTCGTACGCGCACTGCCGCCCGCCGCACGACGACCCGGACCCCCGAGCGGAGGGAGCCTCGGAGCGTCAACCGATGCGTGAGCTCGACCGAGGAGATGAGCCCGAGATGGAGACCCTGGCGAACTGGGGCGGCGGCGGACCCGGCCCCTGGATCCTGTTCTTCCCACTGATCTGGGCGGCCGTGGTGGTGGGAGCCGTCACCCTGCTGCGCCGTACGGTCCGGCGTGGGCGGGGTGCCCCCTGGCGGCCGCTGGAGTCCGGCCGCCCCCTGGGCGACTCGCCGCTCGCGGTGCTCGGGCGCCGTTTCGCCTCGGGTGAGATCGACGAGGACGAGTACTGGCGTCGGCTGTCCGTGCTGGACGAGCGGTTCGGGTCCATGGACAAGGGCTGAGAGCCGTGGGCGGAGGCAGCGGCGCCGCCGCCCCGCGCGACGTGGCCGTGCGGCGGGGCGGCGGGTCATCGACACCCGCCGCCCCGCCGCCGTACCGGGAAGGTCACCGCCCGGTCAGCCGGGAACGGCCGACCGGGCGGGAGCGGTTGCCGCCGCGGACTGGGCCACGGCCGGTGCGGACGCCAGCGCGGGTTCGGGTGCGGGGCCGGCCAGGGCGGGTGCCGGCGGGGGACCGGCGGGAGCGGGCGCCAGGGCCGGCTCCGTCACGGGACCGGCGGACGCGGCCGCGAGGGCGGGTGCCGGTGCGGGGCGCGTCGGCGCGGGCGCCGGAGTCACCGGGGTGACCGGGAGGGGCGCCGGGACGGGGCTCGGGGTGACCGGAGTGACGGGGGTGACCGGAATGACCGGGCCGACCGGGGCCGGGCGCGGTTCGGCGGCACGGGACGCGGGCCGCCGCCTCGTCGAGCGGAGCGGGTCGCGGGCCGGGCGGGCGGGTTCCGCGACGGTGGCTGCCAGCGTGAACCACACGACCTTGCCGCTCTCGCCGTCCGGGCGTGCTCCCCAGCTCTCGCTGACGGCCGCGACCATCGCCAGGCCCCGGCCGCAGGTGGCCAGCGGGGCGAGTTCGAGTGTCTCGGTCGCGTCGGCCACCACGGGCAGGCGCGGATCGCGGTCCCGTACCGAGACGGTGAGGCGGTCGGGCAGCAGCTCCAGTTCGACGGTGCACGACTTGTCGGGGCGCGCATGTCGGTGGACGTTGCTCAGGAGTTCGGTCACGCCGAGCGCGGCGCGGTCGATGAGAGGGTCCAGATGCCAGTAGCGCAACTGCGCAGAGACGATTCTGCGGACCTGTCCGATCCGCGACGGCAGGGCTTGGAGCTCCACCGTGCAGTGCCTGTTGGGGTGACTGATCACGGCTGCGACTCCCCGATGTGAGGTCCGGAAGGAACCGGAAGAACACGGAGAACAACGGAAATCCAGGAGGGCGCCCGCGTCCAGGAGGCGGCCCGACTGCGCGGCCGGAGGCTGGACCTCAGCGTTACCTCAGGTAAACCCAGAGTGACGTGAGATCAGCGTGACGCAGTGCCCGCCCTCCCGCAACTCGCCGCGGCGGCACGCAGGTCAGTCGCCGTGTCGGGCTGCCCGGCGCACCGCGTCGATGAAGCGCCGGGCCGCGGGCGGACCCGATTCGCCCGGCGCCGGATCCTGGTCGCCGAGTGTCAGTTCGTAGCGCTGCCCGTTCAGCTCGGCCCGCGCGCGGTCGTCCGGCGCGAACCACGGCTTGGAGGCGCGGACCGCCTGGACCGGCGCGCTGTCGATCTCGCTGTCGTAGCTGTTGAGCAGTTCCACCCTGCCGTCGCTGATCCGGACCTTTCCGGCCCGGGTGAGCGAGCGCAGCCCCTTGCCGACGCGCACGCCTCTCGCCGTGAACTCGGGCTCCGCCATCCTCGCCGTCCCTCCTGCGCGTGTCGTCCGATCGTCCGCGAGTCGTCCGTGCCGCGTGGCGTGCGCCCGCACCGCGTGTCGTGTGCCGCGGCGTGTCGCGCGCCGACGCGTGCCGTTCGCAGTCTGCCCCCCCGAGCACCGGAGCACCAGGGTGTGGAGGGAGTGCGCTGCGAGCGCCGGGAGTACTCACGCCAATGCGCCCCCACGCCCCCCGTACAGGTGTGCCCCAGGCTTCCTTTGGGTGGCTGAAAGATGCGTTGATGCAGGTGAGAAGCGTGACGGGAGGTGCCTATGATCGGCGTGCCGACCGCGCGGGGCGCCGTCGGCGCGACCGAGTAAGGAGCCTCGCCGTGAGCACCACCCCACCGGCCCGGGCCGGGGCCACCCTCGACGTCGACCGCAGCGACGCGACCTACCGCGACTGGCTGAAAGAGGCCGTCCGCAAGGTCCAGGCGGACGCCAACCGCTCGGCCGACACTCATCTGCTGCGCTTCCCGCTGCCCGAGCACTGGGGCATCGACCTGTACCTCAAGGACGAGTCGACCCACCCGACGGGCAGCCTCAAGCACCGCCTCGCCCGCTCCCTCTTCCTCTACGGCCTCTGCAACGGCTGGATCCGCCCGGACCGCCCGGTCATCGAGGCGTCCAGCGGCTCGACCGCCGTCTCCGAGGCGTACTTCGCGAGCCTGATCGGCGTGCCGTTCATCGCGGTCATGCCCCGCACGACCAGCGCGGAGAAATGCCGCCTCATCGAATTCCACGGCGGCCGCTGCCACTTCGTGGACGACCCGCGCACCATGTACGAGGAGTCGGCGCGCCTCGCCGCCGAGACCGGCGGCCACTTCATGGACCAGTTCACCTATGCCGAGCGCGCCACCGACTGGCGCGGCAACAACAACATCGCCGAGTCCACCTTCCGTCAACTGGCCCTGGAACGCTTCCCGGTACCCACCTGGATCGTCGCCACCGCCGGAACCGGCGGCACCTCCGCGACCCTCGCCCGCTACGTCCACTACATGCAGTACGACACCCGCGTCTGCGTCGCCGACCCGGAGAACTCCTGCTTCTTCGAGGGCTGGACCACCGGGGACGCCCACGTCACCTGCGACTGCGGCTCGCGCATCGAGGGCATCGGACGGCCGCGCATGGAGCCCAGCTTCGTGCCCGGCGCCATCGACCGGATGATGAAGGTGCCGGACGCGGCGAGCGTGGCCGCCGTACGCGCCCTGGAACGGGCCATCGGCCGCAAGGCGGGCGGCTCGACGGGGACCGGACTGTGGAGCGCGCTGAAGATCGTCTCCGAGATGGTCGCGGCGGGGCGGACGGGCAGCGTCGTCACCCTGCTCTGCGACCCCGGCGACCGCTATCTGGACAAGTACTACTCGGACGGCTGGCTGGAGGAGCAGGGGCTGGAGATCGCGCCGTACACCGCCGCGATCGAGACGCTGCTGGCGACGGGGGTCTGGCCGGACTGAGCGGGAGCGTCGTCGCTGGACGGAGGTGCCGTTGTCCGCGAGCGCTCAGGGCTGGTGGCGCGAGGCGCCCTCAGGCGTCCTCGGTGTCGTCCGGCTCGTCCTCGTCCGCGTCCGGCTCGCCCGCCACCACCAGGCGCCGCAGCCGCTCGGAAACCTCCGCGCGGGCGTCGGCGGGCAGCCCCGCATCGGTGACGAGCGTGTCCACCTCGTCCAGCGCGGCGAACGAACTCAGTCCCACCGTGCCCCACTTGGTGTGGTCCGCGACCACCACCACGCGCCGCGCCGAGCGCACCAGACGCCGGTTCGTCTCGGCCTCCGCCAGGTTCGGCGTGGACAGCCCCGCCTCGGCCGATATGCCGTGCACACCGAGGAACAGCAGGTCGAAGTGGAGCGCGGAGATCGCCCGGTCGGCCACCGGACCCACCAGCGAGTCCGAGGGCGTGCGCACCCCGCCGGTCAGCACCACCGTGGCCGCGCCCTGCCGCTGCCCCGAGACCCGCTGAGCCGCGTGGAACACGTCCGCCACCCGCACCGAGTTCGTCACCACCGTCAGGTCCGGCACCTCCAGCAGATGCCGGGCGAGCGCGTAGGTGGTCGTACCGCCGGACAGCGCCACCGCCGCACCCGGCGCGACCAGCCTCGCCGCGGCCAGCGCTATCTCCTCCTTGGCGGTCGGCTCCAGGCCCGACTTGGCCTCGAACCCCGGCTCGTGCGTGCTCGCCTCGACCACCGGCACCGCACCGCCATGCACCTTCTCCAGCACGCCCTGGCGGGCCAGCGCGTCCAGATCGCGGCGCACCGTCATGTCCGACACGCCGAGCTTGCGGGTCAGTTCGTTGACCCGGACGCCGCCCCGGCGCCGTACCTCGTCCACGATCAGGGCGCGGCGCTGCTCCGCGAGGAGGTTCTGATTCTCACTCACGTACGCTCCGGTCCTTTCGCCCCATGCTCGTCCGACACGCCCGGCACACCTGGTCCGACCAGGACGTTCCGTCCGGCAGCAACTATGCGGGCGTCTCATCTTGTCACGCCGCCCCACAGGCCGCGCCACCGCCTGTCACGCCGTCCACCTGGGTTGCGGCCACATGTGTGCCGCATCCACACCGGCGACAGTCGCACGAATCGGGAAGATTCGGTAACGAAAAGTGACGGCGGGTGTACACAGCGCGCGAAGCGGAGAACCTGATTCCCGCACGGCACGGAAACCCCGCACGGAAACCCCCGCATGGAGCCCGCACGGGAAACGCTCGCCGTGCGCGTCATCCCGACCGCGTCACACGAATGCGAGCGAACAGTGGCAGGCGCGCAGAAACACCCCACCGCGCCGGAACCGGTGCCTCCCCCCACAGCGCCCCCGACGGCACGCCCGGACCTGGAACTGCTGGTGCACGGGGTCGGCGGCACGACCCCGGAGAAGATGCTCGGCGACCCGCGCACGGTCCGCGTCACCGGCGACGACACGGCCGCCGTCTTCCGCCGCGCCGAGGACGCCGGCCCGCCCGAGGACCCCGACGACGCCACGAGCGGCGGGAGACCCCGCGGCGAGCCGGACCGCGACGGCGGATCGCGCGGCGAACCGGTCCAGGAGGCGTACGTCTGGTGCAACCTCACCTCCGGCAACGCCAGCCGCGCCCTCTGGCTGCTGCTCCTGCCCTTCATGGTCGTCAACCTCGCCCACTGGATGCGCCCCGCCGCCCCCGGCCGCACCCGCACCATCCGCCTCTACGGCCTCCTCGTCCGACTCGCCGCGCTCTCCCTCACCGTGCTGCTGGGCGCCGCCGCCTGCGAGGTCGCCCTCGACCTGGTCGCCTGGCAGTGCGCGAGCGTCACCGCCTGCTCCGGCCGCCACTCCTGGCTGTCCCCCCTCTCGCCCGCGGGTCACGGCTGGTGGAGCGAACCCGGCCGCCGCCTCGCCCTCGCCGCCCTGGTACCCACCGCGCTGACCGCCCTGCTCTGGTACCTCTCCCACCGCACCTGGAGCGCGTACGAATCCCACCGTCCGATGGCCCGCACCCCCGAGGCCGACCCCGAAGCGGGAGCCCTGGCCAGCCCCGGCTTCTGGTACGGCCGCCGCCTCGGCGCCCGGCTCCGCGCCGCCCACACCGCCGCCGGACTGCTGACCGTCGCGGCCACCCTCACCCTCCCCGCCCTCCGTCGCGACCACCACCCCGCGCTCCTCCACACCCTGGGCCTGATGCTCGGCACGGCCCTGCTCGGCTGGGCGATCACCGTCGTCGTGGTCGTCTGCCGCCGGGGACGCAGCGAGGCGCGCCTCGACCCCGAGACCGACCGCCACCTCGTGCGCGGCCTCCCGCTCGGCGCCCTCGCCCTGCTGATCCTCGCCGCGCTGTACGCAGGCTGGTCCCGCCCCGGCTGGCACTCCACCGGACGGCTGCCCGGCGACCCCGTCTTCGGCACGCTCATGCTGATCCAGGGCGTCCTCGTGCTGGCGCTCGCCGTCGTCGCGTACGACCTCTACCGCCGCGACCCCGACCCCCGCGCCGCCATGCGCGGCCTCGGCGGACCGGCCGTCGCCCTGCTCGCCTGCGCGCTCGGCGGAGTGGCCTCCGGCGGAGTCGCCCAGCGCGTCGCCGACTGGCTGGACGGCACCCGCTCCTCGCTCTCCGGACCGCCCGTCACGCTGACCTGGCAGGCGTCCGCGATCCCCCCGCTCCTCCTGGTCCTGCTCGCCACGTCCGCCCTGCTGGGAGCGCATGTCGCGCGCCTCGCCCGCGCCGAACGCGCGCGCGTCCGCCATCAGCACCCCGGCGAACCCGAGGACCCCGCCCGCACCCGCGCCATCGCCCGCACCCGCGCCATGGCCACCCTCACCGACCGCGCGCCCCTGCTTCTCGCCGTCGTCTCCGTCACCACCCTGCTGCTCGGTGCGGCGGCCCTGACCGGCTCCCAGAGCACCGGACTGCCGCCCGCCCGCGCCGCCCAGGGCGCCGACGAACCGGTCCGGATCGCCGCCGAGACCGCGCAGGCCCTCGGCTCCTGGCTGGTCGGCGCCGGTCTGCTGCTCGTCGTCACCTGGGGCCGCCGCGCCTACAAGGACGCCTCCGCCCGGCGCACCATAGGCATCCTGTGGGACGTGGGCACCTTCTGGCCGCGCGCCGCCCATCCCTTCGCGCCCCCCTGCTACGCCGAGCGCGCCGTACCCGACCTGACCTGGCGCACGGCCACCTGGACCGAGCGCACCGGCGGCCGCCTGGTCCTCTCCGGCCACTCCCAGGGCAGCGTCCTCGTCGCCGCCGCGGCCTGGCAGCTCAGCCCCGCCACCCGTGAACGGGTCGCCCTGCTGACCTACGGCTCACCGCTGGAACGCCTCTACGGCCGCTGGTTCCCCGCCCACTTCGGTCCGGACGCGCTGGCCGCGCTGCACCGCGACACCGGACCCTGGACCAACCTCTACCGCCGCACCGACCCCATCGGCGGCCCGCTCCGCGTCCCCGGTGAGCCGCACGTCGACCATGAACCGCTCGCCGACCCCCGGGCCTACGGCCGCAGCCCCGAACACCCGCTGCCCGCCCCGATCCTGGGCCACTCCGACTACCAGGACGACCCCGCCTTCGCCCGCGCGCGGGCCGGACTGCTCGCCCGCCTCCACCCCGGCCTGCCCGCACAGCGCCCCTCCGCACACGAGGGCGGGACGCCGACGGGCTGACGGCTCAGGGAAGTTCGGGGAGGTCCTCCGCGTACAGCAGCGTCAGATCGTCGGTGCTCGGGTCGGGAAGCTGCGCGACCCGGCCCGCGTGGTGCTCCACCATCGCCTCGAAGGTCTGCCGTGCGGTGCGGCCGTTGCCGAAGGCCGGGCCCTTCGGCAGCTCGGTGAAGTACTTCAGCAACGCCTCCGGAGTGGACTCCGCCAGCCGGTACTCGTGCTCGTCCGCCTGCTGTTCCACGATCCGCAGCAGTTCCCCGGGACCGTAGTCCCCGAAGGTGATCGTCCGCGAGAACCGCGACGCCACACCGGGGTTGACGGAGAGGAAGCGCTCCATCTCGGCCGTGTAGCCGGCGACGATCACCACCACCGCGTCCCGCTGGTCCTCCATCAGCTTCACCAGCGTGTCGATGGCCTCCTTGCCGAAGTCCCGCCCGGCGTCCTCGGGGGAGAGCGCGTACGCCTCGTCGATGAACAGCACACCGCCGCGCGCCCGCCCGAACGCCTCCTGGGTACGGATCGCCGTGGAGCCGATGTGCTCGCCGACCAGGTCGACCCGGGACACCTCGACCAGGTGCCCCTTCTCCAGCACGCCGAGCGAGGCGAGGATCTCGCCGTAGAGCCGGGCCACCGTCGTCTTGCCGGTGCCGGGGGAGCCGGTGAACACCAGGTGCCGCTTGACCGAGGCCGCCTTCAGGCCCGCCTTCTGGCGACGCCGGCCCACCTCGATCATGTCGGTCAGCGCCCGTACCTCGCGCTTGACGCTCTCCAGGCCCACCAGCGCGTCCAGTTCACCGAGCACCGCCTCGGACTTACGGACCTCGGGCTCCGGCACGGCCGGGACGACGGGCGCCTCCGGTTCCGTGCCGCGCTGCCCCGGGATCGCACCGAGCAGCCCACCGGTCGACGGGGACGCCGTCTGCACCGCGGTCGCGCGCGGCGGCTCGGGGGACCGCGGACCGCCGCCGGACTCGTCGCTCGTGCAGTCCTCCACCACCGGACCCGTGACCGAGCCGGAATCGGTGCCCGCGTCGGCGAACTCGTACCCCCCGCGCGCACACCGCTCCGTGCGGCAGCCGCGCAGCGTCGTGCGACAGCCGTCGATCACATGGAAGCCGTAGCCACCGCTGCCGCTCACCCGGCAGTTCACGAAGCTGCCCCGGCCCCCTGCGGACACATAGAAACCCGCCTCGGCAGGGCGTTCCACCACACAGCGTTCGAGCGACGGGTCGGCGCCCTTGGTGACGATCACACCCGTCTGGGTGCCCTGCAGCACGCAGTTGGCGAGTGTGCCGCCGCTGCCGTGGTCCCGGAACCAGGCGCCGGTCGCCGCGTCGCGCACCCGGCAGTCGTCCAGTTGCGCCGTCGCCCCGTCGCTCACCGACACGGCCGTGTTGCGCACCTGGTGGATATCGCTGTCCACCACGTCCACCCGCGAGCCCCGGTCGAGGACGAACAGCGCGTCCGGCACGTCGTGCACGCGGCAGGAGTCGAGCACCGCCGTGGCGCCGTCGCTCACCCACACCGCCGGATAGTCGCCGGTGCTGTCGGAGATCTCGCACTGGTTGGCGTCCACGCGGGTACCGGCGTCCCACACCGACAGACCGTTGCGCCCGAAGCGCTGCACCGTCGTCCGGGTCAGGGTGAGCACGGAGCGCGAACGCAGATCGACCGCGTTCTCCGGGATGTCGTGGATCCGGCAGTCGGCCAGTGTCAGAGAGGCGTCCGTGTCCAGCGTGACGCCGTCGCCCGAAGTGCGGTGCACAGCGCAGTCGGTGAGCTGCGCCGTCGCCTCCCGCGTGACGTGCACCCCCGCGCCCCGGACCTCGTACACCTCGCAACCGACCGCTTCCAGCGTGGAGTTCGCCCCGGTCACGCTCAGCCCCGAGCCCGCCGCGTGGTGCACCCGGCAGCGCTCCAGACGCGGATGCGCACCGCCGCGGACCGCCACGCCGGCCTGCCCGGCCGCGACGACCTCGCACTCCTCGAACACCCCGCCGCCCCCGTCGAGCACGGCGATGCCGGCGCCGGCCGGGTTGTCGACCGTGCAGCGGCGCACCGTCGGGCGGGCCCCGCCGCGCACCTCGATGCCGGCGGCCGAGCGCGTCACGATCCGCAGGTCCGACAGCTCCGGCGTGCCCTCCTCGACCAGCAACGCGGGCGCCGTGCCGTCCTGGCCCTCCACGTGCAGCCCCTGCACGACGGCCGAGGCCCGCACCGTGAGCGGCACCCCGTCCACGGGCGCGATCCGCACCGAGCCGGGCACGCCCTCGGGGCCGCGCAGGGTCACCGGGCGGCCGACGACGAGGTTCTCCCGGTAGGTGCCGGGGGCGATGGTGAGGACGTCGCCCTCCGCGGCGGCCTCCAGGGCGGCGGCGAGCGAGGCGTACTCACCTGTGCGACGCCGCCATCGCGACGTACCGGTGTGCGTCACCTGGACCGTGCCCTGTGCCATGGCGTTGCTGTGCCCCCCACCTCGTGGTACTTGTGCTCGTCCGCCTCTGGGACTCCGCCGCCGGGTGCCGGGGGCGACCGCCCGCGGCCCCGGGGCCGGCGCGGGTGCGCTCCGGACTCCGGCGCGGCCTTCGGCTCGCTCGCGCGCGGGTCGATGCCGAAAGGGAGTCGGCCGGTCCACCGTAGCGTGTGCGCGGACGCCGGGTTGACCAGAGCCGTCAAGCAGGTCAGCTCCCTGTCCCGGCCTTGCCCCAGTCGGGGCCCGCGCGTTCCCACGCCTGGTCCCAACGCGCGTACCTGCGGCGGACCATGCGCCACACCACCACCCGCCGGACCGTCTCGACCAGTGCGGCGGCTAGCAACGCCGCCCCGAATCCGG
Organism: Streptomyces sp. NPDC005004; assembly: GCF_053600675.1. Lineage (NCBI taxonomy): Bacteria > Bacillati > Actinomycetota > Actinomycetes > Kitasatosporales > Streptomycetaceae > Streptomyces > Streptomyces sp. NPDC005004. Next base: position 157,818 of record NZ_JBSGAH010000005.1, read on the forward strand.
CCAGTACGGCATGAGCCCGGGCCGTGGTCGAGTCCAGCGGACGGGTCGTCATGTGACCCTGCCGGTCCGTCCAGATCAGGAGACGGTCGCCCCGGTGCGGGGACTTGAGACCGGTGAGGACCGCGCCGTGCCGAGGCGCGCCGTCCGGTGCCGTCCAGCCCGCCAGGACGCGGCTGCGGACGCTGTGCGCGGCTCCGGAGTCGGGATCGGTCTCGGGCGGGTGGTAGGCCATCCGGCGCAGCACGGTCGCGGGCACGCGCTGCCGGGTGTGGCGCTGCTCGGCCACCGAACGGCGCAACGAGTCCTGGGCGGCCGTACCCGTCAGCCAGCCGATCGCGGGCGCGGCGACGCAGATGAGCAGCAGCGCCACGAGGCACACCCATGCCTCGGCCCGGTCGGTCGGCCGCCGCAGCGGACTGCCCCGCCAGCGCCACAGACCGCTGATCGCACGCACGGCCCCACCCCCTCGCCCGACGTGAGCACCACCGGACCGCGCGGCCCCCTGGCACGGCCGGGGGAGAGCGGTGCCGCCTCCGGCGGTCGACACTCACGAGATTCTCATCTTTGCGAACGACCGGACCCCGCCGCCGGTTCCCCGCCCGCGACCCGAACTGCAGACCGGTCGCTGCCCGTTCGCCTCGGGATGCACGCACGGACGCCGCCGCCGAGTCTCTGCTCGGCGGCGGCGTCCGTCCGACGTGCGCGTTCGCGTTGTACGGCGACCTTCCCCCCGTCGTCCGTCAGCGCCCGCAGCGGTGTCCGGCCGACTCCCCACGGCGCCGAACCACCGGACGGCACCGACCACGGGATGGTGCGATCAGTAGCCCCGGTACTGCTGCTGGTTGTTGTACGGGTCCTGGTACGGCTGCTGCGGCGGGCGCGGCGCGGCCGGACGCATCGCCTCGTACCCCGTGGGCGCGGCGGGACGCGGCGGCTGGGGCTGCTGCGGTCCCGGGTAACCGCGCGGCGCGGCGGCCTGCTGCGGGATGTACGCGGTGGGCGCCTGCTGCAGAGGCGCGGGCTGCGGCGCCTGCGGGTAGCCGTAGGACGCGGGAGCCGGCTGCGACGGGGCGGCCGGGAGAGCGGGCAGCGCGGAGGGCAGCGCGGGGAGGTTGCTGCCGCCCATGTGGGCGCCCGGCATGTTGCCGACGGGGAGGTTGCCGCCGGGCGTGTCGTAGGCGGCCGGGACGCGGATCGGGGCGATCTGCGGGGTGCCCCGCTCGGCCACGAGCGAGTCGTAGATCGGGGTGTCCGGGAAGGAGGCGGAGTAGTAGCCGCCGCCATAGGTGGAGCGGGGGGAGGTCATGGCACATAAGTTAAGCCCACGATGTGCTGGTTGGGGAGACCGATAAGAAGGTTGTTTTCCGTGTCGGTGGCGAACTTGGATCGCTAATCCGAGCGAACTTGGCAAAAATGGACGCCATTCGACGTTTGGATCGTGTAAAGGGCGAGTTTCCAACGGGTTGGCAGGGATCGGCGTGCGGTTCTTCCGCGCGGGGCAGGGGAGTTCGCGACACCCGCACGCGGGGCGACCGAGACGATCACCGGTACGGTCGCGGGACCGGAAAGGCAAGATCTATTGGGGGCGGACATGACAATGTCGAAAGGTTCCAACACGCCGGTGCCCACCACGGTGCTGCGTCTCGAAACAAACCGACGCGCGGGCCCCGGCATACCCGCGACGGAGATCGTTGCCCTCCTGCTGACCTCCGGCAAGATCCGCTCCGACGCCGACCACCTCACCCGCGACCATCCCGTACACCCCTCCGGCGCCGTCCGGCACGAGGAGACACGCCGCGACGACGGCCTCGCCACCGATGTCTTCACCGTCGACCTCGCGCGCGTGGAGGACACCGTCGAACGGATCGTCCTCGCCGCGACGGCGGACGGCGGCACCTTCGGCCAGGTCCCTGGGCTCGGTATCCGCATCACCGGCCCGGACGGGAATACCGTCGCCCACTACGACGGCACCGGCGCGAGCGTGGAGACCGCCCTCGTGCTCGGCGAGCTGTACCGCCGACAAGGCGGCTGGAAGTTCCGCGCCGTCGGACAGGGGTACGGCAGCGGACTCGAGGGACTGGCGCAGGAGTACGGCATCACCGCTCGCCGCGAGATCCGGCAACCCGAGCCGGTGACGACCGAACCCCGTCAGCGGGCAGCCGGGTCGGGGCAGCTTGCCCCTGAACTCCCGCACGCCGCAGACGAGTCGACCGCCCGGCCCGCCAAGGTCACTCTCACCAAGGCCGCCCCCGCCGTCTCGCTCGCCAAGCAGGGCGCCACCTCAGGAGATCTCCGCGTCAACCTCAACTGGCGGATTTGCGACACCAGATGGACCAAGGGACCCGCCCGGGACCTCGACCTCGACCTGTGCGCCCTGTACGAACTCACCGACGGCCGCAAGGGCGTCGTCCAGGCCCTCGGCAATGCCTTCGGCACCCTGTACCGGCCGCCGTACATCCACCTCGACGGCGACGACCGCACCGGCGCCTCCGCCGACGGCGAGAACCTCACCGTCAGCCTCGACCACGCCGCCGACTTCCGGCGGATCCTGGTCTTCGTCACCATCTACGAGGGCGCCACCTCCTTCGCCGGACTCCACGCCACCGTCACCCTGCGCCCCCAGCACGGCGCCCCGGTCGACTTCTCCCTCGACGAGTGCGCGGTGCCCTCCACCGTGTGCGCGCTCGCGCTGCTCACCAACGAGGGCGGCGACCTCGTCGTCCGGCGCGAGGCCCGCTACCTGGTGCCCGAACGCGGGATGAGCCCGCAGCGGACCGTCGACCGCGCCTACGGATGGGGCATGAACTGGACCCCCGGGCGGAAATGACCGCCTTCGGTCAGCCCTCGTCGGCCACCGCGTCGGGACGGGCGTACGTCCGTCCCTTCCACGCGGCGCCCCGGCCCCGGTAGTGCCGCACCGCCGAGTCCACCGTCATCAGCAGATAGAGGAACGCCGTGAACGGCAGCAGGGGAGCGAGCCACAAAGGCTGCCGGTAGTAGCGCAGCATCGGCACGTACGTCCCCGCCATCACCGCCCACGCGGCCGCGCCCACGGCCGTCGTCGCCGCGTCGCCCAGCACGGCCCCGGCCACCACCGTGCCGGGCGGCACCAGGTACACCAGCGCGAGACCGGCCACCGTGCCGAGCAGCAGCAAAGGGTTGTGCCGCAGTTGCGCGTAGGCGCTGCGCGAGACCATCCGCCACAGATCACCCAGCCCCGGATACGGGCGCACACTGTCCACCCGGTCCGCGAGCCCCAGCCAGATGCGACCGCCCGAGCCGCGCACCGCGCGTGCGAGCGCCACGTCGTCGATCACGGCCTGCCGGATGGCGTCCGGAATCCGCGCCCGCTCGGCCGCGTCCGTGCGCAGCAGTACACAGCCGCCCGCCGCGGCCGCCGTGCGCCCGCCCTCCCGGCCGATCCACCGGAACGGATACAACTGGGCGAAGAAGTACACGAACGCCGGGACCACGAGCCGCTCCCACGGGCTCGCCACTCGCAGCCGCGCCATCTGCGACACCAGGTCGAAGCCGCCGGTCCCGGCCGCCGCCACCAGCGCGCGCAGGCTGTCCGGCGCGTGCGCGATGTCGGCGTCCGTCAGCAGCAGGTACTCCGGCTCCCGCGCCCGGGCCAGCCCGATGCCGTGCCGCACCGCCCACAGCTTGCCCGTCCAGCCCGAGGGCGGTTCGCCCGGCGAGGTCACCGTCAGCGGAAGCCCGCCGTGGCGTCGGGACAGCTCCCGCGCCAGCTCCCCGGTGCCGTCGGTGCTGCCGTCGTCCACCAGGAAGACCTCGGCCCGCCCCGGATAGTCCTGCGCCAGCAGCGAGGGCAGACTCGCGGGCAGCACCTCCGCCTCGTCCCGGGCCGGCACGACCACGCACACCGACGGCCACGCGTCCGGTTCCCGGCGGGGCGGCAGCCGTACGTCGGTCCGCCAGAAGAACCCCTGGCCGAACAGCAGCCAGCACCAGACGACGAGAGAGGCGACGGCGGTCCACAGGATGGCGCTCACGGCCGCAGTCTGCCCCACGGGACGGCCGGTGCGCGGGCCATCGACTATCGTGGCCGGGTGAAGATCGCGCTCATGGACTCCGGAATCGGCCTTCTCGCGGCGACCGCCGCGGTACGTCGCCTGCGACCCGACGCCGATCTCGTCCTCTCACTCGACCCCGACGGGATGCCCTGGGGGCCCCGCACCCCCGAGGACCTGACGCGCCGCGCCCTCGCCGTCGCCGAGGCCGCCGCCGCCCACCGGCCCGACGCCCTGATCATCGGCTGCAACACGGCCACCGTGCACGCCCTGCCCGCGATCCGCGCCCGTCTCGAACCCGGCATCCCGGTGATCGGCACCGTCCCGGCGATCAAGCCGGCCGCCGCCGGGGGCGGCTCCGTCGCCATCTGGGCGACCCCCGCCACCACCGGCAGCCCCTACCAGCGCGGACTCATCGAGGACTTCGCCCAGGGCGTCCAGGTCACCGAGGTGCCGTGCTGGGGTCTGGCCGAGGCCGTGGAGCACGCCGACGAAAGCGCCATCGAGGCCACCATCGCCGCCGCCGCGGAACTCACCCCCGAGGACGTGACGACCGTCGTCCTCGGCTGCACCCACTACGAGCTGGTGGCGGAACGTATCCGCGCCGCCATCCAGCGCCCCGGCGCCGCCCCGCTCGTCCTGCACGCCTCAGCCGGTGCCATCGCCGCCCAGACGCTGCGCCGCATCGGCGAGCAGCCCGCGCCGGACGCCCCGGCCGGGGGCACGCTGACCGTGATCCTCAGCGGCCGCGAGGGCGAGCTGCCCGCCGCCGCGCTGCACTACGCGGAGGGACGGCTGCTTCCGGCGACGCAACGGCTGGCCGACCGGCGATGACGCGGCGACCGGCCGCCGGGCGGCTCGACACTCTGTGATCCGGCGTCATGTGGTCTGGGACTGTGTCGCGGGGCGCGCGGCGTGGTCCGGTGCCCTCAGTGATCGGGCGCCATGTGGTCCGGGGCTGTGTGGTTCGGCACCATGCGACGTGCCGGCGGTGACGCGGGGCGGCGTGCGGTTCCGGTGGGCCGCTCGGAGCAGTCACCGAGCGCGACCGGGTACCGGCGCAGCGAAACCTGAGTAACCTCATAGGCATGAGGGAGCACCACGACGCCGAGGACTCGCACCCCGACGTCTGGACCGGTCGCGCCACCAACCGGGTGCAATGGCTGCTGGCGCTGGTCGGCGCCGCCTGCATGGCGCTCGGCATCGCGCTCGCCGTCCAGTCCGCCTGGACGTCCGGCGTCATCCCGCTCGTCATGTCCGTCGTCGGCTGCATCGCGGCCGGCCTGCTCGTCCTCTACGGCACGCTCGCCTTCGTCCATGTGGACCTCATCCTCGACCGGGACTGCCTGGAAGTGCGCTGCGGCCACGTGGGGCTGCCCCGTCGCCGCATCCCGCTGTCCGACGTCGTCGGCGCCGACTTCCTCCCGCTCGTCACCCCGCGCCACTGGGGCGGCTGGGGCTACCGCTGGCGCCCGGAGCGCGGCACGGCCGTCGTGGTGCGCCGGGGCGAGGGGATCGAGCTGAGCCTGTGGGACGGCCACACGTTCACCGTCACCGTGGACAACGCGGAGTCGGCAGTGCGGGTCATCCGGTCCCGGCTGCGGGCGGGAACGGCGGGGTCCGCGCGCTGAGGGTGTGGGGCGGAGACGCCCGGTGTGGCTCCCACGTGGTTACCCGTCACGGTGGGTGCGGTTCTCATATGTGGTGTCACCACATGTACGGCGCCCACGCGTGCCGCCCGTATATATGCGGGGGTGGGGCGCGCCACCCCGCTCAGATCGGTGTTCGTTCCCCGGCCACCGCTTCCTCGCGGGCCGTGCACTCCTCCACCACCCACGGACGCGCCGTCGCCCATCCGGCGAGCAGACCCGCGCCCGCCGTCACGGTGGTGAAGCTCAGCACGTTGCCCAGTGAGGCCAAGACGGCCAGGACCGTCAGGGCCGCGCCCGCTGTCAGCACGACCGGAGTCGGACGCGGGGCGCGCCACAGGGCGTGCAGCACCCAGCAGTAGACGGCCGCGAGCAGCAGCACCCCGACGAGCCCCTGCTCGGCCAGCAACTGCAACGGCGCCGAGTGCGGTCTCACCTCGGCGGGGACTCCGGGCACGGCACCGCCGGGCTGACCGTAGAGGCCCGGGCCGACCCCGGACAGCGGGGCCCGTCCGGCCGGCTCCAGCGCGTCCTGCCACATGTGGACGCGGTACGGGCCGAGCCGGTCGGTGACCGCCTCCATGAGCCCGCCGGGCAGCACGCCCGCCGCCACCGCCCACACCGCGCCCGCCGCACCGGCCGCCGCCAGGGCCAGCCCCGCCACCCCGACACCCCGGTGCGGCATCGAGCCCGCCGCGAGCGAACAGAGCAGTACCGCGCCACTCGCGACGCACCCGACCGGCGACCCCACGGCGACACCGCTCAGCACGATCAGCGCGGCCAGCAGCCACAGCGCCGACCTGAGCGCGGGTACGGGCGTCGCCCGCGCGGCACAGCACGCCGCGCCCGCGGCCAGCGCCAGCAGGGCCGCGGTGGCACCGGTGTGCCCGAGCGGAACGGCGTACGGCGGTCCGGGCAGCAGGGCGGGCATCGTCACCGCGAGCACCAGCCCGACGGCCCCTCCCGCGCCGGGCGCCGCCACCGGGAGCAGCGCCCCGGATATCCGGCCCGTGGCACACCCGGCCGCCGACGCGAGCACCGCGAGCAGCATGCCCTCGGGACGCCCGTCGTGCACCGCCGCCGTGATCAGCGCCCACAGCGCGCACAGACCGAGCAGCATCATGCCCACCCCGTCCGAAACGTTCCGCCCCGCCCGCTCCGCATCCGTCTCCGTCGCGCGCGTCATCCCCGTCGACCCCACCGTCGCCCCTCGCCCCCGGTCCCCCGACCTGTGGTCGCAGCCTCGCCACGCGCACCGGGACCGGCCGCACCGCCGAGGCTGGGGCACACCGTAACGGCTGTTGGCCGGTTTGTGGACGAGTTGCGCGGGAAGGTCGCGATTCCGGGTGGGGACGAGGCGTCGGCCTTGCGCGGGGCGGCATCGGCCACATGGTGCCGCCACACATGCGCGGACCACATGGTGCCGCACCACATAGGGGCCGACGCTGTTCCGTCCCGGACCACAGACCGCGCAGGTCGGCGCCCCGGCCCGCCCTGTCAGCGGTCGCACCCCGCGCCGTAGACTCCCCGCGTGACCGTCACCGCAACCTCCGTGGACCAGCCGGAACAGCTCCGGCCGCCCGTCTCGCCGGGCCGCCGCCGTCTGCTGCGTCTGATCCCGGCCGCCGTCTCCGCCCTGTGCGGTGTGCTGCTGTACCTCAGCTTCCCGCCTCGACCCCTGTGGTGGCTGGCCCTGCCCGCCTTCGCCGGTCTGGCGTGGGTGCTGCGCGGCCGCACCTGGAAGGCGGCCCTCGGCCTGGGCTACCTCTTCGGGCTCGGCTTCCTGCTGCCGCTGCTGGTCTGGACCGGCGTGGAGGTCGGCCCCGGTCCCTGGCTCGCGCTGGTCGCCATCGAAGCGATCTTCGTCGCCCTGGTCGGCGTGGGCATCGCCGCCGTCTCCCGGCTGCCCGCGTGGCCGGTGTGGGCGGCCGCGCTGTGGATCGCGGGAGAGGCGGTGCGCGCCCGGATGCCGTTCGGCGGCTTCCCCTGGGGCAAGATCGCCTTCGGTCAGGCGGACGGCGTCTTCCTGCCGCTCGCCGCGGTGGGCGGCACGCCCGTGCTCGGCTTCGCGGTCGTCCTGTGCGGCTTCGGGCTGTACGAGGCGGTGCGGCTCGTCACCGAGCGCCGCCGCGCCCGCGAGGTGCGCCGCTCGGCCGCGGTGGCCGCGCTGCTCAGTGTCGCCGTGCCCGTCGTGGGCGCCGTCGCCGCCCGGACCCTGGTGAGCGACAAGGCCGAGGACGGCACCGCCACGGTCGCGCTCATCCAGGGCAACGTGCCCCGCTCGGGCCTGGAGTTCAACGCCCAGCGCCGGGCCGTGCTCGACTACCACGCGCGCGAGACCCTCAAGCTCGCCGCCGCCGTCAAGGCGGGCAAGGCACCCCGTCCCGACTTCGTGCTGTGGCCGGAGAACTCCTCCGACATAGACCCCTTCGCCTACCCCGACGCCGCCATCGTCATCGACGACGCCGCCAAGGCGGTCGGCGTGCCGATCTCGGTCGGCTCGGTCGTCGAGCGGAACGGCAAGCTCTACAACGAGCAGATCCTCTGGACCCCGGGCAAGGGCCCCACGCAGACCTACGACAAGCGCCAGATCCAGCCCTTCGGCGAGTACCTGCCGCTGCGTTCGCTCGTCGGCGCGATCAACAGCGAGTGGACCGGCATGGTCCGCCAGGACTTCAGCCGGGGCGACAAGCCCGGCGTGTTCCGCATGGACGGCGCCAAGGTCGGCCTCGCCACCTGCTACGAGGCAGCGTTCGACTGGGCCGTGCGCGACACCGTCACCCACGGCGCGCAGATGATCTCCGTGCCGAGCAACAACGCCACCTTCGACCGCAGCGAGATGACCTATCAGCAGCTCGCCATGTCCCGCGTCCGCGCCGTCGAGCACAGCCGGGCCGTGACCGTCCCGGTCACCAGCGGCGTCAGCGCGGTCATCATGCCGGACGGCGAGGTCACCCGGAAGACGGGCATGTTCGTGCCCGCCTACCTCGATCAGAAGATCCCGCTGCGCTCCTCCGAGACGCCGGCGACCCGGCTGGGCGTCCTGCCCGAGCTGGCGCTGGTCCTGGTCGCCGCGGGCGGCCTCGGCTGGGCGATCGGCGCCGGGATGCGCGGGCGGCGCGCCGGTCGCGCGTAGCCGTACGACCGCCGTACGCCCCCGGAAGCGGTTCGCCGGGGGAGTACGGGGCCATAGGGTCGGCCCATGGCTACACCTGAATTCATCCGTACGCTCCGGGCCTCGGCGGGCCACCAGTTGCTCTGGCTCCCCGGAGTCACCGCGATCGTCTTCGACGACGCGGGCCGGGTGCTCCTGGGCCGCCGCTCCGACACCGGCGAGTGGTCGGTGATCGGCGGCATCCCGGAGCCGGGCGAGCAGCCCGCGGCCTGCGCCGTGCGGGAGGTCCACGAGGAGACGGCGGTGCACTGCGCCGTGGAGCGGGTCGTCCTCGTCCAGGCGCTGGGACCGGTCACCTACGGCAACGGCGACGTCTGCCAGTACATGGACATCACCTTCCGCTGCCGGGCGACCGGGGGCGAGGTGCGCGTCAACGACGACGAGTCGCTGGAGGTCGGCTGGTACGCGGTGGACGCGCTCCCCGACCTGAACGACTTCGCGCTGTTCCGGATCAAGCAGGCCATGTCCGACGCACCCACATGGTTCGACCCTATGACCAGCGGCTGAAGTATGGGTCATCACCACATGTGGCGAGCCTCCCGTTCCACTTAGGGTCGGCACATGACCTCGCCCAGCCCGCAGCCCGGCCCCCGCCCGTACTCCGTGCCCCTGGACCTCGGCGGTCGCGTCGCCCTCGTCACCGGGGCGGCCGGCGGGATCGGCCGGGCCTGCGCGCTGCGGCTCGCCGCCGCCGGAGCCGAGGTCAGGGCCGTGGACCGGGACGCTGACGGCCTGGCCGAACTCGCCGAGCGCGCGGGGGACCTGACGGGCGGGGGCGCGGTCGTCCCGTACGTCCTGGACCTCACGGATCTCGACGCCGCCGAGCGGGCCGCCGCCGGCACCGATGTCCTGGTCAACAACGCCGGAATCCAGTTGGTGCGCCCGCTGGAGGAGTTCCCGCCCGAGGTCTTCCACACCGTGCTGACCGTGATGCTGGAGGCGCCGTTCCGGCTGATCCGGGGCGCGCTGCCCCACATGTACGACCAGGGCTGGGGCCGCGTCGTCAACGTGTCCTCCGTGCACGGGCTGCGCGCCTCGGCTTTCAAGTCCGCCTATGTGGCCGCCAAACACGGTCTCGAGGGACTGTCCAAGACGGCCGCCCTCGAAGGCGCCCCCCACGGGGTGACCTCGAACTGTGTGAACCCCGCCTATGTGCGCACCCCACTGGTCGAGAAGCAGATCGCCGACCAGGCGCAGGCCCATGGCGTCCCCGAGGAACGTGTGCTCTCCGAGGTCCTGCTGAAGGACAGCGCCCTCCAGCGGCTCATCGAACCGGAGGAGGTCGCGGAGGCGGTGGCCTATCTGTGCGCCCCGCAGTCCTCTTTCATCACCGGCACCTCTCTGGTGATGGACGGCGGATGGACGGCCCACTGAACGGACGCGCGGAGCCCGCGGACGGAGTTGTCCACAGGGCTGACGCGTCCGGCGGCCGATGGGCGATGCTGTGACCATGTCTCGCGATCAAGCCCACCAGGCCGCGGGCCCCGGCACCGGGACCGTCGCGGCACCGCCCCCACCAGGCACGGAGATTCCGTACCTCGAACTCCTCGCCCGGGACGCCTCCCCGGAGATGTACGAGCGCCCGGTGCTGCTCGCCCGTGCCGAGGGTCTGCCCGCCGAGCGGATCGCCGCGCTGGAGCACGCCAAGCTCCTCGCGCTGCGCGTCCGCGCGGAGCTGGAAGGGCGCCGCCGCCGCGAGGCGGAACTCTCCGCGCTCTTCGAAACCGCCCACGACCTGGCTGGGCTCCGCGACGTGGACGCCGTGCTGCGGGCCATCGTGCAACGCGCCCGCTCCCTGCTCGGCACCGACACCGCCTACCTCAGCCTCAACGACCCCGAGCGCGGCGACACCTACCTCCAGGTGACCGAGGGCTGCGTCTCCGCCCGCTTCCAGCAGCTACGCCTCGGCATGGGCGAGGGGCTCGGCGGGCTCGTCGCGCAGACCGCCCGGCCGTACGTCACCGAGGACTACTTCCAGGACGCCCGCTTTCGGCACACCCTCACCATCGACGCCGCGGTGCGTGACGAGGGGCTGGTCGCGATCCTCGGCGTACCGCTCATGCTCGGCCCGCACGTCATCGGCGTCCTGTACGCCGCCGACCGGCGCGCCAGGGTCTTCGAACGCGAACAGAGCGCCCTGCTGGGCTCGTTCGCCGCCCTCGCGGCGGCCGCCATCGACGCGACCAACCTGCTCACCGAGACCCGCACGGCCCTGGCCGGGCTCGAACGCGCCAACGAGATCATCCGCGACCGCAGCTCCGTCATCGAACGCGCCTCGGAGGTGCACGACCGTCTCGCCGAACTCGTCCTGCGCGGCGGGGGAGTCGCGGACGTGGCGGCAGCCGTCTCCGAAGTCCTCGGCGCCACCGTCGAGTTCACCGAGACCGGCACCGCACCCGCCGAAGCCCTGGAAGCCTCCCGCTCCGAAGGCCACGCGGTACGGCACGGCACCGACTGGATCGCCGCGCTCGTCGCGGGCGGCGAATCCCTCGGCGCGCTGATCCTGCGCGGCCACCCGGACCTCGACCCGGTCGACCAGCTCACCCTGGAACGCGCCGCCATGGTCACCTCACTGCTCCTGCTCGCCCGCCGCTCCGCCGCCGAGGCCGAACGCCGGGTGAGGGGCGAGCTGTTGGACGACCTCCTTGACGCCCGCGACCGCGATCCACGCCTGCTGCGCGAACGCGCCGCCCGCTTCCACGCCGACCTGGACGCCACCCACGTCGTCCTCGCGGCCCGGCTCGACGCCCCCACGGCCGACGCCGACGAGGAGGCCGCCGCCCGCCGACGGCTGTGGTCCGCCGCCTCCCACCTCGCCGCCACCCGGCACGGCCTGGCCGCCGCACGCGATGGCGGCACCGTGCTGCTGCTCCCGCTGGCCGACGGCGACGGCGCCACCGAGCTGGCCCGCCGTACCGCCCGCGACCTCGGCACCGCCGTCAGCCAGCCGGTCACGGTCGGCGCCTCCGCCCCGGTCACCGGCCTCGCCGACCGGCCCGACGCGGTGGCCGCCGCCTACGCCGAGGGCCGCCGCTGCCTCGACGCACTGCACCTCCTCGGACGCGGCGGGGACGGCGCGGCGGCCGAGGACTTCGGCTTCCTCGGCCTGCTGCTCGCCGCCAACCGGGACGTCGGCGGCTTCGTCGAGCGCACCATCGGTCCGCTCGTGGCCTACGACGCACGACGCGGCACCGACCTGCTGAGCACGCTGGACGCCTACTTCGCCTGCGGCATGAGCCCGGCCCGGACCAAGGACACCCTCCACGTGCACGTGAACACCGTGGCCCAACGGCTGGAACGGGTGGGCCGGCTCCTGGGCGCCGACTGGCAGACCCCGTCCCGTGCGCTGGAGATCCAACTGGCGCTGCGGCTGCACGGGTTGACGGGTCCAAGACGCATCTGACCGGCCGACCCCGCGCGGGGGCCGACCGGTCGGGTGGAGCGGCACCACCGACCGCTCCGCTCAGGGGACCCGGATCAGGAGGTCACTGCCTTCGCCGCCGGGTCCGGGGAAGCGTCCTGGAGCTCACCGGTGCCGATCTCGCCGAGGTCGCGCTGCCGGGTCTCGCGGGCCACCGCCACGGCGACCACGGTCACCAGCGCCGCGGCGATCATGTACAGGGCGATGGGGGTCGCGCTGTCGTACTCCGCGAACAGGGCGGTGGCGATGAGCGGTGCGGGAGCCCCGGCGGCCACGGAGGCGAACTGCGCGCCGATGGAGGCGCCCGAATAGCGCACCCGCGTGGCGAACATCTCCGCGAAGAAGGCGGCCTGGGGCGCGTACATGGCGCCGTTCAGCGTCAGGCCGACGGCGACGGCCAGGATCAGCAGACCGAAGGAGCCGGTGTCGACCAGGGAGAAGAACGGGAAGATCCACAGACCGATGCCGATCGCCCCGAACAGATAGACCGGCCGCCGCCCGACCCGGTCGGAGAGCGCGCCCCAGGCCGGGATCACGACGAAGTGCACGGCGGAGCCGATGAGGACGGCGTTCAGCGCGGTCTGCCGGGAGACGTCGGCGGCGGTGGTGGCGTAGACGAGGATGAAGGCGGTGATGAGGTAGTAGCTGATGTTCTCCGCCATCCGGGCGCCCATCGCGACGAGCACCTCGCGCCAGTGGTGCCGCAGCACGGAGACCAGCGGCAGTTTCTCCGTCGCGCGGTCGCCTCGGGTCTCGGCCCGTGCCAACGCCTCCTTGAAGACCGGGGATTCGTCGACCGACAGACGGATCCACAGGCCCACGAGCACCAGCACGCCGGAGAGGAGGAAGGGGACGCGCCAGCCCCAGGCGGTGAAGGCGGCGTCCGAGAGCAGGGCGGTGAGCAGCGACAGCACACCGGTGGCGAGCAACTGCCCCGCGGGCGCGCCGGTCTGGGGCCACGCGGCCCAGAAGCCCCGGCGTCGCGCGTCTCCGTGCTCGGAGACCAGCAGTACGGCGCCGCCCCACTCACCGCCGAGCGCGAACCCCTGCACCAGCCGCAGCACGGTGAGCAGGACCGGCGCGGCGGTGCCGACGGTGGCGTGGGTGGGCAGCAGACCGATGGCGAAGGTCGCCCCGCCCATCAGCAGCAGGCTGAGCACCAGCAGTCGCTTGCGCCCCAGCCGGTCGCCGAAGTGCCCGAACACCAGCGCCCCGAGCGGACGGGCCGCGAACCCCGCCGCGTACGTCACGAACGCGAGCAGCGTCCCGACCAGCGGATCGGAGTCCGGGAAGAACAGCTTGTTGAACACCAGCGCGGCCGCCGACCCGTACAGGAAGAAGTCGTACCACTCGATGGTGGTCCCGACGAGACTGGCGGCGACGATGCGGGGGAGCTTCGCTGGAGCGTGCGGGGCGCTTGTAGGTGACGACATCGGCACCACTTCCTGGGGTGTGACGGGGACGGATTGCGTGTCGCCACACGGTAGGAACGCGCAGGTCGGGGTCGTATGTGGTGGGACAACATAGTTCGGCGGGGGAGTGTGTGCGTGCGGCCCCCATTCCTTGAGGGCGGCCAGGGTTATTGGCCCTTGCTCCACCCGGTGGCGCGGGAGTACGCGTCCAGCAGGTCCACCACGAAGACCAGGGTCGAGCCCGGCGGGATCAGCGGCGAGGGCGACTGATCGCCGTAGCCGAGCCGCGGGGGAACGATGATCTCGCGCCGGCCGCCGACCCTCATCCCCCGCACTCCGCGGTCCCAGCCCTTGATGACCTTGCCGCTGCCCAGGCCGAACTTGTACGGCTCGCCCCGGTCCCAGGAGGCGTCGAACTCCTTCCCGGACGCGAAGGTCACCCCGACGTAGTGGACCCTCACCACCATGCCGGGCTTCACCTCGGGCCCGTCCCCGACGACCAGGTCCCGGACGGTCAGCTCGGCAGGAGCGTCCCCCTCCGGAACGCGGACCTCGGGCTTCGTCGGTTCACTCATCGCAGCCTCACCACTCTTCGTCGCCAGCCGTCACACGGGCACGCCGGACGCATGGACGCTCCATGCGGCGGATGCTCACGCTACCGAGACCGCCGGTCCCCAAAGCCCGCCGGGTCCGGCGGCCCCACGTGATGATCCTTCGACGACCTCGACGCGCGGCACGGGCACGTCCCGGCGGCCGCCGGACAGCCGTCACCGCATAAGGCGCTCCCGGTCGCCCATCACCACGGCCGGGTGCTGGGCCGGGTCGAGGGTGTGGAGGAGGGTCTTCATCGCGGGCTCGGGGACGGTGACGCAGGCGGAGGTGCCGTCGCCGTGGTCGATGTGGAGCCAGATGCCGCCGCCCTTCTCGACGCCCTCGGGACGGTTCCAGTCGAAGGGCGGGGTGCCCTTGACGTGGTTGTAGTCGATGGCGATGACGTAGTCGAAGTCGTGGGCGTGAGCCTCGTCGCCCTGCTTGAGGGAGGCGGCGAAGGCGTGGTCGTCGTACCAGTACGGCAGCTTGGTGCCCGGGCTCCTGAGCGAGCCTCCGGCGTCGGTGAGGGTGAAGACGCCGGCGGGACTGCGTTCGTCGTCGAGCTGATGGTCCGTCGTCCAGCCGCGGCGGCCGTTGTGCGCGGGCCAGGCGGCGGTGCGGTCCCACGTCGCGCCGTGCTTCTCGTACAGCACGGCCAGGCTGTCGGCGGAGTCCCGGTCCTCGCCGTAGACCACCACGAGCTGACGCGTGCCGGACGGGATGCGCGCCCCGGTCCGCTCTCCGAGGCCGGGGATTCCCGGACCGTTCACCGGGTGCGCGGAGCCGGCCGCCGCCGGGTTGCCGTTGTGCGCCGGTGCGCTGGGCTTCGCCGGTCCGCTGGGCTTCACCGGGCCGTCGGATCCGCCGCAGCCCGTGGCCGCCGTCAGCAGGGCGCCGCAGGCGACGGCGGATATGAGGAGCCGCGCACCACGAGGTCGAGCGGGACGGACACCTGACGGGGTGAAAGCGAGGAGGCGCATGATCGTGATCCTCCGGCGGGGCGGAGGAGCCTCGCATCCTGAGGCGGCATCCGGCCTAAGACGCGGACCCCCGTCCGGCCTCGCGGCCATCCCGGCGGCACGGTTCGGCAGTTGGACGGGGGAGCGGGAGCCGCGACCCCGGCCGCGGTCGAAGCCGGAGCCCTGACTCGGCCCATGGCCGCACTCCCGGCCCCAGCCGAAGCCGACCCCCCGACCGATGCCGACGCCGCCCCCCGTCCCCTGCCGAACCGACCCCCTGTCGCTGTCCGGGATCAGTCCCGTCCGCCCTGGTCGGCGACCGGCCACACCCCGGTCGACCGCTCGATGGCCTTCGCCCCCGTGCGGTCGACCGCGCTGCGCACCACCGCGAAGATCGCTCCCTGGAGCGCGGCCGCGAACAGGATCTCGCCCCAGCCGCGCTCGCGGTCGAGGGCGTCGGGGGCGTCCTCCTCGTGCCGTATCGCCATCCATGCCTTGCGGAAGGCCAGCCCGGCCAGCGCGCCGCCGGTCCAGCTCAGTACGAAGCCGACCGGCTTGTAGGCCAGCGGCAGTTTGCGTTTGGTCGTGTTCTTCGCCATGGGA
Organism: Streptomyces sp. NPDC005004; assembly: GCF_053600675.1. Lineage (NCBI taxonomy): Bacteria > Bacillati > Actinomycetota > Actinomycetes > Kitasatosporales > Streptomycetaceae > Streptomyces > Streptomyces sp. NPDC005004. The sequence goes on from NZ_JBSGAH010000005.1 coordinate 173,659, forward strand.
GGCTTCTTCCTCGCCAGACGCTTCTCATGCGGGCTGCCCCGGAGGGCCGACACGCTCACCGGGCGGCACGGGACCCGGCGGTGTCCCGTCGCCGAAGGGACGGCCGCCCAACCGCTCGCGGTGGTGCGGGGTCGTCCAGCCGTCGAGGTCCGGGCCGAGCGGAACGATGCCGGTCGGGTTGATGCCGGAGTGGACCTGGTAGTAGTGCCGCTTGATGTGGTCGAAGTCCACGGTGTCGCCGAACCCCGGCGTCTGGAACAGGTCCCGCGCGTAGGCCCACAGCACCGGGTTCTCCGTCAGCTTCCACAGATTGCACTTGAAGTGTCCGTGGTAGACCGGGTCGAAGCGGACCAGGGTGGTGAACAGCCGGATGTCCGCCTCGGTGATCGTGTCCCCGACCAGGTAGCGCTGCCCGGCGAGCCGCTCGGCCAGCATCTCCAGTCGCCGGAAGACCCCGGCGCACGCCTTCTCGTACTCCTCCTGGTGGGTGGCGAACCCGGCACGGTAGACACCGTTGTTGACATCCCGGTAGACGCCGTCCATCACCTCGTCGATCTCGTCGCGCAGCGGCTCCGGGTACAGGTCCGGCGCGCCCTCGCGGTGCAGGGCCGTCCACTCGGTCGCCAGGTCGAGGGTGAGCTGCTGGTAGTCGTTGGTCACCAGCTTGCCGCTGGGCACGTCCACGATCGCGGGCACGCTCACCCCGCCGGGCGCGTCCGGCTCCCGCTTCTCGTACGCCTCGGCCAGGTAGCGGATGCCGAGCACCGGGTCGCGTCCGTCGGGGTCCAGGGTGAAGCGCCAGCTCCGGTCGTCCTGGATCGGGTCGGTCACCGCCATCGACAGTGCCTCCTCCAGGCCGAGCAGCCGACGGGAGATCACCGCCCGGCTGGCCCACGGGCAGGCGCGGGAGACCACCAGCCGGTAACGGCCGGACTCCACCGGCCAGCCGTCGCGGCCGTCGGCGGTGATCCGGTCCGTGAAGTGGCTCCGGGACCGCTTGAACGGCTTGTGGCCGTACCCCCGGTTGCCCTGGTCCTCCTTGCCGCCCCGCTCTTCGTTGTCACCCATGTCGCCTCCTCACCCGCACCGGGCTGCCCCCGGCGGTTCCGCGTTGCGGTCTCTCGTGCGACGCGTCCGCCCGTGTCCCGCCGGCCGCGCGCCCCGCCCCACGGGTTCCCCGTTGCCGACGGAAGATCCGTTCGCGCGGGCCTGACCGGGAAAGGGGGTATGGATGGCCGTCGTGAGGACCACCCGACAGAATCCGTCTCCGGCCGCCACGCGCCGGTGGACCGCCGGTGCCGCCGTCGCGGTCGCCGCCACCGCCGTGGCCGGGGCCCGCGCGGTCGACGCCGACAGCACCTGGTACCGGTCACTGGACAAGCCCGCGTGGCAGCCGCCCGGTTGGGCGTTCGGCGCGGTCTGGACGCCGTTGTACGCGTCGTTCGCCTGGGCCGGCGGAAGGGCGCTCAGCAGGTCTCGGGGCCGGGAGCGGGCGCGACTGGCCGTCGCCCTGGGCGCCGATCTCGCGCTGAACGCCGCCTGGAGCCATCTCTGCTTCCGGCGGCGGAACCTGGCGGCCGGACTGCTCGGAACCGTCCTGCTGGACCTGGGCAACGCCCACCTCCTGCGGCGGACGGCCGCCACCGACCGCGCGGCCGCCCTCGCCCTGGCCCCCTACGCGGCCTGGTGCCTGTTCGCCACCGCCCTGAACGCCGATCTCCTGCGGCGCGAGGCGCGAAAGGGAACGCGGCCCGGACCGGGACGGCTCACTCTCCGATGATCCCCTGGTACGCGGAGGCGTCGAGAAGCTTCTCGTAGTCGCTCGTGTTCGACGGCTTGAGCCGGACGAGCCAGGTGTCGTAGGGCTCCTGGTTGATCAGCTCGGGGTCGTCGGTGACCTCGTCGTTGACGGCGGTCACCTCGCCGGCCACCGGCGCGTAGAAATCGCTGGCGGCCTTGACCGACTCGACCGTACCGACGGGCTCACCGACGTCGAGGATCTTCCCGACCTCCGGGAGCTCGACGAAGACGACGTCGCCGAGCGCCTTCTGCGCGTGGTCGGTGAGTCCGAGGCTCATCGCGCCGTCGGCTTCCGGGCGCACCCACTCGTGCGTCTCGGCGTACCGCAGGTCGGACGGGATGTAAGACATGCTCGCTCCAGGGGGTGTCGTGGCCGATCGGGCGGCTCATCATGCCCGACATGATCACGGAATCGGGCGAGGCGTCCCGGTATGGCGGAGGAAGTGTCAACCGGGGTTGACGGGTGGCCGGAGCGACGGTCGGCGGTGGGGCCGAGAACCCCGTCCGACCTGGTCGATCATGCTCGGCGCGATCCGGGGTAGGGGCGGCACCCGAACGTGAAAGTCGTCAGCAAACGGAGTAGTCGTGCCGACACCGCACCTCGCCCCGCCCCCCGAGGCGGCCACCGCCGTCCAGCTCGCCGCGTGGCCCGACTGGCTGGAGCAGCACACCACGGCGCTGGTCGAAGTGCCGCTGCGCATCGCGCTCATCGTCGTCGTCCTGGCCGTGATCCGCTGGGTCGCCCAGCGGGCCATCACCCGGGTCGTGCAGCGTGTTCTGGAACCGGGCGGAGAAGAGGGCGAGCCGCGCCGTCCGCGCTCCGGGCGAGGAGCGGCCGTGCTGCTCCGGGACCGCTCCCGCGCCTCGCAGCGCCGTGAGCAGCGGGCGCGGACGATCGGCTCGGTCCTCGGCAGCGTGGTCACGATCGTGCTGGCCCTGCTCGGCACCGCCATGATCCTCGACCAGGTCGGCATAGCCCTCGGCCCGCTGCTCGCGAGCGCCGGTGTGGTGGGTCTGGCCATCGGCTTCGGCGCGCAGAGCCTGGTCGCCGACTACCTCTCAGGGCTTCTCATCATGTTCGAGGACCAGTACGGCGTGGGAGACACCGTCGACCTCGGCGAGGCCGTCGGGGAGGTCGAGCACGTCGGCCTGCGCCTGACGCACGTGCGCGATCTGAACGGCGGTCTGTGGCACATCCGCAACGGCGAGGTCCTGCGGGTCCGCAACGACAGCCAGGACTGGGCCCGCGCCGTCCTGGACGTCGCCGTCGCCTACGACGCCAACCTCGACACCGTCTACCAGGTCCTGGAGGACACCGGCCGCGCCCTTCGCCAGGACCCGGCCTTCACCGACCTCCTCCTGGAGGACCCCGGCGTGTGGGGCGTGCAGTCCCTGGACGCCGACGGCGTCGTGGTCCGCCTCGCGGTCAAGACCGTCCCGCTCCGGCAGTGGAGCGTCACCCGGGAACTCCGCCGCCGCGTGAAGGAGGCCCTCGACGCCGCAGGCATCGACATCCCGTTCCCGCAGCGCACGATCTGGCTGCGCAACGAGGACACGGGCGCCGAACTCGTGGGGCGCGCGGGCTGATCCGCAGCGCGCGGCCGACCCCTCGTGCGGTGTGCGGACACCCGCTGGACGGGTACGCGGGAAGGGCCGCACGGAGGGACCGGCACCGACCGGTCCCGGAAGGAGATGGTCGCGGTGATCTCCGAGATGGTGCTGATTCCCGCCGAGGGCGCCGCGCTGGAGGGTGATCTCGGGTTGCCCGACGGGGCGCGGGCGGTGGTCTTGTTCGCGCACGGCAGCGGGAGTTCGCGGCACAGTCCGCGCAACCGCATGGTCGCCGGTGAGCTGCGCGACGCCGGGTTCGGGACCCTGCTGATGGATCTCCTCAGCGAGCGCGAGGAACTGGAGGACGTGGTCACCGGCGAGCACCGGTTCGACGTTCCGCTGCTCGGGCGCCGGCTCGTCGCCGCGATCGACTGGCTGGCGGAGCAGGAGAGCACGGAGCACCTGCCGGTGGCCCTGTTCGGCGCGAGCACCGGGGCGGCCGCCGCTCTGGTGGCCGCGGCCGAGCGGCCGGTGCGGGTCTACGCCGTGATCTCCCGGGGCGGCCGTCCCGACCTCGCTGGTGACGCGCTGGAGCAGGTGCACGCCCCCGTCCTCCTGCTGGTGGGCGGCGACGACCCCGAGGTGCTGCGGCTCAACGAGGAGGCGGCGGCACGGCTGCGTGTCCCGCACGAGCTGCATGTCGTACCCGGCGCGACCCACCTCTTCGAGGAACCGGGCGCCCTGGAGGAGGTCGCGCGGCGGGCGGGGGAGTGGTGCGCGGAGCGGCTGCGGAGCGGGTGACGCTCAGGAGGCGCGCCCCGCGCCGGACGGTTGGCTCTTCCGGCCCGCACGGCTCTTCCGGCCCTCATGGCCTGTGCGCCCCTTGCGCAGAAAGCGCCGCAACCGCGTCTCCGGCCATGTGTTGATCACGTCGTCCTCGGTCAGCCACCCCCGCTGCGCCGTCCCCACCCCGTAACGCGTGTTGGCCAGGTGGATCGCCGCGTGGGCGTCGCTGTCGACGGCGAACTTCACGCCGTGGCGGCGGGCGCGCAGGATGTCCTCGTCGCGCAGGTCGAGGCGGTCCGGGTGGGAGTTGATCTCCAGGGCGGTGCCGGTGCGGGCGCAGGCGGCGAAGATCTCGTCCAGGTCGGCGTCCAGCGGCTTCCGCCTGCCGATGAGGCGGGTGGTGGGGTGGCCGACGATGTTGACGTACGGGTTCTCGCAGGCCCGGACGATCCGCCGGGTCAGCGCCTCGCGGCTCTGGTCGAAGTGCGAGTGCACCGAGGCCACGCACAGGTCGAAGCCCGCCAGGAACTCCTCCGGCCAGTCCACGTCGCCGTCCGGGCCGATGTTCAGCTCGACCCCGTGCAGCAGCCGCATCCCGCGCCGGTTGCCCCGCTTGCCGTACGTGCCGTCGAGCTTGCGCACCCGCTCGCGCTGGGCCAGCATCCGCTCCTCGGTCATCCGCTGCATGTACAGGTCGGGCCCGTGGTCGGTGATCGCGAGGTATGCGTAGCCGCGCGCTGCGGCCGCCTCCGCCATCTCCTCCAGCGGCGCGAGTCCGTCGGTCAGATCGGTGTGGGTGTGCAGGTCGCCCCGCAGGTCCGACTCCTGCACCAGGTCCGGGAGCTCGTCGCGCAACCCGGCCTCGATCTCGCCCCGGTCCTCACGCAGCGGCGGCGCGATCCATGGCAGTCCGAGGCGGGCGTACACCTCCTCCTCGGTCTCGGAGACGATCTTCTCGCCGCTCTCGGCGTCGAACAGGCCGTACTCGGACAGCTTCAGCCCCTGGTGCACGGCCAGCTCCCGGGTACGGATGTTGTGCGCCTTCGACCCGGTGAAGTACTGCAGCGCCGCGCCCCAGGAATCCGGCGGTACGACCCGCAAATCCACGGCCAGACCCCGGTCCGTGCGCACCGAGGTCTTCGACGGGCCCCGCGCGATCACCTCGGTGACGTGAGGGAGTCCGGTGAACGCCTTCATCAACGGCTCGGACTTCTCGGCCGCCACGAGGATGTCGATGTCGCCGATCGTCTCCCGCATCCGGCGCAGCGACCCCGCACAGGTACAGCGGCGGCAGCCGGACACCTCGGACAGCTCCGCGACGATCTCGTCCGCCAAGTCCATGGCGACGTCGATGAGCACGCGGTCCCCCGAGGACTGAAGGAGCTCCACGCCGTGGAGGATCTTCTCCTCCGTCTTCGGACCGAATCCCTTCAGCTCGCGCAGCTTCTCGGCGTGGATCGCGTCGACCAGTTCCTCGACCGAGGAGATCCCCAGCTCGTCGTAGAGCGCCATCGCCTTCCTGGGGCCGAGGGCGGGAATGGCCGTCAGGCGCCGGACACCGGCCGGGATCTTCGCGCGCAGCTCTTCGACCGCCGCGACACGGCCGGTGCGGAAGTACTCCTCGATCTTCTCCGCGATCGACTTGCCGACCCCGGGGATCTCCCGCAGCCCCTCGGAGTCGAGGGTGGACACGTCCGCGTGGTAGCCGCCGACGGCACGCGCCGCCTTCTCGTAGACACGCGCCTTGTACGCCTCCCCGCCCGTGATCGAGATCAGGTCCGCGTACTCCTGGAACAGCGCCGCGACGTCGTCATTGGGTCGAGTCATGCCGTACGAGTAGGCACGAGAGCGGCATTCATTCCTGCCCGTGGGCCGACAAGGACGCGGCCGGTCGACTTATGGTGGTCGTACGGGACTTTCGAACGGTCGCGAGGCGCCCATGCGAGTCGAACTGATCCCCCAGGCGGCGAACGTGCTCTTCGGCGTGCCCGACGAGATGCACGCGGAGATCATCACGCTCATCGACGCGGTCACCAAGGACGCGGAGTCCGAACCCCCCGAACTGGCAGCGGCGTTCGGCGAGTGGTGCTGGCTCGTCTACAGCGTCCACGGTGAGGTGATCGAGGTGCTGGACGTGGGCTGCGCCCGCTGAGGCCGGGCGCCGTTCACGGGTGCTTCCCGGAACGCCCGCCGTCAGCCCGTCTCCCGCTTGTCGTCGTCCACGATCTCCGCGTCCACCACCTCGTCCTCCGCCGAACCGCCGGAGGCACCCGCGTCGGACGACGGCGACTCGCCCTCCGCACCGCCCGCGCCCTGCGCCCGCGAGGTGTCGTACAGCGCGGCGCCGAGCTTCTGCGCCGACTCGCTCGCGCGCTCCAGGGACTGTCGGATCGCGGACGTGTCGTCGCCCTTGAGCTGCTCCTTCAGGTCCGCGATGGCGCTCTCCGTCTCGTGGCGCGCGTCCGCCGGGATCTTCTCGGGGTTGTCCCTGATCAGCTTCTCGGTGGAGTAGACGAGCTGTTCGGCCTGGTTGCGGGTCTCGGCGGCCTCGCGGCGGCGGTGGTCCTCCTCCGCGTACTGCTCGGCCTCGCGGACCATGCGGTCGATGTCGTTCTTGCCGAGCGCCGAGCCGCCGGTGACCGTCATCTTCTGTTCCCTGCCGGTGCCGAGGTCCTTGGCGGAGACGTGCATGATCCCGTTGGCGTCGATGTCGAAGGCCACCTCGATCTGCGGCACCGAGCGCGGGGCGGGCGGCAGACCGGTCAGCTCGAACATGCCCAGCTTCTTGTTGTACGCGGCGATCTCCCGCTCGCCCTGGAAGACCTGCACGCTCACGGAGGGCTGATTGTCCTCGGCGGTGGTGAAGATCTCCGAACGGCGCGTCGGGATCGTGGTGTTGCGCTCGATCAGCTTGGTCATGATGCCGCCCTTGGTCTCGATGCCCAGGGACAGCGGAGTCACGTCGAGCAGCAGGATGTCCTTGACCTCGCCCTTGAGGACGCCTGCCTGGAGGCTGGCGCCGACGGCCACGACCTCGTCGGGGTTGACGCCCTTGTGCGGGTCCTTTCCGGTCAGCTCCCGCACCAGCTCCGTCACCGCCGGCATCCGGGTCGAGCCGCCGACCAGGATCACATGGTCGATGGCGGACAGCTTGATCCCGGCGTCCTTGACCGCGCTGTGGAACGGCCCCTTGCAGCGCTCCAGCAGATCCTCCGTCAACTGCTGGAACTGCGCGCGGGTCAGCTTCTCTTCCAGATGCATCGGACCGTCGGCGGAGGCGCTGATGTACGGCAGGGCGATGTTCGTCTCGGTCGCGCTGGACAGCTCGATCTTGGCCTTCTCGGCGGCCTCGCGCAGCCGCTGCACCGCCATCTTGTCCTTGGAGAGATCGATGCCGTGATGGTTCCTGAACGTCGTGACCAGGTGGTCGACGACCCGCTGGTCCCAGTCGTCGCCGCCCAGATGCGTGTCGCCGTTGGTGGCCTTGACCTCGATGACGCCCTCACCGATCTCCAGGAGCGACACGTCGAAGGTGCCGCCGCCCAGGTCGAAGACGAGGACCGTCTGGTCGTTCTCCTTGTCCAGGCCGTACGCCAGCGCGGCCGCCGTCGGCTCGTTGACGATCCGCAGGACGTTCAGGCCCGCGATCTCCCCGGCCTCCTTGGTCGCCTGCCGCTGCGCGTCGTCGAAATAGGCGGGGACGGTGACCACGGCGTCGGTGACGTCCTCGCCGAGGTACGCCTCCGCGTCCCGCTTCAGCTTCTGCAGCACCCGTGCGGAGATCTCCTGGGCCGTGTACCGCTTGCCGTCGATGTCCCCCTGGTCGGGGAACCGCCAGCCGTGGTCGCCCACATGACGCTTCACGGAGCGCGCGGTGCGCTCGACGTTCGTCACGGCCTGCCGCTTGGCGACCTCGCCGACCAGGACCTCGCCGCTCTTGGCGAAGGCCACGACCGACGGGGTGGTCCGGGTCCCTTCCGTGTTGGTGATCACGGTGGGCTCGCCGCCCTCGAGGACCGAGACCACCGAGTTCGTCGTACCGAGGTCGATGCCGACCGAACGCGCCATCTGGGCTCACCCTCCTCGCCTGTGCCCGGCCGGCCGGCGGTCAGCGACCGGGCTGTCCCGGAACCGGGTTGCCGGTCGGTCCGAAACGAAACGTGAGCCGCTTGCCGTCAAGACCGCCCGGGGCGGGCCCTCCCCGGGCACCGGAAGCGGCTGCCGGTACCGCGTGGACGTGTCGAGCCCCGGCGCACTCCGCCCGAGACCCCGTGCCGTGTTCCGGGCCTCCGCTTCCGTCGGCGCCCAGACGGCGAGGAGCCGGAAGGACGCGGGTGGACGGAGCTCCACGCACACCGCGGGCCTGCCGGGCCGTACGACGGCGAAGTCCGTCCCGGCCTGGTGGACGCGGGTGCCGATCCGCCGGGTGCCGCGCCGGGGGAGCCCCCGCAGCGCGCGCCACCAGTCGGGTTCGGCGGTCACCCGCCGGACGGCCGCCAGCGGGACGCGCACCTCGGCGCGGCGGGCCGCCACCCGTTCGCGTGGCGACAGCCGTACGACCAGTTCGTCACCGTCGACCGACATCCGTGCCATGACCGGCTCCTCCCTCCCATTGTCCGTCCTGTCGGCGGGGAGGACGGACGGGGGCGAGCGTCAGTCGTCGTCCGTGGACGCGTTGAGCGCGACGTCGATCACGCCGGGGTCCTGGAACAGTTCCGAGGCCAGCTCGCCGGTGTCGCCCATGCCCTCCAGTTCGAGCAGGACGTGGGCGGCGGGGTCGGTCTGCCCGGGCAGCCGCTCGACCTTGACCTGGAGGATGCGGAAACCGCGCTGGGTGCAGGTCTCCATGAGCCGGGGCAGCAGGGCGGTGCCGGTGCGGTAGGTCATGTGCAGCTCGTAGGCGGAGGGCGTCAAGGGCATGACCCCGGCGGCGAAGCGGGTGTAGCCGCGCACGACGAGGAAGTGCAGGGCGGTGACCGCGACGGCGAGGATCGGCAGACCACCGCCGCAGGCCATGCCGACCGCGCAGGTGAGCCAGACCGTGGCGGCCGTGGTCAGACCGCGCACCGCGTCACGGCGCACGAAGATGATGCCGCCGCCGATGAAACCGATCCCGGAGACGATCTGGGCCGCCACCCGCGAGGGGTCGAACGAGACGTGCTCCAGACCGAGCACATCGGTGAAGCCGTACTGGGAGACCTCCATCATCAGGGCGCTGGCGATCCCGACCAGGGTGTGCGTGCGCAGCCCCGCGCTCTTCTGCTGGGCCGCCCGTTCCCAGCCGATGACAGTCGACAGCACGAGGGCCAGCCCCAGCTCCGCGAGCTGTCGCAGCCCCTGCCCGTTGCTCACGTCCCACAACGGGACCGCCAGTCCGGTCATGCGCACCTCCACTCCGGCCCCTACGCCTGCCCAGCCGGAGAGCCGTGTCGCCCGTGACCGTCCGGAAGTGTTACCTCACGGATGGTAGTCCGGCGGAGTCTTCGCGATCACGCTGCACAGGCAAAGCTGTACAGTCAAGCCTGTAGAGATTACGGTGGGCCGCATGAGTGAGAAGCCGCATGAGTGAGCGCCCAAGCCCCCGCCCCGGTCTGCCGCCCTCCGCGATCCAGGCCTCGCGCGACGTCCGCACGGTCATCAGCCGGTTGCGCCGCCGCATCCTGAAGGCGTCCGAGGTCGACGACCTCACCCTGGGGCAGGCGTCCGTCCTGGCCCGCCTGTCCGACAGGGGCGGGGTGACGGCGAGCGAGCTGGCCGCCGACGAGGGCGTACGGCACCAGTCGATGACCGCGACCGTCGCCTCGCTCGCCGCGATGGGCCTGCTGGAGCGCCACCCGGACCCGGACGACGGGCGCCGCCTGCTCATCGTGCTGACGGCGGAGGGCCGGCGGCGCGTGGAGCAGGGCCGGCAGGCCCGTACGGAATGGCTCGCGGGGCAGTTGCTGGAGAAGTGCACCGAGGACGAGCGGCAGGCCGTGATCACCGCCATGGCCGTACTGGAGCGGCTGACCCGTGACTGAGGCGAAGACGGACGCGATACCCGGCACCGGCAGGTCCGGCTTCGACCGGCGGCTGCTGCCGCCGATGATGCTGGGCTCCGTCCTCAACCCGATCAACTCGACGATCATCTCCGTCGCGCTCGTCCCCATCGGAACGGCGCTGGGCGCGCCCGCCTCCCAGACCGCCTGGCTCGTCTCCGCGCTCTACCTGGCCACCTCGCTCGGGCAGCCCGTCGTGGGGCGGCTCATCGACCTGTTCGGTCCGCGCAGACTGTTCCTGATCAGCACGAGCCTGGTGGGTGTGGCCGGCGTCGTCGGCACCCTCGCGCCCGACCTCGGGGTGCTGATCGTCGCGCGCGTCCTGCTCGGGTTCGGCACCTGCGCGGGCTACCCCGCGGCGATGGCCCTGTTGCGCAGCGAGGCCCGACGCACCGGCCACGACAGCCCCGGCGGGGTGCTGACCGCGCTCGCGGTCTCCAACCAGACCATCGCCGTCGTCGGCCCGCTGCTCGGCGGCCTGCTGATCGCGGTCGGCGGCTGGCGGGCCACCTTCGCCCTGAACGTCCCGCTGGCCGTGGCCGCCGTACTGCTCGGCCTGTGGCGGCTGCCCGCGTCCGCCCCGGCGACGAGCGAGCCCGGGTCCGCGACCGCCCGGCTCGACCTGCCCGGCATGGCCCTGTTCGCCGCGACGCTCACCTCGCTGCTGCTCTTCCTGATGAACCTGCACCTGCGCGACTGGTACCTGCTGCTGATCGCCGCCGCCGCGGGCACCGCCTTCGCGCTGCGGGAACTGCGCGCCACCGCCCCCTTCATCGACCTGCGGGTCCTCGGCGGCAACACACCGCTGATCGCGACGTACGGCCGCGCGCTCGTCGCCTACGTCGTCTCCTACGCCTTCCTCTACGGCTTCAGCCAGTGGACCGAGGAGGGCTACGGGCTCAGCCCCTTCCACGCCGGGCTGGCGCAGATCCCCATGTTCCTGATGGCCATCGGGGTGTCGATCCTCTCCGGGCGCCGCAAGGGCGTGCGCGCGAAGCTGCTGACGGGCGCGGTCGGGCAGATCGTCGCCTGTCTGCTGATCCTCACGCTCTCCGGGACGAGCCCGTTCTGGATGCTCCCGCTGGTCGCCCTGGTCTTCGGCATCCCGCAGGGGCTGAACAACCTGGCCCTGCAGAACTCCGTCTACTTCCAGGCGGACCCCGACCGCATCGCCTCCTCGGCCGGACTGCTGCGCACCTTCGCCTACCTCGGCTCGATGGTCGCCTCCTCCGCGACCGCCGCGTCCTTCGGCCGCCGCGCCGACACCGGCGGGATGCACCACCTCGCCTGGGTCATGCTCGGCGCAGGCGTGCTCTACCTGCTGCTGACGGTGTTCGACCGCACCCTCGGCCGGGCTATCGGGGCCGACGCCCGGACGGCGAAGTGACCCTCCGGCCGAGTTCACGTACGAAAGGCACCCCCACGCCCCGCCGCACCGCCCTGCTCCTCATGGATCTCCACCCACCGGTTCCACCGCCCTCCAGGCCGCCGACCGCGACCACGGCGTCACCGTCCTGCCGGACGCCTGTGCCGACACCGGTCCCGCCCCGCACGACGCGATCGCGGGCCGGCCGCTGAACCGCCCGCCGGACGTCGGCACGAGCACCGTCGCGGAGAGGGCCCGGTCACTGGAAGCGGTCGGCTGAGCACCGCCTGTCCGCCCCGTCCCGGCTCCGCCGTTCAGGTGATCCCTGGAATGCCGCTCACACGCATGCACCCAGGGATCACGGGCTTGCCAGGCGTATTCCCGGTTACGGGGTGATCGACTCGGAGTGGCAGCCTCGCGGTCGCGGGCCGAAACTGAAGCGGCCAGCGATCCAGACCTCTTCGAGGAGATCAAATGGTGGAGCAGTCCTCGGAGGTCCACTCGGAGATTGACACGGAGGGACCGGAAAGCGACCCCGCCATGAGGCGCGAAAGTTCCGGTCCCGCGAGGGCTGACACCGAAACACGCCTCGCGGAAGTTCTGGCCGATGTCACAGGGGTCGAAACCATTTCCCCCGACGGCAATTTCTTCGACGACCTCGGCGCGAATTCCCTGGTCATGGCGCAATTCTGCGCGCGGGTCCGCAAACGCGGAGACCTGCCCTCCCCGTCCATGAGGGACATCTACCGGCACCCCACGCTCCGCAGCCTGGCAGCGGCCCTCGACCGCTCCGCCGAGCCGCTGGTGGACGCCCCGGCTTCCGTCTCGGCACTGATACGGACGGTGCCGCGGGAGCAGGTGACGCGAGTGAGCCGGGCCTCCCATGTCCTGTGCGGAACTTTTCAGACGCTGTGTTTCCTGGGATATTCACTGGTCGCCGGATTCGGCACCGCCATCGGATACGAATGGGTCGCCGACGGTTCGGGTCTGTGGGACATCTATCTGCGGTCACTGCTGTTCGGCGGCGCCGGATTCCTGGCCCTGTGCGCCATACCGCTCGTCGCCAAATGGGTGCTGATCGGCCGCTGGAAACCTCGTGAATTCCCCGTCTGGAGCGCCGCTTACCTGCGCTTCTGGATCGTCAAGTCGCTGCTCCATGCCAATCCGATGCTTCTCTTCGTCGGAAACCCGCTCTATGTGCTCTATCTGCGAGCCCTGGGCGCACGGATCGGCAAGGGCGTCACGATCCTCACCCACTCCATGCCGGTCTGCACCGACCTGCTGACGATCGGCTCCGGCACGGTCGTCCGCAAGGACACCTTCCTGCTCGGCTACCGCGCCCACGCGGGACGCATCCAGACCGGCCGCGTCACCCTCGGCCGCGACGTGTACGTCGGCGAGAAGACCGTCCTGGACATCGACACCTCGATGGGCGACGGCGCGCAGCTCGGCCACTCCTCGTCCCTGCACCGGGGCCAGGCCGTCCCCGACGGCGAGCACCGGCACGGGTCGCCCGCCCAGCCGACCGACGTCGACTATCTGCGCGTCGCCCCGGCCCCGTGCGGCACCCTGCGCCGGACCTGGTTCGGCTGCGCCTCCCTGCTCCAGTTGTTCCTGCTGTACATCCCGCTGGGCGTGGGCGGGATGTACATGCTGTTCACCGAGGTGCCGGCGATCCGCAAGCGCCTGGAGCCCGCGGCCGCGCTGACGCTGTCCGAGCTGGCGTGGGACTCGCTGTTCCTGTCCCTGGTGCTCTTCGTCGGCTTCGTCGTCCTGGGTCTCGCCGCGCTGTGCACGCTCCCGCGCCTGCTGAGCCTCGTCGTCCGGCCGGACCGCGTGTACCCGCTCTACGGGTTCCGGTACGCGGTGCACCGGGCGACCGCGCGCATGACCAACATCAAGTTCTTCGCGTGGCTCTTCGGCGACAGCTCGTACATCGTGAACTACCTGCGCGGCATCGGGTACGACCTCTCCCGCGTCGAGCAGACGGGCTCGAACTTCGGCACCGAGATGCAGCACGAGAGCCCGCTGCTGGTCACCGTGGGCAGCGGCACGATGGTGGCCGACGGTCTCTCCGTGGTCAACGCGGACTACTCCGCGACCTCGTTCCGCCTCTCGCGGGCGACGATCGGCGCGCACAACTTCCTCGGCAACAACATCGCCTACCCCGCAGGCGGCCGCACCGGCGAGAACTGCCTGCTGGCCACGAAGGTGATGGTGCCGCTGGACGGCGAGATCCGTGAAGGCGTCGGACTGCTCGGCTCACCGTGCTTCGAGATCCCCCGCACGGTGGAGCGCGACGCGCGGTTCGACCACCTCAGAGGCGGCGACGCGCTGCGCCGGGCCCTCGCCGCGAAGAACCGCTACAACCTGCGCTCGATGGCCCTGATGCTGTTCGTGCGCTGGGTGCACGTCCTCGCGCTCACCCTCCTGGCGCTGGCCACCGTGAACCTGTACGGCGTGGTGGGGCATGTCGTGATCGCCCTGTACATGGCGGTGACGCTGGTGGTGTCCACCGCCTACTACATCGCGGTGGAGCGCTGGCTGCTGTCCTTCCGCAGGCTGCGGCCGATGCTGTGCTCCATCTACGACCGCACCTTCTGGAAGCAGGAGCGGCTGTGGAAGATCCCGGACCGGCACCTGAACATCTTCAACGGCACCCCCTACAAGCCCCTGGTCTGGCGTCTGATGGGCGTCCGCATCGGACGCATGGTCTTCGACGACGGCAGCTACATCACCGAGCGCACCCTCACCGCCATCGGTGACGGTGCCACGCTCAACGCCGGCTGCAAGATCCAGTGCCATTCGCAGGAGGACGGCACCTTCAAGTCCGCCGTCACCCGGATCGGCGCCGGCTCCACGCTGGGCGTCGCCGCGCACGTGCACTACGGCGTGAAGCTGGGCGACGGCGCCGTGCTCGCGCCCGACTCCTTCCTGATGAAGGGCGAGGAGGTGCCCCCGCACGCGCGCTGGGGCGGCAACCCCGCAGCCGACCTGCCGGAGACCGCGCCGCCCCCCGCCGGAAGCGGCCGCAGAACGCCCCCGTCCCTGGACAACGCCGCCGCAACAACAGTGAGTTGAGGGAGTAACCGATGGAAGCGCACGTGGAGGCGGACCGGGACTTCTGGTGCCGGATACTCACCGCCGGAGGCTTCACCCAGGTCCCGAGGTGGACCGGGGACCCGGCACCCGGCGTGGCCGAGTACGAGGTGCCCGTGCCCGAGGCCGTCGCGGACGCCGTGCACGCGCTGGCGCGTGAGCTGCACGTGCCCTTCGACACCCTCTTGCTGGCGGTCCACGCCAAGGTGCTGGCCGCCCTCTCCGGCGAACGGGACGTGATCACGGGCCACCTCGCCGACGCGACCGGCGAACCCCTGCCGCTCCGTCTCACGGCCGCCCCCGGCACCTGGCGCCACCTGGTCGAGGCTGTCGACCGCGCCCGGGCCGAGGCGCTCGCACACCGCGACTTCCCGGTGGCCGCTCTCCGGCGCGAACTGGCCCTGACCGAGCCGCCGTACGAGGTCACCTGCGGAGCGGGCACCGGCGCCCTCGCCGACGACGTCGTGCTGCACGTGGGCTGGACCGGGGACGGGGAAGCGCCGGTGCTGCGGCTGCGCTACCGGACGGACGTCCTGTACACCGGGAGCGCGGCCCGCATCGCCGGTTACCACCTCACCGCGCTGAAACTGATGACCGCCGGCCCTGACGCCGAGCACACCCGGCAGAGCCTGCTGTCGGCGCGGGAGACGCGCGAGCTGCTGGAGGGGCTGGCCGGGCCCGAGCGGGCGCTCCCCGACGCGCGGGCGCACGAACTGTTCGAGCGACGCGCGCGGGCCCACCCGGACGCGGTGGCCGCGGTGCACGGCGGGCGGCAGTGGACGTACGGCGAACTCAACGCCAGCGCCAACCGGCTGGCCCGTGCGCTGCTCGCCAGGGGACTGGGCCGAGAGAACGTGGTCGCGGTCGTCACCGAACGCAACCTCGACTGGCTGGCCGCGACCCTCGCGGTCCTCAAGGCGGGCGGCGCCTATCTGCCGATCGAGCCGCACTTCCCGCCCGGCCGGATCGCGGCCACGCTGTCCCGGGCCGGGTGCCGGCTGGTGCTGACCGAGAAGGGCAGCACCGACACCCTCGACCAGGCGCTCGCCACCGTGCCCGACACCGAGAAGCTGCTCGTCGAGGACGCGTACGCCGAAGGGCACCCCGACGACGACCCGGGCATCGCGGTCGACCCCGGCCAGCTCGCCTACATCTACTTCACCTCCGGGTCCACCGGCGAGCCGAAGGGGGCGATGTGCGAGCACGCGGGCATGGTCAACCACCTCTTCGCCAAGATCGACGACCTGTGCATCGGCGAGGGCGACACGGTGGCGCAGACGGCACCGCAGTGCTTCGACATCTCCCTGTGGCAGTTGGTCTCGGGGCTGCTCGTGGGCGGCCGGACCCTGCTGGTCGGACAGGACGTGCTGGTCGACGTGGAGCGGTTCGTCGACACACTGACGGAGGCCCGGGTCGGCGTCACCCAGCTCGTGCCCTCCTATCTGGAGGTCCTGGTCTCCTACTTGGAGCAGCACCCCCGTGAACTTCCCGACCTGCGCTGCGTGTCGGTGACCGGCGAGGCGCTGAAGCCGGAACTCACCCAGCGCTGGTTCGCCGTCCAGCCCGGCATCAAGCTCCTCAACGCCTATGGCCTGACCGAGACGTCGGACGACACCAACCACGAGATCATCGACGGACCCCGTGAGCGCGTGCTGCTGGGCCGCGCGGTCAACAACGTGCGCGTGTACGTCGTGGACGAGCACCTGGACCTGGTCCCGCTGGGCGCCCCCGGCCTCATAGCCTTCTCCGGCGTCTGCGTCGGCCGGGGGTACGTCAACGACCCCGAGCGGACCCGCGAGGCGTACCTGGAGGACCCGTACCGCCCCGGTGAGCGGCTCTACCTGGGCGGGGACTGGGGCCGCTGGCACCACGGCGGCAAGCTGGAGTTCCTCGGGCGCCGGGACAACCAGGTCAAGATCCGGGGCTTTAGGATCGAGATCGGGGAGATCGAGAACACCCTGCTGCGAGTGCCCGGGGTGCGCGACGGCGCGGTGGTCGTCGCCGAGCGGCCCGGACAGGGCAAGCATCTGATCGCCTTCTACTCCGGGCGCCGGCTCCCCGTGGACGAACTGCGCGACACGCTCGCCGCCGACCTGCCCGCCTACATGGTCCCGTCCGCCTTCCACTGGCAGCCGGAGCTCCCGCTGACCGCCAACGGCAAGACCGACCGGAAGGCTCTCACCGCGCTGGCCGAACAGAGTGCGCCCGAACAGGAAGAGACCACGGACGCCCCGGACACCCCGGCCGAGCGCAGACTCGTCGCCGTCTGGGCGGATTTGCTGGGCCTGCCCGAGCAACGGATCGGACGCACCGACCACTTCTTCGACCTGGGCGGCACCTCCCTCACGGCGGTGAAACTCACCATCGCGCTCGACCGCGCGGTGTCCCTCAAGGACATCACCCGCCACCCGGTCCTCGCCGACCTGGCCGCCCTCCTCGACGGCGCGACCGGATCGCGCACCGAGCTGCTCCAGCCGCTGGCGGAGACGGCCGGAACACCGGAGAGCACCCTCGTGTGCTTCCCCTACGCGGGCGGCAACGCCGTCAACTACCAGCCGATGGCCGGTGCGCTGGCGGCCTCCGGCATTCAGGTCCTCGCGGTGGACCTGCCCGGACACGATCTCGCCGCCCATCAGGAGCCGTTCGCCCCGATCCCCGAGGTGGCGCGGCGCGTCGCCGACGAGATCACCGCACGCGGGCTGACCCGGGTCATGCTGTGGGGCCACTCCTCGGGCACCGCGCCCGCCGTCGAGACCGCCCGCCTGCTCCAGGAGCGCGGCGTCGAGGTGACCCGGCTGTTCCTCGCCGCGCAGCTGCCCGGCACCCTGACCGAACGACGAGCCGCCATCGCGGAGTTGGACGACCGGGACGACACCGCAATCGCCGCCCGGCTCGCCTCGGAGGGCGGCTACACCGAGCTGGCCGAACTCGACGCACCGCACGCCGGACGCGTCGGCGCCGCCTACCGGCACGACTGCCTCTGGGCGCACCGCTACTTCTGCGACGCCCTGGAGAACCCGCCCCGGGCGAAACTCACCGCCCCGGTGACCGTCGTCGTGGCCGCCGACGACCCCTACACGGCCGGACACGCCGAGGCCCACCGGGACTGGCTGCTCCTGGCCGAGCGCGTCGGCCTGCACGAACTCCCCGACGGCGGCCACTACTTCACCCGGCTGCGCCCGGACGAGGCCGCCAAGGCCGTCCTCGCCGCCGTTGCTCCCCTCGCCCCCTCCTGACTCTCCCGCCCTCCCTCTCCCGACCGTCCGCCGCGCGGCGGACCGGCAACCGAAAGGAAGAACCGAGATGTCGACCTCATCCCTGGCCGCACCGCTCGACGTCGAGTCGCGGCCGGACAGACCGGCGGTGGCCCATGTCGACACCCCCGCCGACGCGCCGAGTTGGGCGGCCCAGTACCGCGAGGTGCTGCGCACTCAGGTCACCGAGCACGGGGCGCTGCTGATCCGTGGTCTGGGGCTGCGCGACGAGGAGCAGGCCGGCGCCGTCTTCTCCCGGTTGACCGGCGGTCTGCTGACGGAGCGGGAATCCTTCGCCCCCCGCCAGGAGTTCGGCCCGGGGGTCTACTCCTCCACCGCCTGGCCGGCCAACCAGCCGATGTGCATGCACCACGAGCTGAGCTACACCCTCGAACCTCCCGGACTGATGCTCTTCGCCTGCCTCACCGCGCCCGGGCAGGGCGGCGCCACCGCGGTGGCGGACGCGACGGAGATCCTGCGGGCACTCCCCGCCGACGTCAGGGAGCGCTTCGAGCGCGAGGGCTGGCTGCTGACCCGCTCCTACAACGACGAGATCGGCGCCACCCTGGAGGAGTCGTTCGGCACCGCCGACCGCGCCGAGATCGAGCGCTACTGCCGGGACCGGGCCATCGACTTCACCTGGCAGCCGGACGGCTCCCTGCGCACCGCGCAACGCCGCCCCGCCGTGGTCCGCCACCCGGTCACCGGCGAGCGCTGCTGGTTCAACCAGATCGCCTTCCTCAACGAATGGACGCTCGCCCCGGAGGTCCGCGAGTACCTGGTGGACGAGTACGGCGAGGACGGCCTGCCGTTCAACACCCGCTTCGGGGACGGCGGTCCGATCGGCGAGGACGTCGTCCAGGTGCTCAACGCCACGTACGAGGAGCACACCAGGCGCGAGCCCTGGCAGGCCGGTGACCTGCTGCTCGTGGACAACTTCCGTACCGCGCACAGCAGAGAGCCCTTCACCGGAGACCGCCGGGTGCTGGTCGGCATGGCCGAGCCCCGCCGCCTGACCGACGGCGCCCAGAACCCGCAGGAAGGCACCCGATGACCAGCCAACTGACCACCCCTGCACAGCCGGTGGCGTCCGAGCCGCCCTCCGTGCCGTCGTTCGCCGTGATCTCCGGCGATCAGGTGCGCCAGGCGCTCGAAGGACGCGAGAAGCAGATCACCGAACTGGTCGAGGCCACCTACCGGTTGCACGGCGCCGGGGAGTCGGTCAACCCGCCCTCGTACTTCCTGCGCTTCCCCGACCGCCCCAGCTCGCGCATCATCGCGCTGCCCGCCTCCCTCGGCGGCTCGGCCGCCGTCGACGGCATCAAGTGGATCTCCAGCTTCCCGGACAACGTGCGCACCGGGCTGCCCCGGGCCTCGGCAGTGCTCATCCTCAACGACCCGGTGACCGGCTACCCGTTCGCCTGTCTGGAGAGCTCCATCATCAGCGCGACCAGGACGGCGGCCTCCGCCGCGCTGGCTGCCGACTGGCTCAGCCGCACCCGGCAGCGCCCGACCCGCGTCGGCTTCTTCGGCACGGGCCTCATCGCCCGCTACATCCACACCTTCCTCGCCGGAACCGGCTGGATGTTCGACACCATCGGCGTGCACGACGTCGCCGCCGAGAGCGCAGCCGGATTCCGCGGCTATCTCGAACAGAGCGGCGCCACCGCCGAGGTCACCGTCCACGAGCGGCCCGAGGACCTGATCCGCGACAGCGACCTGGTCGTCTTCGCCACGATCGCGGGCGAGCCCCATGTCACCGACCCCGCCCTGTTCAAGCACAACCCCGTGGTCCTGCACATCTCCCTGCGCGACCTGGCCCCCGAAGTCCTGCTCGCCTCGGCCAACTTCGTGGACGACGTCGAGCACTGCCTCAAAGCCGACACCTCCCCGCACCTGGTCGAACAGCGCACCGGAGACAGGGACTTCCTCAACGGCACCCTCAACGACGTGATGCTCGGCCGGGCCGCGCCGCCCGCCGACCGGCCGGTGATCTTCTCACCGTTCGGTCTCGGCGTCCTCGACCTCGCCGTCGGCAAGTACGTCTACGACCAGGCGGCGAGATCCGGAGACCTCCGCGTCATCGACCACTTCTTCCACGACCTGCGCCGGTACGGCTGAGTCGGTCCGCCACTCGTCCCCGGTAACAGGAGGCCCACCGTGCCCGTCATATCCGCTCCTCATGACTTCAACGAAGGCCACCTCTTCGTCGACCTCACGTCGGTCGTCGATCACCCCCTCTTCCTGAAGTGCGAGGGATTCAACTTCGCCGGCTCCATCAAGCTGAAGGCGGCGAACGAGATGGTGGAGAGCGCCGAACGGGACGGCATCCTGAAGCCGGACTCCGTCATCGTCGAATCCTCGTCCGGAAACCTCGGCGTCGCCCTCAGCATGATCGCCGCCAGCAAGGGCTACCGGTTCCTGTGCGTGACGGACTCCCGGTGCAACCTGTCCACCCGGCTGCTCATGGAAGCCCTCGGCAGCCGGGTGCACATCGTGGCCGACCTGGACGAGAACGGCGGGTTCCTGGGCACCCGGCTCGAGTACGTCCGCTCGCTGTGCGCCTCCGACGACCGGTACGTATGGCTGAGCCAGTACACCAACCCCGGCAACTGGCAGGCCCACTACCGCACCACCGCACCGCAGATCGCCCGCCACTTCCCGCGCCTGGACGTGCTGTTCGTCGGAACGGGCACCGCCGGAACCCTGATGGGCTGCGCCCGCTACTTCCGGCAGTGGCACCGCCCCGTACGCATCGTCGCCGTGGACAGCGTGGGCTCGGTGGCCTTCGGCGGCGAGCCCGGCCGCCGGATGATCCCGGGGCTCGGCATGAGCATGAGACCCCCGCTCCTCGACGAGTCGTACGTCAACGAGGTGATCCGGGTCGAGGAGGCCGACACGATCCGCGCCTGCCACCGCCTGGCCCGGCGCGGCTTCCTGTTCGGCGGCTCCACCGGCACGGTCGTCAGCGGTGCGACGGAATGGCTCGCGCGCCACGGCAGTCCCGACGTCACCGCCGTCGCCATCGCCCCCGACCTCGGCGAGCGCTACCTCGACACCATCTACCAGACCAACTGGCTCCAGGACCTCTACGGCGACCAGATCCTCGACGGTGACGCACTCACCACCGCCCTGGAGCCGGACGACCCGGCCCCGCGCGAGCCCGACCCCTGGCCGTGACGGCGCCCGGCGCGCCGCGCGCCGGAGCGGTCAGTCCGCGGAGCGCGCGGGCGCCCCGAGCAGCCGCTCGATACCGAGGTCCAGCGCCGCCTCCAGGTGAACGAGGGAGCCGGTCGACATCAGGATCGACACCCCGCCCTGGACCGCGGCGAGCAGGGCGGCCGCCGTACGGCCGGCGTCCACGTCGGGCGGTACCGCGCCCTTCTCGCGCATGGCCCCTACCCCCGCCGCGATCTGCGCCTCCCAGGACGCCAGCAGCTCCCTGGTGACGGCCTGCGCGCCGGGCGTGGTCCGGGTGAGCTGCGAGGTGAGCGTGCCGAGGGGGCAGCGCTGCCCCTGCGCGCGATAGCGGTCGACCACCGCGTCCCGCCAGTCCCACCACGCCTGCCAGGAGGTCAGCGCGCCCAGGTAGGGCTGCTGGTCGGACAGGACGCGGTCGGCCTCGAAGCGGGCGACGGCGAGCAGCAGCTCCTCCTTGCCGCCCGGGAAGTAGTGGAAGAGCTGGCTCTTGCTGGTGGCCGTGCGGGCGCGGATGTCGTCCAGGGTCGTCTCGGTCGCGCCGCGCTCGCGGATCTCCTCGGCCGCGCCCTCGACGATGCGCTGCCGGGTGGCCGTGCCCTTGGCGGTGAGTCGTCGTGACATGCCGCCATCCTGCCATTTTCTGGACTTGCAGGTCCATTTTTCGGGTGGCAGCTTGGGCTGCCCCGGCCGGTTCGGCACCTGGAACCGGTCCCGCACGGAAGGCACGGCAACATGACTGAGCGGTTCACCGGGCGCACGGCCCTGGTCACCGGTTCCACCACGGGCCTCGGCGCCGCCATCGCGACGACCCTCGCCGCGGAGGGCGCGTTCGTGGTCGTCAGCGGACGCGACGAGCGGCGTGGCGCGCAGGTCGTGGCCCGCATCGAGAAGGACGGCGGCGCGGCGGTCTTCGTCGGCGCCGACCTGTCCGGCGGCGCCGACGTGATCCGCCGCTTCGCCGCCGACGCGCTCGACGCGGCGGGCGGACGGATCGACATCCTCGTGAACAACGCGGCGTTGCTCCTCGCGCCCACTCCCACCGCAGAGGTCACCCAGGAGACCGTCGACCAGGCGCTCGCCGTCAGCGTGCGCTCGGTCTTCCTCCTCACCGGACTGCTGGCCCCGCCCATGGCCGAGCGCGGACACGGCGCCGTGGTCAACCTCGGCTCCATCAACGGCCTGCGCGGCGCCGCGCATTCGGCGCTCTACAGCATGACCAAGGCGGCCGTGCACTCCCTCACCATGTCGTGGGCGGCCGAGTACGGTCCCCACGGCGTCCGCGTCAACACCGTGGCCCCGGGCCCCACTCTGACCGAGAAGGTGGCGGCGATGGAGGAACACCTCGCCCCGATCATCACGCGGACGCCCGCCCGGCGCGGCGGCACCCCGGCCGAAGTGGCCGCTGCCGTCGCCTTCCTGGCCGGCGACGAGGCGTCGCACGTGCACGGCGCGACGCTCACCGTGGACGGGGGGTATACGGCGGTGTAGCGCGGGAGTGGCTGTCCCGATGTGGGTGAACTGTCGAATAGGAGACGTATATTCACTTCGCGTTCTTCGCGCCGGAGAATGAAGGCGGTCAACCGCCTGAACAGCGAGGAGAACTGCATGAGGTCACGGTGGGCGAGTTTCGCGCTGGTCGTCGGGACGGTGGTGGTGGCGACGCTCGGCACCACCACCCAGGCGCAGGCGATGCCGGGTTGCCCGAGCAACGCGATCTGCCTCTGGCGCGGCGAGGACGGCACGGACGAGTCCTATATCTGGCGCGGCGGTTATGCGGACCTGCCCAGCCGGTTCGTGGACCACGTGGGGTCCTTCCGCGCCAACCGCGCCGGTTCCTTCATCGACTACGCCGACGGCAAGGAGTGCCGCCTGGTGCGCTCCGGCGACTATGCCGCCCACTATCAGACGCGCTTCGGCGGCGAGATGGACGCACTGGGCGACAGTTGCTGATGGCACGTCAACTCACGCTCGTGACAAGCTGATCGGTCAGAGGCCGGCCATCAGCTCCGCCAGCGGGGCGGGGGCGCCGTCCGGGTCGAGGGCCTCGGTCAGGACGCGGCCGTAGTGGATCTTGCGTCCCTTCTTGGTGCCGAGGAAGCGGCGCAACTGCTGCTGCGGGGTGCGCTCCCGCTGCTCCGGCTGGCGGAGGAAGGTCTGCAGCGGGCGCAGATCGCCCTCGGTCCGGATCAGCTCCGTCACCCGGGAGACGCCCAGGGCGCGGATCAGCTCGTCCTCCAGGTCCGCCGCACAGACGAAGAACCCCTGCTGTGCGGCGTCGGCCCGCTTCAGGACGCGGGCGTAGTAGCGGCGTTCCGCCTCGTCGCACAGTCCCGTCAGGCGCAGGTTCAGGCCGGGCGGCCCCAGGAGGCGGGCGAAGCGCCCGACGTTCGTCGCGCCGCCCATCGGCAGTACGCAGATCCCCTCGGCGGCCAGATCCCGGCCCCGGCGCGCCGCGAGCGCGTCGACCGCCGCCGCGTCGCTGGGACCTTCGAGCAGTACCACCGCCCGGACGGGCAGCCGCCCGGCCAAGTCCCGCGCCCGGTCCCCGGAACCTCCGGCCGCCCACGCGATCGCCGCCTCCCGGAACGCCCCCATGTCAGCCATGACACGAGTCTCCGCCCTCGGCGCCCGTCACGGCAGCGATTTTCAGCCGACGGGCCAGGGCGCCCGCCTTTGTCGGCCAGAACGTCCCGTCCGGCATCGCCGTGTCGCTTGCGCCGTGTGATCGCTTCGGTGCGGCGTGTTGTCCCGGTTGTGTAACGGGGGTGCGCACTCCGTGAGGGGGTTTTGTAAAGTCCTCAACTGTCCGGGCCGCAGGTGTCCGGTGTTCGTCGTGGGGGGTCTTCGCGTGAGTCAGTACCAGCCTGGGCAGCCGTGGGGTGTCCAGCCGCCCGAGCCCGTCCGTGTGCCCGACATCCGGCCGCTGTACAAGCGCAAGCGGGTGTGGGCCGGCGGCGTCGCGCTGCTCGTCGCCGGGTCCGTCATCGGCGGCGGGGGATCCAGTTCGGCCAGCGCCGGGGCGCCGCGCCCGAAGGTCACCGTCACGGCGACCGCGACGAAGACGCCCGCACCCGCGCCTACCGTCACGGTCACCGCGAAGCCCAAGCCGCGCCCGACGGTCACGGTGACCAGAACGGCACAGCCCGCCTCCGGCAACTCGGCCGCGAAGTCCACCACTTCGGGCGGCGGCTCGTCCTCCGGTGGTTCCTCGTCGGGCGGTACCTCCACCTCCGGCGGCGGTTCCTCGACCGGCGGCTCCTCCGCCTCCGGTGGTGGGACGTCCCACCCCGCCGGTGCCACCGCCCAGTGCAACGACGGCACGTACAGCTACGCCGCCCACCACCAGGGCGCCTGCTCGCACCACGGCGGCGTCGCCGTCTTCTACCGGTAGGCCCGGCTTCGTCGGCGCCCCGGCCCGTCAAGGGCAACTCGGCCCCGGCAAGGACAACTCGGCTTCGTCAAGGACAAGAGGAGAACCGTGGGCTTCGGCTTTCGTGTGGGCGTACCCGGGATGAGCGTGCGCGTCTCGACGCGCGGCGTACGCGCGTCCGTCGGACCCCGGATCGCGCGCGTCAGCGCGGGCAGCGGAGGTGCGCGGCTCTCCTCCGGCGCCGGGCCGTTCCAGGCGTCCACCGCGTTGCGCGGCGGCCGGCGCCCTCAGGCGCGACGCCGGACCGTGGCCCCCTCTGCCGCCCAGCTCGAACGTGCCCGCCGCCAGGCCGAACGGGCGCAGCGGGAGGCCCAACGTGACGCGGCCATCGCCGAGTTGCAGGAGCTGCGACGGCAGATGACCAGCGTCCACCTCGAATCCTTCCCGACCCTCACACCGCCCGTCGTCCCCGAACCACAACGACTGCACCTGGCTTGGGCGTTGGCCGAGGCGCAGGCCCACCACCTCGCCGGTCTCGGCCTGTTGGCCCGTAGCGCGCGGAACGCGGCCAAGCGGTACGCGGAGGCGGACGCCCCCGCGTACCTCGCCGCCGAGGAGGCCCGGTTGCGCGAGGCGCACACCCGGCTCGTCGCCGAGGCGGACCAGTGGTGGCGGTCCCTGACCGGCAACGACGAGGAGACCGTGTGCGGCGCGGTCAACCACGCCTTCGCGGACAACCCCGCCTCGGGCTGCGCGGTGGGCGTCGACGGCTCGGTCCTCTCCGTGGTGATGCGGCAGCCGGACATCGACGCGCTGCCCGACCAGACGCCCGGCGTCACCCCCACCGGCCGCCCCACCCTCAGGAAGCTCACCAAACGGGACCGCACCCTGTGGTGGCTCACCGCGATGGGCTCCAACATCGTCGCCACGCTGAAGGAAGCCTTCGCCACCGCGCCGGGCATCACCGCGATCGACCTCGCCGTCCTCACCCGGCTGCCGAACACCCAGCGGCTGGGCTTCGTGACCTACGGCCGCTGGACACGCCAGGCGATCGAGGCCGGGCCCTGGCAGCGGACCGAGGACGCGCTGCGCTTCCTCGACATCGGCCAGGGCGTCGTCTGCGCGGTCACCACCACCGTCGCCGGGAACCTCTCCAGTACCCTCAAGCCCCTGGACGTCGGCAAACTGCCCGGCCTGCGAAGCCTCCTCGAAAGCGCCCAGGACGACTCCGCGGACGAACCCGTGACCGGCGACGCCACTCTGGCCGGGCTGGACGGCGACCTGCGCGCGAACGTCCCCGACGCGCACACCGCCGCCCTGCCGGACCCGTATCGCATCCGCCCCTTCGCCGAGTGGAAGCGTCAGCAGGCCGCGCCGGGGGATCGTACCCCCGCGACCACGCTCGCCCAGGGACAGAGCGTCGTCCTCCCCGAGGACGCCTGGCACGAGCTGCGGATCGCCTTCGAGTTCGCGGGCGCCGACGCCGACCTGACGCTCTTCCTGACCGGCACGGACGGCCGGGTCGCCGGTGACGAGGACTTCGTCTTCTACAACCAGCCCGACGGCGCCTCCGGCGCGGCCCGGCTGCTGGGCAAGGAGACCGGGGGACCGTACGCGGTCGAGCGCGCGTCCCTGCGCCCCGCCACGCTGCCCCCGCACGTCCACCGCGTCACCATCGCGGTCAACATGGACGTCGACACGGGCCTGACCTGCGGTGCCCTCACCCATGCCACCCTGAGCCTGGACGGCGGCGGCGGGCAGGCGTGGAGTTTCCGGCCGCCCGCCGATCCCGGCATCCGCGCCATGGCCGTCGCCGAGGTGTACCGGCACACGACGGCGGGCCGGCCTGTGTGGAAGCTGCGCGCCCTCGGCCAGGGATGGGCCGACGGACTCGAAGGGCTCGCCCGCGCCCACGGCGTGGACGTGTCCTAGGGCCTGTCTGTTCTCGCCGCCGGCGCGGCTATTCGACGTCGCCGCCCGGCGCCGTAGGCGCCCAGGAGCCGGTCCAGCCCAGCAGTTCGGCGCTGTGCAGGGCCGCTACCCACAGGTCGGCGTGGTGCGCCTGGTCGCCGTCCGGGCGGGGACCGAGACCGACCACCCGCAGCCCGGCCCGGCGTGCCGATTCCATGCCGGTCAGCGAGTCCTCGACCGCCAGCGCGCGCTCCGGGGGAACGCCGCAGAGGCGGGCGGCGACGGCGTACACGTCCGGCCACGGCTTGGGTCGTACCGGGGCGCCGTCCGCTCCCGTGGACGGGACGACGATGTGCTCGAAGTGCCCGCGCAGGCCCGCCCGTTCGAGGCTGCCCTCCACCACCTCCGACGGGCAGTTGCTGGCCACCGCGAGCGGCAGCCGGCCGGAGAGCGCGCGCACCAGCTCGACCGCGCCCGGCATCGTCACCGGGTCGTCGGCGACGAGGGCCAGGAAGTGGCGGAGGAGGGCGGTCGTGAGGTCGGCGGTCAGCTCGGGCTTGTGCACGGACTCGGCCATGAGCCGCCCGCAGTCGGCGTAGTGCACGCCCTTGGCCTGCTCCGCGAACCCCGCGGGGGCACGCAGGCCGAAGTCCCGGAACGCCTGGGCGCGGGCGTCCTGCCAGTGGCGTTCGCTGTCCATCAGAGTGCCGTCGCAGTCGAAGACGACGGCATCCGGGGACCAGTTGAAGAGGGGGTGGGCCGTGGTGGTCACAGGGGGCCTCCTGGGGGAGCGAGCAGTCGCGCGCGGCGGGGCCGCGGTTTCGGTCTGGCGGTGTCCCGTGCCGGACGTGCCGGGAATGAGTGCCTGCGCGGCGGAGCCTGCGTGCAGGGAATGGGGCATTCCCGATCTTCAGTGACGAAACGGAAACATCGCGGTCGTTACGTTATTTTCGCGCCGGAGAGCCCTGCAATGACTACAAGGAGTTATCGACGGAGGTGGGTGGCGGGGTGTATGAGGCGCGGGGGAGCGGGGTGGTGCACGGCGAGGATCGCGGCTCCCAAATCGGCCTGTTTCAGAGTGAGTTGAGGCATACTCGCCGGGCGGCGTCTGTTCGTCGCGCCGGGGCTGCCGAGGAGGGGCCGGGTGCCGAAACGGCGGCGGATCGGGCCCATTGCCACTCGTCGGCGTTCATCCTCGAAAGAAATACGCAATAACCGCGCGAGTATGGGCGTGGGGTGCTCCGGGCGCACGCGGGCGCACTACATTCTCCGCTGTCACGCAGGCTGAGTGAGGGTGGACGGACGTTGCAGGAACGGGCCAGGGTAACCCGCAGATCACTCCTGGAGGCGGCAGCCGGACTCTTCGCCGAACGCGGCTACGCGGGCACCAGCGTGAACGACATAAGTGCCAGGTCGGGCCGTACGAGCGGCTCCATCTACTTCCACTACGCCAGCAAGGAGGGCATCGCCCTCGCGGTCGTCCAGGACCGTTTCGCGAGCTGGCCGGAGCTCGCCCCGCGCTACGCCGACGAGGCGGTCCCCCCGATGGACCGGCTCGTCGCGCTGAGTTACGACGTCGCCCGGGCTCTGACCGAGGACCCGGTGACGCGTGCGGGCGCCCGGCTGTGGGCCGAGCGGGACACCATCAACACCACGCTCCCCGACCCCTTCGGTCTCTGGACCACCGCCGTCACGCGGCTGCTCGCGCAGGCGCGGGTCGCGGGGGACCTGGCCATCCATGTGCGTCCCGCCCAGGCCGCGCGCGCTCTGGTCCGCGCGTTCTTCGGGCTGTGCTCGCTGACCGAGGCCCTCGAGGGCGCCGCCACCGTCAACGACCGCGTGGCGGACTGGTGGCATCTGACGCTGCCGGCGCTACGGGCGGCGGGGTGAGGCGGCGGGGCGTGGCCGGGTGGGGACTGGAGGCCGCGTAAGGGGCGGGCCGGTTGATGTGCGGATGCGTTCCGGACGGCGGGCGGGGGCCGTCCGGAACGCGTCATCGTCGTCACACGTGGGTGGCGCCTCTGGGGGCGCCGCGCGCGTGGCCGCCGTCCCGGCGGTCACCGTATATGTGGTTGCCGCACATGTGGGCGGCGCCTGTGAGGCTGTCCCACACGGGACCGTCAGACATGCGGACGGTGGCCCCGCTCCTGATGCGGGAAGGTCTGGTCCTCGCCGGGAAGCGTGGGCTCCGGCAGCGTGGCCACCTCTTCCTTCGCCTTCTCCAGTTGCTCGGCCGTGTCGTCGGGCAGCCGGGGCGGGCGGTGGTGGCTGTCGCGGAAACGGAACGCGCTCGTGAGGTCGCCGAAGGTCTCCCGGCGCCAGTCGCTGATGTTCGGCTCCTCGACCCCGGTGAACCGCTCCAGGAACTGCAGCGCCGAGGTGTGGTCGAACGCCTCGGATGCGACCCAGCCGCCGATGGTCCAGGGCGATATGACGATGGCCGGCACCCGGAAGCCGCCACCGATCGGCAGCCCCTGGATGAACTCGTCCGGCGTTCCCGCGGGCGGGGTCGGCGGGACCACGTGGTCGAACAGGCCGTCGTTCTCGTCGTAGTTGAGGATGAAGGCGGTCTTGCGCCACACCTTGGGGTTGGACGCGATGGCCTCGATCTTCGAGGCGACGAAGTCGGCCCCGGCGGCCGGGAGATAGTCCGGGTGCTCGGACTGGATGCTCGTCGGGATGATCCAGCTCACCGCCGGGAGGCGGTCGTTTCGGGCGTCGTCCTCGAAGGTGCCCTCGGGCTGCGGACGCACACCGCGCTCGTACAGATCGGAACCGGGCTGCGCGGAGCGGAAGTTCTCGAACTGCTCCAGCATGTTGCAGCCGTAGTCGTCGTCCTGCTGGTACACCTTCCAGCTCACCCCGGCGGCCTGGAGGCGCTCGGCGTACGTCGTCCAGCGGTACGGCTTGGGCGCCTTGTTGCTGATGACCGGGCCGCCGTTCTCACCGGACGGGTCGATCGAACCGGTCATCCACATCAGGCGGTTGGGCCAGGTCGGGCCCATCACCGAGCAGAAGTAGTTGTCGCAGACCGTGAAGGTCTCGGCGAGCGCGAACTGGAACGGGATGTCCTCGCGCGTGTAGTACCCCATCACGTAGGGGCCGTTGACGCCGTCGGCCTTGCGGTGGGCCGGCAGCCACTGGTCCATCTTGCCGTTGTTCCATGCCTGGTGCTGCACGGACCAGGCGTGACTGGTGGACGGGATGGCCTGGGCGCTCGACGCGTGGGTGTCGAGGTGGAACGGGAGTAAGTACCCCTTCGGGTTCACGGTGTCGGGCTGGTAGAAGACGGAGTTGCCGTCGTCCAGCGTGAGAGCGTGCCGGTCGGCGAAGCCCCGGACCCCCGAGAGCGTGCCGAAGTAGTGGTCGAAGGACCTGTTCTCCTGCATCAGCATGACGACGTGCTCGATGTCGCGCAGCGAACCGCGACTGGGCCGGTCGGCGGCCACGGCCTTCTGGACGCTCGGCGGGAGGAGGGAGATCGCCGTTGCGGCGCCCAGCGCACCGGCGGAACCCAGGACTCTACGACGGGTCAACTTGGCCATGTCTGCCCCTTCTTGAGCGAGAGAAGCATTCCGGAACGACGGCGGCCCGGGTGGATCCGCAGGCCGCCGATCACTCTCCGCCCGGGACGGCGTGATGCATCAGGGGTGGGTGGTGAACATGTGGTCAACGTATGGAAAAGCGTTGGCCAAGCAGTGATCTCAACAAGCCTGTGGCGAAGGGCCGTTCACGCAGATGACAGCGCTTGTGCGCCTGCGTGGGGGCTGGTTCACAGGGCTGCCGTTCGCGTAAGGAGTGTGAGGTGATTTCGGTGATGACCGACCCCTGCTGGATGTGCCGTACACCGAGATCGGCGCCCCGCCGATGTCCCGCTCCGCCGAACGGGCGCGTCCGTCATGCGCTCGGAGGTCCATCTCTGGCGGTGCGGCGGCGTCTCCCGCAGCGTGGAGAGGAGAGTGCGACCGGTCGGGCGAGAGGTGTGACAGATGGACGTGGATGTCTCCAGGCCGAGGGTCGTCGTCGGTATCGACGGGTCGCCGTCCTCGTACGCGGCCCTGCGCTGGGCCACGCGCTACGCCGGCCTGGTCGGAGGCATCGTCGAGGCGGTCGCCGTGTGGGAGCTGCCGGGGTTGTCCGGCTGGTCGGCGCCCGCCGTGGACATGGACGTCGACGCCGAGGAGGCCCGCGACCGGATGCGGCAGGAGCTGACCGAGGTGCTCGGCGGGGAGGGGTTCGGCGCGGTCGAGATGCATCTGGTGCACGGCAACGCCACCGACGTGCTGCTGCGGGCCGCGGAGGGGGCCGAGGTGCTGGTGGTGGGCAGCCGGGGCCGGGGCGGGTTCGCCCGTGCGCTGCTGGGCTCGGTCAGCCAGCACCTGTCGCACCACGCGACCTGCCCGGTCGTGATCGTGCGGGCCGAGACCGCCTGAGCAGCGGGGCTCGGCCCGCACACCGGGTCCTCTCACCGGGCCGCGCGTGCGTCGTGGCCGTCGCTCACCGGGTCACGGCTGCCTGCCCCGCTCCTCCTGGGTGAGCCGGACGCACTCGGCCACCACGTCCCGCAGGCTGCCGGTCCGCTCCAGGACGGCGCGCTGCACCACGGCGCCGCTTCCGTGCCGCAGGAGCCCCGCCAGGTTGTCCCCGGCGACCTTGGCGTCCCCGTGGTCGTCCAGGGCGTCGCGCACATGGTCGTACAGCGCGCGTACCACCGTCTCGGCGGGGGCGGGACGCAAGGTCCCGGGGTGGAGCAGCGGGCCTTCCAGTCCGTAGCGGGCGGCCTGCCAGGCGGCCAGCCGCAGCACCGCCGCACCGTGCCGGGCCGGCGGCTTCCCGGCCCGCCACTCGCGGGCGGCCGTCTCCACGAGCGCGCGGGTCAGCACGGCCAGCAGCACCGTCGAGTCCGCGTCGAGGCACACGTCCCCGACCCTGATCTCGATGGTGGGGTACTGGTGGGAGAGGCGGGCATCGAAGTAGATCATCCCGTCGTCCCGCAGGACCCCGGTGTCGACCATGTCGCGCACCTGCGCGTGATACCGCTCGGGGGACTCGAAGATCTCGGTGGGACCGGCCGAGGGCCACCGTCCCCACACCTGACTGCGGAAACTGGCGTATCCGCTGTCCTGGCCCTGCCAGAAGGGGGAGTTGGCGCTCAGCGCAAGCAGGATCGGCAGCCAGGGGCGGATGCGGTCGAGTACGGCCACGCCCTCCTCGTCGGACTCCACCGAGACGTGGACGTGGCATCCGCAGGTGAGCTGCTCCTGGAGGGTCAGCCCGAAGCGCTCTGCCATCCATTGGTAGCGCCGGTCCGGGGTCAGCGTGGGGCTGACCGGCAGCGGAGAGGTGGCCAGCGCGGCCACGGCGGCGCCGGTGCGCGCGGCATGGTGGGCCGCCTCCGCGCGGAAACGGCGGATCTCCGCCGCGAGCTCGTCCCGCCGGGTCTGCGGATGAGTGGCGAACTCGACTTGCTGGCGTTGCAGCTCCGGCTCGAACACCTGGTCCTCGCCGTCCCCGGCCGCCCGGCCCGCCGAGGCCAGCACCGCCGCCGAGACGGACCGGGGCTCCCCCGTCTCCGCGTCGACCAGGAGAAGCTCCTCCTCCACTCCCAAGCTCCGCACGCCTCATCCTCCCTCGACCGTCCGGATCCGGCTCCCTGCGGCGACTCTCGCACGAGCGACGGCGCCGGGGGCCGTGGCGGCCGGGCGACGCCGCCTCGTACGACCGACCGGCCGTACGGGAGCCACCGGGCCGTGCCTGCGGCCCGGGTCATCCTCCACTTGCCCTCGGGCGGGCGGGTCAGTCCTGGTGGGGGCGGGGTGCTGTGCGGCGGCGACGCGGGGTGGCTCCGGGGCGACGTGACCGTCTCCGGAGCCCGGACCCCGCCCGTCCACGGCGCACCGCCCCGCTCAGTGCGCGGCCGCCGTACCGAACCACCGAGCCAACCCGGTCTCCAGTTCCTCCTGTTCGTCCCCGACCCAGGCCACGTGCCCGTCCGGCCGGAGCAGTACGGCGGGCGCGTCCAGATCGTCGCTCACGTCCACGACGTGGTCGACCCGGTCGTCCCAGCCCGCCGCCGACAGCGTGCCGGTGCCGTCGAGCAGCAACCCGCGCCCGCCATGCAGGAGTTCGTACAGCCG
The DNA here is from genome assembly GCF_053600675.1 of Streptomyces sp. NPDC005004. Classification (NCBI taxonomy): domain Bacteria; kingdom Bacillati; phylum Actinomycetota; class Actinomycetes; order Kitasatosporales; family Streptomycetaceae; genus Streptomyces; species Streptomyces sp. NPDC005004. The sequence goes on from NZ_JBSGAH010000005.1 coordinate 206,172, forward strand.
GCCCCGCTTCAGCGGCAGGTCCCGCAGGCGCCGTCCGAGCAGCGGGTGGCCCTCGCCGAGGTCGTAGCGCACCGAGATCGCGGTGATCATCTCGGTCACGTACCGGTTCACCTCCTCGAAGTCCAGGAGGTCCGAGAACAGCTCCCGCAGTGCCACCACGCCGGGGTCGGTGCGCAACAGCACGAACTGCGCCCGGGTGTTGGTGAGCACCCGCGCCGCCACGGGGTGGCGCTCGGCGTGGTACGTGTCCAACAGCCCTTCCGGCGCCCACCCGTTGACCTCGGCGGCCAGCTTCCAGCCCAGGTTGAACGCGTCCTGCACGCCGAGGTTGAGCCCCTGCCCGCCGACCGGGGGATGGACGTGAGCCGCGTCGCCGGCCAGCAGCACCCGGCCCACCCGGTAGCGCTCGGCCTGCCGGGTGGCGTTCCCGAACCGGGACAGCCAGCGCGGCGCGTGCACCCCGAAGTCGGTCCCGGTCAGCGTCCGGAGCGCCTGCTGGAACTCCTCCAGGGTCGGCGCGGTCGTACGGTCCTCGGCCACGTCCCGGGACGGCACGATGATCCGGTACACCCCCTCCCCGAGCGGCATCGCGCCGAAGCGGAGTTCGGTCTTGCGGACCTCCGCCGTCACGGCGGCCAGGGTCGCCGCGTCCGAGGTCGCCTCCATCTCGCCCAACAGCGTGTCGACGGTGGAGGGTTCGCCGGGGAAACCGACTCCGGTCAGCTTGCGTACAAGACTGCGGCCGCCGTCGCACCCGACCAGATAGCGGGCCCGCAGCCGGGTGCCGTCGGCCAGCTCCGCGCTCACCCCGTCTTCGTCCTGGCTCAGCCCCACCACCTCGCACCCGCGCCGTACATCGGCACCCAGTTCCGCGGCGCGCTCGGCCAGCAGCCGCTCGGTGACGAGCTGCGGAATGGCGAGGCCGTACGGGTGCGCGGTGTCCACCCCCTGCGGCCACGGCGCGGCGAACCCCGCGAACGGGCCGCCGACCTGGAACTTCTTCCCCAGCTCGAGGAAGCGGTCGAGCAGCCCGCGCTGGTCCATCACCTCGACACTGCGCACGTGCAGCCCCAGCGCCCGCACCTGCCGGCCCGGCTCCGCCGCCTTCTCCAGCACGACCGTCCGCACGCCGTGCAGCCGCAGCTCGGCCGCCAGCATCAAGCCGGTCGGCCCGCCGCCGACCACGATCACGTCCACCATGTATCCCCTGTCCCACAGAACGACCGAACCGCCCGCCGCTCGCCGTCCGGCCGAAGCCGCGGATGCCGGCGAATGCGTCGATACGTGACGAAGCTCGGATTCCACCCGACTCCGGGCGTCGGCCGTCCATTCTGAGGCACCATGGGGGCCTTGCCGCAAGGGCCCCCATGCGCTATATGTTTAATAGGGAGAGGAGTGGCCCTTCTTCCGTCGTCCCCCTCATCGTGGACGCGCCCACCTCCCGAGAACCCCGCACCAGGCGACCGGTGAAGGTCTACCCGGAACACGCCCGCGCCGCGAGAGGCAGACCCTCACCGGACGGCCCGCGCGCCCGAGATCAGCCGCGCGGATCGTCCAGGCGCAACAGCCAAGCGGCCAGCAGGGGTTCGAGCGCCGCGGCCTCGGCAGGGCTCAACAGGTCGACAAGTTGGCGCTCGTTGCGCATGTGGTCGGTGAACGCCTCGTCGATCAGCTTGCGCCCGGGCTCCGTGAGGGCGACGATCCGCCCGCGCTGGTCGTCGCCCGAGCGGCGCCGGGTCACGAGCCCGGCGCGCTCCAGCCGGTCGATACGCTTCGTCATCGCGCCCGTGGTCACCATGGTGTGCGCGGCCAGTTCGCCAGGTGCCCGCTCGTAGGGGGCGCCGGCGCGGCGCAGCGCGCACAGCACGTCGAACTCGCCCTCGCCCAGGCCGTATCGGCGGTAGACCAGACACAGTTCCTCGGTGAGGCGGTCCGCCAGCCGGTGCAGCCGGCCGATCACGCCCAGCGGGGAGACGTCGAGGCCGGGGCGCTCGCGGCGCCATTCCTCCTGGATGTGGGCCACGCGGTCCACGGGATACCGGTTCTCCATGCCTCCACTTTAGCTTCCCGGGAAGTTATATTGGCTTCCATGGAAGCCAATGGGCGCTGGGTGGCGCTGACCGCGATCGCACCGGTGGCATGGGGGACCAACTACTTCGTCACGCACGAGTTCCTGCCGCCGGACCGCCCGCTGTACGGGGCCGCGCTGCGGGCGCTGCCCGCCGGTCTCGTCCTGATGGCCCTCGCCAGGAAGCGGCCGCACGGCGCCTGGTGGTGGCGGTCGGCCGTCCTCGGCCTGCTCAACGTGAGCGTGTTCTTCGTGCTCGTCTACGTCGCCGCGCAGCTGCTGCCGACGAGCGTGGCCTCGACCGTCATGGCGGTGTCGCCGCTGACGATGATGCTGATCGCCTGGCTGCTGGTGGGGGAGCGGCCCCGGGGTGCCCATCTCGCCGGTGCCGTGACCGGGCTCGCCGGGGTGTGCCTTCTGCTGCTCACCGGCGCCGAGGCCGTGAGCCTGCCCGGCGTCGGAGCCTCCGTCGCCGCCATGCTGGTGTCGTCCCTCGGCTACATCCTGGCCAAGCGATGGAGCACCGGCACCGACGTACTCGCCTCGACGGCCTGGCAGCTCACCGCCGGAGGGCTGATGCTGCTCCCGGCCGCCGCCGTCGTGGAGGGGCCGCCGCCCGCGCTCTCCGCGTCGGCGGTACTCGCGTTCGGCTATGTCGCGCTGATCGCCACCGCGCTGGCCTGCGTCGCCTGGTTCACGGGGCTGCGGCGTCTGCCGGCGGGCACGGTCGGGCTGGTGGGCCTGCTCAATCCCGTCGCGGGCGTGCTGCTCGGCACCGTGGTCGCCACCGAGGCGCTGACCGTACGTCAGTGGGGCGGGCTGCTGCTCGTCCTGGCCGGAGTCGTGCTCGGCCGCCCCTCCCGTACGGCGGCCCGGGCGCCGAAGTCCCGCCCGGCACCGCGGAGTTCCCGGCGCCCCGAGCGGCTCAGCCGTCCAGACCGCTGAGGAATTTGCGGGCCGGGACGAAGAACGTCACCCCGGTCACCGCCCGCGAATAGTCCAGAATCCGGTCGTGCAGCGGCGGCGGGTCCCCGATGAACATGCGTTCCATCATTTTCTCGATGACCCACAGATGCCGCGAGTAGCCGATGAAATACGTGCCGAACTCACCCCGGCCGGGATTGGCGAAGGGCATGTTGTCGCGCAGGATGTCGTGCTCGCCCTCGGCGTCCTGGATGGTGCACAGGGTCTTGTGCGACTTCTGGCCCTCGGTCGCGTCGGGCAGCTCGATGTTGTCGAACTTGGTGCGCCCGATGACGGCTTCCTGGGTCTCCGTGGTCTGCGACCGCCAGGCGGTCAGATTGTGGAGGTACTTCTGGATGACGACGTAACTGCCGCCCTCGTAGGCCGGGTCCTCCGCGCCGACGAGCGTGGCCTCCGGCAGGTCCAGGCCGTTGGGGTTCGCCGTGCCGTCGACGAATTCGAGAAGGTCCCGGCCGTTGTAATAACGGAAACCGGTGACGTCGTCCACCGCCGTCACCGAATCGCCGAACGCCTCCAGCAGGATCTTCTCGAATTCGATGACCAGATCGACCGAATCGCAGCGAATGTGGTAAAGGAGATCACCTTCGGTGGCGACCGCGGTGTGCTGGGCGCCCCGGACCTCCTGGAAGGGCCGCAGTTCCTTCGGCAGCGGTTTGCGGGTCAGCGGTTCCCAGACGTGGTGGGAGATGCCGACATTGCAGGTGAAGACCGAGGAATTGACCTGCTGGACCCGGATGTCCTTCACGAGGTCGTCCGTGCTCGCGACCACGGAACGCGCCTTGTCCATCGCCTGCTCGCCGGAATTGATGGTGAGGACCAGGAACGCGGCGGCGGCGGTGAGCGGCGCGTCGATGTACTGCGGCTCGGTGTCGAGGGCGTGCTTGGCGGCGGCGGATCGCGCGTTCTGCGAGGCGGAGTAGTCCATTGGCCTCTCCCGGTGAGCGTCGTGCGGCTGTCACGGTGCTGTGCGTGGTCACCCCGACGCCGTTCGTGACGGGGCGGTCCGGCCAGACCAGCATCGGACACGCGACGGCGCTTCGCCACCGCCCGCCCGTCAGCGCCCCTGGAGGGCGCGGTGCAGGGCGGCCACGGTCCACACCAGGGGACGGCGCGCGCCGAGGGCCACCTGTGCCGCGTTGGCCCCGGGGGCGCCGTGCACCCCGCCTCCGGGATGCGCGGAGGACGAGGCCAGATACAGACCGCGGATCGGCGTCTCGGGGCGCCCGGTGCCCGGAATCGGACGGAAGACGGCCTGCTGGTGCAGATTGGTGGTGCCGCCGTTGAGGGCGCCCTCGTTCAGATTGGCGTCGGCCGCCTGGAGCGAGGGCGGTGCCAGGACACGCCGGTTCATGATGCGCTCGCGGAAGCCCGGCGCGTACTCCTCCACCCGCTGCTCGATCCGGTCCGCCATGATCTCGCGCTCCGCGGCGTCCCAGTTCCCCTTGAGCGGACCGCCCTCCGCCGCGTCACCGCGCGGGTCACGGGGCAGATGCGTGTACGCCCACGCGGACTCGGTGCCCGCGGGCGAACGCGTCGGATCTGCGGTCGTCATCTGGCCTAGCAGCAGGAAGGGCCGGTCCGGGACCAGCCGCATGGCGATCTGCGCCGCGAACCGGGTCAGATCGTCCACACTGTCGGCGATGTGGACGGTCCCCGCCCGGCCCGCCTCCTCCGCCCGCCACGGGATCGGGCCGCTCAGCGCCCAGTCCACCTTGAAGGTCGCGAAGTCCCACTGGAAGCGCTCCATGTCCGAGCGGACCCGCTCCGGCAGATGCTCGGGTGCGACCAGAGCGCCGTACAGCTCAGGAGCCGACACGTCGGCGAGGACGGCCCGGCGCGCCGGGATCGCGTCGCCGTCGGCCGTGCGCACCCCGAGGGCCCGGCCGCCGTCGACGACCACCTGGGTCACCCGCGCGCCGCAGCGGATGACGCCGCCCCGGCGCTCCAGCCTGCTCTGGAGCGCGCGGGTCAGGGCGCTCGCGCCGCCGACCGGCACCGGGAAGCCGTACGTCTGCCCGAGCATCGTCATGATCCAGCCGAAGCCCGCGCCACCCGCCGATTCCGGGCCCAGGTCGGCGTGCAGGGCGGTGCCCGCGACCAGCAGCCGCGCCGCCTCGCTGTCGAACTCCTCCTCGCCGAAGCGGCGCACGGGCAGCAGCAGGCTCCGCGCGAGCTGGAGCGAGCCGTGGGCCCGCATCCGCAGGCCCAGCGACACCAGCGGTTTCACCGGAGGCATGGTCGCGAAGACCGCGCCGAGCAGGTCCTTGCCCGCCCGGTCCCAGGTCTCGCACAGCGTCTGCCAGGACCGGCCGTCGCCGTCGGCGAAGCTGTCCAGGTTCTCCGCGGTGACCTCCCGGTCCCGGTCCAGGACCGCGCAGCGCCCGTCGGGCAGCGGATGGGCCAGCACCGCGGGCGCGTGGGACCAGCGCAGCCCTTCCTCCTCGAGACGCAGGCTCTTGATGACCGGCGAGGCGGCGGCGAGCGGATAGAAGGAGCTGAAGATGTCGTTGACGAAGTCGGGATGCACCCCGTGGTCGCTGCGCACCGCGCCGCCGGGCGTGTCCGCCGCCTCCAGCACGGTCACGCTCCACCCGTGATCGGCCAGCACGTTCGCGGCCACCAGGCCGTTGGGTCCGGACCCGATCACCACCGCGTCAGTCATGACCGGCCTCCCCGCTCGCCGAGGACCGCGCGGGCGAGGCGGCGCCCTTCTCCCCGCGCCCCCTCGGATGCGTCTCCTCCACCACCCGGGCCAGCCGCGCGAGCATCCCCCGGTGGCGGAGCTGGATCATCGCGTCGAGCAGGGTGTTGTGCAGCCGGTTGCCGAGTCCGCTCAGCGGATGCTCGTCCACGATGACGAGCGTGTTCTCGCCCCAGGGCCGGATCTCGAAGGCGATCCGCGCGCTGCCGAGCCCGCTGCGTGCCTCCAGCTCCAGAAACTGCGGCGGGTCGAAACGGCGGACCACGGTGTATCCCTCGGCCACCCGGGGACCGAGCGGGATCGTGTAGGAGAGGGACGAGCCGAGTTCGGGCCAGTCGCCCTCGCGGGGAGCGGTCTCGGCGGTGCCGACGACCCAGTCCGCGTAGCGGTAGGGGTCCGCCAGCACGCTCCACACGTCGGCCGGCGTGCGTTCGATGAGCTGATACCGGATCGCCACGTTCTCCTCCTCGCGGACGGCGCTGCATTCCGGGCCCCCGAGTACCCCGTGGGCACGGCTCACACGCCGTGCCCACGGGGCGTACGGGTCAGCCGAAGGCCTCGCGCAGGGCGGACAGCAGCGTCTTGCGCGACCAGTCGATGAAGTCCGGCTGGGTCTCGCCGCCGATCTGCACCAGGGCGACCTCCGTGAACCCCGCCTCGACGTACGGCCGCACCGCCTCCACGAACGCCTCCGGGTCGTCGCCGCACGGAATCGACGCGGCGACGTCCTCGCGGGTCACGAACTGTGTGGCCGACGCGAACGAATCCGGGTGCGGAAGCTCGGAGTTGACCTTCCAGCCGAGCCCGAACCAGCGGAACTGGTCGTGCGCCCGGTCGATCGCCGCCTCGCGGTCGGGGCCGTAGCTCACCGGGAGCTGCCCCACCCGGGGCTTGCCGGCGCCGCCGTGCCGGTCGAAGGCGTCCAGCAGCTCCTTCTTGGGCTCCGTCGCGATGACCAGGTCGCCCAGATGCCCAGCCAGCGTGCAGGACTGTTCGCCCGAGACGGCGATGCCGATCGGCGGCGTCTTCTCCGGCAGGTCCCACAGCCGCGCCGACTCCACGTCGAAGTACGTGCCGTGATGGGTGACGTGGCCGCCCTCGAAGAGCGCGTGGATGATCTCCACCGCCTCTTCCAGCATCTCGTGCCGCACGTCGACGGCGGGCCAACCACCGCCGACCACATGCTCGTTGAGGTTCTCGCCCGCGCCGAGCCCGAGCCGGAACCGGCCCTCGGCGAGGAGTTGCAGCGTGGCCGCCTTCTGCGCCACGACCACCGGGTGGTAGCGGACCGTCGGACAGGTCACGTACGTCATGAGCGGGATCCGCGAGGTCGCCTGTGCCGCCGCGCCGAGCACCGTCCACGCGTGGGGGGCGTGGCCCTGCGAGCGCAGCCACGGGAAGTAGTGGTCGGAGGTGACGGAGAAGTCGAACCCCGCCTCCTCGGCGCGGACCACATGGTCCACCAGTTCCCGGGGTCCGGCCTGTTCGGTCATCATCGTGTATCCGATTCGCACCATAGGTGCCCGAGTCCCCGCTCTCGCTCACGGAAAACAGGACCGGAGCGGGCCGAATCCACTCGGCCCGCTCCGGCACAGGGACGCGGTCGCACCCGGGGTGCGAACCGCTCCCAGACCCGGTCGCCGCCCAGCGGGGTCACGACCTGCTCCAGCACCTCGGCCGCGTTCGCACCCGTCACCACGCCGGGCGCGTCGAGCGGCACGCCCGCCGCGCCCACTGTCTCCTCGGCGCCGTTCCAGCCACCCAGCCCCTTGTCGTGCCGGAACGCCTTCTCCAGCAGCAGTGCCACCCGGGATCGACGCCGGGACCGTCCGTGCCGCCCGCCTCCGCGCCACGGGCGCCGCAGGCGTCGTCGCCGACCGGGGCGGGCCCGGCGAGCAGCACGGTGTCTAACTCGGTCGAACGCGTCTTGGCGTACGAGGGCTGCCACCGCCGGCGGATCGCCGTCCGCGGGCAGCTCGCCGCCGGCCCTGGCGACGACCATCGGGACGACGTCCGCCGCCAGGGCCGCCTTCTGCGCCGCGCGCGCCGCCTCCAGGCCGGAGTCCGGGCCCGCGCACGGCTCCGGGTCGATCGTCGAGGGAGTTGGGCCGGTAGGCGGCCCCCCCCTGAGTGCACGGCCGTCTGGCGCATCCCGTCGCGCAGCATGTCGTTGACCGGCGCCGGCACGCCGGTGCGCTGCGCCGTGACCCGTCCGGCTCGGGCCACGGCGTACCGGGCGTCAGCCGCGGGGGAAGGCGTTGAGCAGCGGCAGCCCGCCGGCGAAGCGGCGCACCTGCTCCACGATCAGCCGCTCGGCGCGTGGCCGGAACGCCGCGGAACCACCGCCGACATGCGGGGTGATCAGCACGCCCGGGGCGTGGCGCAGCGGATGACCGGCGGGCAGCGGCTCCGGGTCGGTCACGTCGAGGGCCGCGCGCAGCCTGCCCCCGGCGGTCTCCGCGAGCAGCGCGTCGGTGTCGAGGGTGCGGCCGCGCCCCACGTTGACCACCAGCGCGCCGTCGGGCAGCGCGGCCAGCTCCTTCGCGCCCAACAGCCCTTCCGTCTCCGGCGTTTCGGGCAGCACGAGGACGACGACGTCGGTCGTGCGGAGCAGTTCGGGCAGCTCGGAGACCGGGTGCACGTCCTGCTCCGGGCGGGCCCGCCGCGCGACCCGGGTGACCTGGGCCTCGCAGGCCAGCAGTCGCTGCTCCAAGGCGGCGCCGATCGAGCCGTAGCCGACGATCGTGACGCGTGCGTCCGCCAGCGAGCGGGTGAAGTGCGGCTCCCAGCGTCCGGCGGCCTGGTCGGCGACCCACCGCGGCAGCTCGCGCTGCGCGGCCAGGATCAGCCCGAGCGCGTGCTCGGCGGTGGAGGCGTCGTGCAGCCCGCGCCCGTTGTGCAGGGCGACACCGGGCGGCAGCAGAGGGAGCAGCTTCTCGACGCCCGCGCTCAGCGACTGCACGGCCTCGAGGCCCGGCAGGCGGGGCAGCAGGCGTACGGCGTCGGGAACGGCGTACGGCATGACCCACAGGCCGACGCGGGCGAGCGCCTCCGCGTCGGGCTCGCTGCCGGGCGTCACCCCGTCCCAGACGTGCACCCGCACGCCCTCGGGCCAGGCGCCGTGGCCGCGGTCCAGGTCGGGCCAGGGGAGAAGCACGTCGGTGGCGGAGTCGTGCACAGCTCTGGTCAACGGGGTCTCCTTCTCGTACGGTTCTTCCCGTCCAGTGAAACACTTTCCATCTCACGGAAAACAGGGGGTGCAGGAATGACAGCGACGTCACCTGCCACCGAGACCGCGGTGCCCGAGGCGGCGCCCACCGGGTTCTGGCGTTCGGCCCGCGCCCGGTATCTGATGCCGGTCGCCTTCGTCACGTACTCGCTCGCCTACCTCGACAAGTCGAACTACGCGATCGCCTCGGCGGGCGGCATGGCCGACGAGCTGCGTCTGTCGGCCGGCACCGACTCCTTGATCGCCGCGTCGTTCTTCCTCGGCTACTTCCTCTTCCAGATACCCGGCACGATCTACGCCGAGCAGCGCAGCGCCCGCCGGCTGGTCGCCTGGTCCACCGTGACCTGGGGCGTACTCGCCGTGATCCAGGGCTTGTCGAGCAGTCCGGCGCAGCTCGTCGCGGTGCGGTTCGCGCTCGGGGTGGTCGAGGGCGCGGTGCTGCCCTCGATGGTGATGCTGCTCGGCCGCTGGTTCACGCGCGGCGAGCGCGGACGCGCCAACACCGTGCTCATCCTGGGCAATCCGGTCACCGTGATGTGGCTGTCGGCCGTCTCCGGCTGGCTGGTGTCGGTCTCCGACTGGCGGGTGATGTTCGTCGCCGAGGGCGTCCCCTCGATCCTGTGGGGCCTGGCCTGCCTGTGGCTCATCAAGGACCGCCCCGAGCAGGCGCAGCTCCCCGAAGCCGAACTCCGCCACCTCGAAGCCGATTTGGCCGACCAGCGGGCCACCGCCCAGCCGGTCGCCGGGACGCTGCGCGAGCAGTACGCGAGCGTCGCGCGCTCCTCCCGCGTCCTCCTCATGGCCGCCCAGTACTTCTTCTGGTCCTTCGGCATGTACGGCTTCGTCTTCTGGCTGCCCGCCATCATCAAGAAGGGCTCCGGCGAGGGCATCGGCGCCACCGGACTGCTCACCGCCATCCCCTACGCCTGCGCGGCCGCCGCCATGCTCGTCAACTCCCGCCTGTCCGACCGCAGCGGCCGCCGCCGCGCCGCCGTCTGGCCCTGGCTGGCCGGCGGCGGACTCGCCCTGCTCGCCTCCTACGCGGCCGGTGACGACTTCCCCCTGGCCCTCACCCTGCTGGTCGTCGCGGGCCTGTGCCTCTACGCCCCCTACGGCCCCTACTTCGCCCTCGTCTCCACGCTCGCCCCGCCCGGCGTCGCGGGCGCCGCCGTCGCCCTGGTCAACTCCTTCGGCGCGCTCGGCTCCTTCGCCGGGACCTACCTGGTCGGCTGGGTGCGCGGCACACAGCTCGGCGACGCGGGCGCCTTCGTCCTGATGGCCGTCTGCGCCCTGATCGCGGCGGCCCTCACCCTCGCCGTCCCCGAGCCGAGGACCGCCGCGCGGCCCGCCCCGGTACGGTGATCATCCAAGCGGCGGCCGGGTCACCCGCTCCGGCCGCCGCCCGAGAGACCGCCCCGCCCCCAGAGAACCGCCCCACCACGGAGGACCACACGGTGACCACACCATCCGGCGACGACATGCTGGGCCGGGGGCTGCGCCTGCTGAGCGTGCTCGCCGAGCACCCGGCGGGACTCGGTGTGAGCGCCGCCGCCCGTGCCGCCCGGCTCCCCGTCAGCAGCGCCCACCGCATTCTCGGCCGCCTGGTCGAGGAACGCTTCGCCACCTACGACGAGGACGCCCGCCGCTACGCGCTCGGCTCCCGCGTCCTCGAACTCTCCCGGGGCTTCCAGCGCTCGGCAGCCGGATACTCGGCCGCGGCCGGACCCATGGGCCGCCTCGCCGCCCGCACCGGGCTCCCCGTCATCGCGGGCGTCCTCGACGGCGCCGACGTCCTCCTCGTCCTCACCGTCCAGGGCACCCAGCACCTGCAGTTGCGCAGCGCCGAGGGCACCCGCAACCCCTGGCACGCCACCTCCCTCGGCAAGGCGCTGGTCGCCCAACTCCCCGAGACGGAACGGGAGGAGCTGCTCAGGGGTCCGCTCCCGGCCGTCACCCCGCGCACGGTGACCGACCCCGATCTGCTGCGCGCCGAACTCGCCCGGGTGCGCGAACGGGGCTGGGCCGAGGTGGACGAGGAGAACGAGATCGGCGTCCGCTCGCTGGCGGCCGCGCTGCCCGGCGCGTCCCGGCGAGGCCCGCAGCTCGCCGTCTCCCTCGCGGCCACCGTCATCCTCACCGAGGCCGACCAACTGCGGGACCAGGCGACGGCGTTGATGGAGTGCGCCGAGGACATCGCCGCCCGCATGGCACCCTGACCCGACCACCGGCGAACGCACGAAGGCCCCCGCACGACGCGGGGGCCTTCGTCATGGCCGGGACCGACGCCCACGAGGACGCCGCTCCCGGCCGGTACACCCGGCGATCAGGTGCGGTAGGCGTAGAACGCCGCCGTCGGGTACGACGCGACGAGGGACGCCACCGACCTGTTGTAGGTGTTGGTGGAGTGGTACGTCACGTACGGCACGCCCTGGGCGTCCCGCTTGGTGACGATCATCGTGTGGTCCTTGGACCCGTCCTTGTTGAAGTCCATCTGGATCACGTCACCGATGTCGGCCTGGAACACGTTGGCCAGCGGGGTGACGCGCTTCGAGGACAGGGCGAACCAGGAGAACTCGTTGACACCGACGAAGGAGTCGGACTGGATGTCCTTCGTACCGAACCACTTGTGGAAGTCGTTCGTGTAACCCGGGACGTGCTTCCAGCCGCCCGCCTTCAGGGACTGGCTGACGAAGTTGGTGCAGTCGCCGCCGGCCCCGGCCCCGTTGAAGTCGGGGTAGTCGGTGTTGTAGTTGTTCCAGTACTTCGTGGCGTACGCGACCATGGCGTTGTAGTCGTAGCCCGACGCCGTCATGTTCTTCGGGTTCGCGGGCGCGGGCCGCGTGGTGGCCGACCGCGGCGCGTCCGGCGGGCTGTCGGCGTCGGTCGCGGTGGCCGGCTTGGCGACCGCCGGCTTCGCGACCTGGTTGACCGCCAGGTAACCGTCGTCGGTGTCCTTGACGTCGGTGAGCTGCCAGTTGCCCTCGCGGTCCGCCTTGAAGGTCAGCTCGTGGTGGGCCTGGAAACCGGTGGTCTTCGGCTGGTCGGCCTCGACCTTCTTGTAGGTCAGGGAGGTCGTCTCGGTGACGTCCACCGTGGCACGGCGGCCCTTGACCTGCGTGGCGTCCAGCTTCACGCTCGTGCTGCCCGCGCTGTACTGCTCGCCCAGCTTCGCCAGCCGGTCCTTGCGACCGCGCAGCTCGGTGATCGCCGACTTCTCCTGCCGCGTCTGCGTGCCCGACAGCCGCACGTCGCCGGAGAACCGGTGCGTGCGCTGCTGCGGCGCGTTCTGCGCGGTGCCACCCACCAGGGCCTGGGTGCGGTCGGTGAAGACCGCGTCCGCCAGCTTCTGGAAGGTCGCCTTGGTGGCCGCGTCCACGGTCGGGTCGTCGGTGACCGCCGCTCCCGCACTCCAGTTGGGCACGAGCGCGACGCCCGCGACCACCGAAGCAGCTGCGGCCGACACTATGGCGGCACGACTGCGCTTACGGCTCAGTTTTCTCGACTTCAATGATGTTCCCCTCTACTCCGGTGCACAGACCGGGACTCCGGTGACAGAGACCGGGCGAACGCATCTTCGCATGCCGCATGTGACGCGTGTGAAGAAGGTGTGCACAAGTGGAACCAGACCGTTTCAAACGTCACTTGACGACCGCGGACCAGTCGGGCGACTGCGCCGGGTCCAGGCTGCGCAGGTTGGCCAGCGTCTCGGGCGTCTGCGCGTCCATCCAGTCCGCCATCTCCTTGAAGGACACGCACTTCACGCCCTTCTTGGTGCAGACGTTCTTGATGACCTGGTCGATCGACTTCATGTAGATGCCGCCGTTCCAGTCCTCGAAGTGGTTGCCGATGAACAGCGGCGCACGGCTGCCGTAGTACACGCGGTTGAAGCCCGCCATGTACGAATCCACCGTCTGCTGCTCCCACTTGGGGTACTCGCCCGGGTCGCCGTGGGTCTCGCCCTTGGACTGGTTGTAGAGGAAGTTGAAGTCCATCGACAGGCCCTGGAACTTGCCCGACTCGTACGGCAGCATCTGGAGCGGGAAGTCCCAGACGCCGTTCTTCTTCGTCGGCCAGATCTGGAAGTCACCGGCGGAGCTGGCGTCGTAGCGCCAGCCGAGCGGCTTGATGGCCTTCAGCAGGTTCGCCTGGCCCTCCAGGCAGGGCGCCCGGCCGCCGGTCACCTCCTTCTTGAAGTCGAAGGGCAGCGGCGGGATGTCCTTGTAGCCCGTGTTGGTCTTCCAGTTCTCCGTGAAGGAGTAGAACTGGTCGATCTCGCTGCGCCACTCCTTCACGCTCCAGTCGCCGCCGCCCTTGGCGCCGCAGAAGTGCCCGTTGAAGTGCGTGCCGATCTCGTTGCCCTCGTCGTACGCCTTGCGCAACTGCTCCAGCGTCTCGCGTATGTGCTCGTCCGTCGCGTAGTCGATGGCCGCGGCGCCCACGCCGTGCTGCGGCGGGTGATACAGGTCCTTCTTCGCCTTCGGCAGCAGATAGATGCCGGTGAGGAAGAACGTCATGTGGGCGTTGTACTGCTTGGCCAGCTCCCGGTAGTGGGAGAAGAGATGGTCGCTGCCCTCCAGCGCGCCGTCCCAGGAGAAGACGACGAACTGGGGCGGCTTCTCACCGGGCTTGAGTCGGACAGCCTTCAACTCGCCCTTCTGAGGGCCGGTGTAGGACGTGGACCCGTCGCCGAGCACCTTCGTCCTGCCGTCCCACTTCGGCTCCTTGGCCGGGTTCGGCTGCTTGGCCGAGGAGACGGCCGAGGCGGTGCCGTCCTCGTGGGTCAGCAGCAGATAGCCCCCGACAGTGGAGCCGACCACCAGGAGCAGGGCCAGGGCGAGAGCGCCGGGCCCCACGGCGCGTTGTGGGGTGGTGCGTTCCTTGCGGCGGCGGCCTGAGCTCGACTTCATACGGACTCAATCTCCGGTGCGGGTGCGGGTGACAAGTCGGGGGAGGGGGCGGCCGGTGACGCCCCTCGGGATCAGCTGGCTCCCACGGCGCTCGACCAGATGCCGAACGGCACGCTGTCGGCCGTGGTGCCGGCCACGCCGTCGAGCGGCAGTGGCTCCAGGCTCTCGGACAGGTCGATGCGGTAGACGACGACGGCCGTGGACACCGACTTGAGGCTGCCCGTGTACCACAGGGCCGTGTCCTTGTCGGTGGTGCCGTCCTTGCCGGCCGCCGGGGTGGTGGCGGCCGCCGTGGGGTGCGCCGCGCGGAAGTTGTCCGCGAGCGCCTCGTTGACCTGCTGGGCCACCTCCGGCCGTACCGCCCGGCGCTTGCCGGGGGCGGTCAGCGGGACCCTGGCACCGTTGCGTGTGATGCGGCGCACCGAGTACGGCTCGGTGTGCACGCCGCTGCCGGCGAAGGTGGCGTACCCGCTGGCCATGCGGATGGCGCTGGGCGTGGAGTTGCCGAGCGACAGGGCGGGCACCTGCGGGCCGATGCTGGAGGCGAGCAGACCGGCGCGCTCGGCGGTCGAGGTCACCTCTCTCAGACCGGTGTCCATGCCGAGCTGCATGAACGGGGTGTCCACCGACTTGGCCAGCGCCTGGCGCAGGCTGAGCGGCCCGTAGGACTTCTTGCCGTCGTTGTGCGCGGCGACCTTGCGCCCGCTGCGGTCCCAGTACGGTCCCTCGGGCGTGGTGACGGGCACGCCGTCGTCGCCGTTGTAGACGGAGTCCGGGCCGACCGGGGTGCGGGCGCCCTCACGGGTCTTCATCACGCCGTGCTCCAGGCCCGCGGCGTAGACGAACGGGGTGAAGGCCGAACCGGCGGGCACCGTCGTCGCGTTGGACTCGTTGTAGCCCTGCTTGCGGTGGTCGGGTCCGCCGTAGACGGCGACGATCCGGCCGTCGGTGGCCACCGAGGCCGCGCCGTAGTGCGCCGACTTGGCGCCCTTCGGGTCCTTCTTCGCCGCCTCCTCGCGGGCCTTGGCGACGGCGGCCGTCAGCTTGCTCTCCCGCTCGCGGTCGAAGGTGGTGTAGATCTGGTAGCCGCCGAGGTCGAACTGGCGGGCCGAGATGTGCGCGGACTTCTTCGCGTACTGCGAGGCCAGCTCGACCAGGTAGTCGCTCTGCTTACCGGTGTCGTAGACCTGCGCGGTCTTGAGCGGCTCGGGGAACCTGGTGTACTTGGCGCGCTCGGCGGGCGAGAGCTTGCCGATCTTGACCATGCGGTCGAGGATCCAGTTCCAGCGCTCCACGGCGCGGTGGTGGTTGGCCTTGCTCAGCGTGGGGTCGTACAGACCCGCGCCCTTGAGCAGCGAGGCGAGCATGGCGGCCTCGCTCGGGTTGAGCTTGCTGACGTCCTTGCCGTAGTACGCCTGCGAGGCGCGCTGGATGCCGTAGGTGCCCCGCCCGAACCAGCTCGTGTTGAGGTAGCCCTCGAGGATCTTGTCCTTGCTCATCCGGTTGTCGAGCTTGAGGGCGATCATGGCTTCGGTGATCTTGCGGCTGACCGTCTGGTTCTGCGTGAGGTAGACGTTCTTCACGTACTGCTGCGTGATGGTGGAGCCGCCCTCGGTGTCGCCCTCGCCGATCGTGCGCCAGACCGCGCGGCTGATGCCCTTGACGGAGATTCCGGGGTCGGTGTAGAAGCTCTCGTTCTCCGCGGCGAGGACCGCCCAGCGCACGCCCTCGGGGATGTCCTTCAGCGGCATCGCCTGCCGGCGCACCCAGCCGGTACGGGCCATCGGGGTGCCGTCGGACCAGAAGTAGACGTTGTCCTGCTGGGTGGCGTACGTGTTCAGGTTGGTCGGGATGTCGGTGGTGGCGTAGGCCACGGTGAGGAAGAGACCGGTCAGGCCGACGGTGCCGAGGAAGGCGGCGAGCCACTGGCGCCAGGAGGGTATCCAGCGGCGCCAGTCGTCGCGGCCGGGGCGCGGATAGACGGGCCGCAGACGGCGGGCGTACGGGGCGGCCTTCTCCGCGTACGGGGCGAGGGCGCGGGTGACGGGGGCGAGTGCGGCGAGCACGGGGACCGTCACGACGGCGAGACGTCCGGTCGGCTTCTCGGCGCGGCGGCCGCTGCCGACGGCCCCCGCGGCCTTGGTCTCCTGGTCCTCCGGGACGGAGGGGAGGGCGAGCTGCATCGTTTCGTCGGACGGCGGCGAGACGATCTTGAGCTGCATGGTCTCGTCCGGGCGGATCGAGGCGACCCGGAGCTGCATGGTGGCCTCGGGCTCGAAACCGGCCTTGCCGGTGGCCGCCCCGCCCGTGGCCGTTCCGCCCCCGTCCGTCGTCTCCGAGGCATCGCCGGAAACCGGCGTGTCGTCCTGGTCCGCCGGGGCGGCGTGGTCGGTGTCCCGCCCCTTGCGCCCCCACGACCGCTTCGACGCCGCGCGCCGTCCGTGCCCGCGCCGGCCGCCGTCCCTGGCGTCCGCCCCCTGCCCTGCCTCGGTCACGACAGAGTCTCCTCCCCGCTCGGTTGTGCTCGCGAGGGCAGACGCACTGGGCGGACCCGGTGACCGGAACTACGGCACCGGTGCCCTTTTTCTTTCCCCCTGGTCCTACATCTGCTCGCGAGCTTCACAAATTATCAGCTCATACTTTCGAGCCCAGGGGGTCAGGGTCTGTTACGCGTCGAAGGGCGCCGGGTATGTGATCGAAACGGTCGGGATGTAATTGGCAGGAGCATGACCTTGCATTGTGTGAGGGATGAACGACCTGCCCCCGGCTTTTGCGCGACAGCGCTGGAAGGTGTCGGCCACGCCCGCTCGCGAACGTTCCGTCCATCACAACCGGAGCGTTCAACTCCCGTACAGAGCTTGCCGGATGATGTGCGACACTCGATGATCGTCAGCATTCATCCGGCCAATTTCTTGCGACGGAGTCCGCCATGACGACCGGCACCCCCGACCCCCGGCAGATCGACACCGGCGTGGCTCATCCTGCGCGCGTGTACGACTGGCTGCTGGGTGGCAAGGACAACTATCCGGTGGACGAGGCGGTCGGGAAGATGCTGCCGCCGGAAGCGCGGGATGGTGCCCGGCAGAACCGCGCGTTCATGCACCGCGCCGTCGCCTGGCTCGCCGGGCAGGGCGTCGACCAGTTCCTGGACATCGGCAGCGGCATTCCCACCGAGCCGAACCTCCACCAGATCGTCCAGCGCGTCGTCCCGAGCGCCCGGATCGTCTACACCGACAACGACCCCCTCGTCCTCCGGCACGCCGAGGCGCTGCTCACCGGCCGCCCCGAGGGCGCCACCGACTATGTGCAGGCCGACGTCCGCGACACCGACACCATCATCGACCGCGCCCGGCGCACCCTCGACTTCGACCGGCCCGTCGCCCTCTCCCTGATAGCGCTGCTGCACTTCCTCGGTGACGACCAGAAGCCCGACACCCTGGTGGCGAACCTTCTCGCCGCCCTCCCCTCCGGCAGCCACCTCGTCCTCTCCCACGCCTCCTCCGACATCTACCCGGAACTCTCCGCCCAGGTGACGGAGGAGTACGCCAGGGGCGGCATCAGACTCGCCTTCCGCACCCGCTCCGAGGTCCTGCGCTTCTTCGAGGGACTGGAGCTGGTGGACCCGGGGCTGGTGACGGCGCCGGAGTGGCACCGGGGCGCGGAGGCTCCGGAGGAAGAGGGGAGCGGGATCTACGTGGGGGTGGCGCGGGTTCCGTGAGCCGCCGGGGCTCCGGCGGCTCCTCCCGCCGGCGGCCGTGACAGGCTTCAGTCCTCTCGCGCCCAGGGGAGCAGCTTCTGCGGGTTGCGTACCACCCAGACACGGCTGACGCGGCCGTCCAGGACGTCGAACGAGGCCACGGTCAGGACGGCGCCGGAGCGGCGGGCCACCAGACCCGGCGCCCCGTTGACCGACCGTTCGAGGAGTTCGAGTCCCGGGGTCCTGTCGGCGATGGCGAGCATGTACTGGGCGATGCGCGCGGCACCCTCGACCGGGTGCAGGGCGGCACCGGCCAGGCCGCCGCCGTCGGCGGTCATGACCGCGTCGGGGCCGAGAAGCCCGACGAGGGTCGTGATGTCCTTCGCCTCCCATGCCTCCTTGACGCGACGGACCACGTCGGCGCGGTCGGTCGCCCGTGCGGGAATCCGTGTGGCGCCCACGCGGCGCCGGGCCGAGGCCGCGAGCTGCTTGCAGGCGGCGGGGGTGCGGCCGAGGACGGCCGCTATCTCGGCGAAGGGGTAGCGGAAGACGTCGTGCAGGACGAACGCGACCCGCTCGGCGGGCGTCATCGACTCCAGTACGACGAGGAAGGCCATGGCCACCGACTCGTCCAGGACGATCTGGTCGGCCGGGTCGGCGGCGTCCGTCCCGTCCCACTCGGTACGGTCGGGCAGCGGTTCGGGCAGCCATGCGCCGACATAGCGCTCACGGCGGGCCCGTGCGGAGCCGAACAGGTCCAGGCAGATGCGGCCGGTCACCGTCGTCAGCCAGGCGCCGGGGGACACGATCTCCTCCTGGCGGCCGGCCGGCAGTCCGTACCAGCGGGCGTAGGCGTCCTGTACGGCGTCCTCGGCCTCGCTCACGGAACCGAGCAACCGGTAGGCCACGTTGATCAGTTGACGCCGCTCGCCGAGCGTCCTGTCCGTGTGACCCCTGACACTCCCCATGCTTGCGGCAGCCCCCTCGCCTTACCTCTCTCAGGCCCGCGTCGTCGGACCGGTGAGACCTTATCGACCGACCCACTGCCCGAGGGCGGAAAAGGGGACCCTGACATGGCCACCGACGCTACGGCGACACCCACCGCACAGCGCACCTCCTCGTTCCTCCGCACCGCGATCGCCCTGCAGACCCTGACCATCTTTCTCCAGGCGGTCTCCGCCGGCCTGTTGCTGACCACGTCCTACGGCGAGACGTTGCACGGCGTCGGCGCCCGGGTGATGTACGCGGCCTCGATGCTCTACGTCCTCGCGGCGGTGCTGGCCTGGAAGCCGGGCGGCGGTCCCCTCCGCCCCGTCTGGCACGCCACCGGCTTCCTCACCCTGGCCTCCCTCCAGGTCGCCCTCGGCATCGCCCACGTCCCGTCGGTCCACCTGCCGTTGGGGGTGCTGATGTTCGGGCTCAGTCTGGTGGCGTGGGTCCGGCGCTAGTTGAGTCTCAGCCGGCCGTCACCAGTTCCACCGGATGGCCCGGCTCCCCGGTGATGAACTCCAGCAGGCGCGCGGCTTCTTCGGCGACCGCCTCCTTGTCCCGCCCGGGTACGTCGGTGAACAGGGTGACGGTCAGGCGGGTTGTCGCGCGTTGGCGTTCCGTTCTCCATACTCCGGCGACGAAGCCGTCGAGGAGGACGGTCGGCAGGACGCGGCCGCCGGGGCGGAAGACGTGGGGGCGGTAGGCGTCGGGGATGACGCGGGTGCGGTCGTGGTGGGAGAGCAGGAGGTTGTCATACTCGGGGAGGAGCCGTACCGGTGCCGGGGTGTCGGCGTGGGGGAGGGACGCGTCCGGGAGGTCGAAGAGTTCGGTGCCGTGCTCATCCCGCAGCACCGTCAACTCCCCGCGCATGTCCTTCAGTGCGGCCGTCATGCCGGTCAGCCCGGACCACACCTGGATGTCCTTGGCATGGGCGGGGCCGAACGCCGCCAGATAGCGGCGCACCAACTCCTGGGGTTCCTCCGCGTCGTGGCAGGCGGCGCCGAGCCAGGCGTCCGCCGTCACATAGGTGGCGCTCGATCCCGAACCCCAGGTTCCGCCCGGCGGCCGCTGCACCACGGGCAGTTCGCAGCGCAGTGAGATGTAGGCGAGCGCGGGCGCGTCGCGGTCGGGGTGGGACTTCAGCAGGGCCTCGCCGAGTTCACCGAGCGCGTACGGGCGTTGGTCCAGCAACTCGCGTGCTGCGGAGGCGAGGTCGCCGAAATCCAGGCCCTGCGCCCGCTTGCCCATGAAACCCCGCATCGCTTTGACGAGCGCGGGGCGCAGCGAGGTGCGCAGGCGTAGGTAGTCCTCGGCCGTCATCACCTGGAGTGTGGCCCGGAGCAGGGTGGCCCGCACCACCTCGCGGCGCTCCATCGGCCCGGTGAGGTCCGCCTTGTCGAACCCGTCGAGCCGCGACCACAGGCCGACGTAGGGGGCGTTGGCCACCTGCGCCTGGAGGGCCACCAGCCGGCGGAGTGCCTCGGTCACGGACCGATCGTCCCGACGCAGCAGCAACTGGCGTTGCAGAGTGGCCCGGTTGAGTTCGCGGATGGACACGACCCCGTCGCTCATCGCCTTGCCCCACTTCCTTCCGTGCGTCACGGTGGAACGGTCTCCGCGGCCATCCCATCACAGGCCGCGTCACCTCACCGGCCTCCGCGCACCCTCACGGGCCGGTTCCAACCTAGGTAAGCCAAACCTGATGCCGGATAACACGCAGCTCATCGCGCCCCTCCCGGGAGTCCGCTTGTCCCAGACCATCGACACGCCCGCGCCCCGCCCCGCCGCTACCGACGGATACGTGGAGCTGGGCTCCAAAGAAGAGCTGCGGACCCTGCTGGGCGAGCCGTTCCCGCTCGTCATCGACAAGGTGCACGGCCAACTCGACGACCAGGACCGGGACATCCTCGCCCGCTCGCCCTTCTGTCTGCTCGCCACCTCCGACAGCCGGGGCAACTGCGACGTCTCGCCGCGCGGGGACGGGCCCGGCTTCACCCACGTCCTCGGGCCGTCGACCCTCGCCCTCCCCGACCGGCACGGCAACCGCAGGGCCGACAGCTTGCACAACATCCTCGAGAACCCGCACGCCGGACTGCTCTACCTCGTCCCCGGCGGCACGGACGTGCTCCGCGTCAACGGCCGCGCCCGCCTGCTGACCGACGCGCCGTTCTTCGACGCGATGACCCGCGACGGAAGACGCCCCCGGCTCGCGCTCGTCCTCGACATCGACGAGATCTATCTGCACTGCCCGCAGTCGCTGCGCCGTTCGGGCCTGTGGAACCCGGAGACGTGGCGCGTGCGCTGACGCCGGGGGCGTCTTGAGTTCCGGCCTGGGGGGCGTCTCTCCGATCTTCGTGGATCAGCCCGCGGCGTCTGGTGCGGTGTCTCGGCGTGCGGCCGAGTCGCTCTCGTACTGGACGTACTTGGGCGATTCGGCCATGCGGCGAGGCGCCGTGCCAGGGGTCGCGGGCCCATGAAGATCGGGCAGACGCCCCCTAGGGGCGCACCCTCTGTCTCCATGAGCCCTGGACGCGCCCCCGGCCGAGCGACGAGAATGCGCCGTGTCGACAGGCGAACGGCCGTTCTCCCGGCCGCCCGGCTTCTCAGGAAGGCAGGTTGGCCACGTGCTGCTGCGTCTGCCCACGTCCGTGTCCGAAGCGCGAGGGTATCTCGCCGAAGGCGCCGTCCCGATCGGCGGGGCGACGCTGGTCTGGGCCACCTGGCAACGCGACGGCTTCCCCGCGCAGGCCCTGTCCCTGCGCGAACTCCCCGAGGCCAACGTCCTCGGCCGCGAGGAACTCGGCGGTGCCGTCGTCCTCCACCGCATAGACGAGCGGGTCCCCGAGGTCCTGCGCAAGGCCGCCGGATCGGTCGGCACCGGCGCTGTGCGCCGCGCGGCCACCGTCGGCGGCAACATAGCGGGCAGCAGCCTGCGCTGTCTGCTCCCGGCCGCGCTCGTCCTGGAGGCCCGGGCCAAGGTGCTCACCGCCGACGGCGTCTACGAGACCGACTTCGCCGAAGTCCTCGCCAAGCGCCCGGTGTTGCTCAGCCTGCGGTGGCGCACCCCGGTCGCGAGCACCTACCGCAAGCTCCCCGGCGAGCCGGGCGGGCCCCCGCCCCTCGTCGTCGCCTCCGCGCTGCACGCCCTCGGGGGCGACCGCTACCGGCTGTGCGTCGCCGTCCGCGACGGCTACGAGGTCCTCAGCGAGTCCACCGAGTGCGGCGCCGACCCCCGCGAACCGCTGCGCGCGCTGCGGGCGACGCCGGTCGCCGAGGTGGCCGGCGCGTGGGAGACCGTACAGTCGCAGGTGGTCGAGCTGACGGGCCGCTGAGCGAAGCAACTCCCCTGCGAGAAAAGTGAGTCGGGCCCCGGTGCGTTCCGCGCACCAGGGTCCTCCCTCCTGTCGTGCCGTCTCAGACCGCGCTGTCGCGCAGCTCGGCCAGCGTCGCCGTCGTCACCCGCCGGGGCAGCCCGTCGTCCTCCACCAGGAGCACGTCGCAGGACGCCCCGTGCGCCAGCGCGGCGGTCAGACTGCCATCCGCGAACTGGGCGAGCGCACCGCGCGGGGAGCGGCCCACCGCCACCACACGGGCACCGACCCGGGCCGCGTGCTCGGCCAGGACCCGGCCCGCGGCCGCGTGGTCGCCCACGCTGGCGAGGATCTGGCCGGTGGCGGCGACGCCGCGCGCGGCCAGTCGGTCGAGGTGCGCGGTGACGGCGGCTCGCGCCAACGCGGCGCTCTCCGTCTCCGCCGCCTGCTCCTCCACCACGGCGGTCTCGTGCACGTGCACCACCTCCAGCGGGCTGCCGGACTCGCGGGCCAGCCGGGCGGCCGCGTCCACGATCGCGCCGGCCCCGTCGTGCGCTCCCACGGCGACGACCACCGGCGGCACGTTGGTCGTGGCCGCAGCGCCCACCGCGGTGAGCGACGCCGTCAGCGGCGCGCCCTCCTCCGGGCGCTCCTCGGCCTGACGCAGCAGCCGGTGTCCGCCCGCCAGTACGGGAATCGCCAGCAGGAACGTGGCGGCGCCCAGGTAGAACGGGACGCTCAGGTCGGTCGCGTCGGCCAGCCTGCCCGCCACGTACGGCGCGAGACCGCCGCCGATGAAGCGCAGGAAGCCGTACGACGAGGAGGCCACCGGGCGTTCCACCGGGGAGACCAGCATGACGGCTTGCGTGGTCAGCGTGTTGTTGATGCCGATGAAGGCACCGCTGACGACGACCGCCGTGATCACCACCGCCGGACTGTCCACCCCGGCCGCGATGACCGCCATCACGACGCCGAGGCAGAGGAGATTGACGTACAGCACCGGCGCCGTGCCGAAGCGAGCCTGGAGGCGCGGGGCGAAGAACACGCTGAACGCCGCGACCAGCAGACCCCAGCCGGTGAAGACCAACCCGAGCCGGTGGGCGTCCAGTTCCATGGGGTACGGCGCGTAGCCGAGCATGGTGAAGAAGCCCCAGTTGTACAGCAGCGCCATGATGCCCATGGTCAACAGGCCCCGATGGCGCAGTGCCTTGAGCGGGGCGAGCGGCGAGGTGGGCCGGGCGGGCTTCGGCAGGGACGGTACGAAGGCGAGCGTGGCGACCAGCGCGATCGCCATCAGCACGGCGACGCCGAAGAACGGCCCGCGCCAACTGATCGCGCCCAACTCGCCGCCCAGCAGCGGTCCGACGGCTATACCGAGGCCGAGCGCGGTCTCGTACAGGATGATCGCGCCGCCGAAGCCACCGCTCGCGGAGGCCACGATGACCGCCAGCGAGGTCGCGATGAACAGGGCGTTGCCGAGCCCCCAGCCCGCCCGGAAGCCGACGATGCCGTTGATGGAACCACTGCACCCGGCGAGGGCGGCGAAGACGACGATGATCGCCAGGCCGATCACCAGCGTGCGCTTGGCGCCGAACCGGCCGGAGAACCAGCCGACCACCAGCATCGCGACCGCGGTGACGATCAGATAGCTGCTGAACAGCAGCGAGACCTGGCTCGGGGTGGCACGCAGGTTCTTGGCCAGGGCGGGCAGGATCGGGTCCACCAGACCGATGCCCATGAACGAGATGACACAGGCGAACGCGACGGCCCAGACGGCCTTCGGCTGCCTGAACGGGCTTGCGGCCTTTCCATGCGGTGCAGTCATTACCGCTTCTCTCCAGTCATGACGTGACGGGGACAGAGACCTCAAGGGGATGGAGTCGAAAGGGAGTCGTGTGTTGTGTACGGGTGCGGGGCGGGCGCCTCGGCTCCGGTCGCGGGGGCCGGGTGATGCGGCGCTAGTGCGCTGCGTCCTCCTCGATCGCGCGGGCCAGTGCCGGGAGCGCCGTACGGACCGCCGCCCGTTCCTCCTCGGGCAGTCGCTCCAGGAGCAGCCCCAGCGCCTTCGAGCGCTCGGCCCGGCGCCGCCGGAACACCTCAAGGCCGGCCTCGGTGGCCTCGACCAGCACGCCGCGGCCGTCGGTGTGGTCGGCGGTGCGCCGCACCAGACCCGCGCGTTCCATACGGGTGACGAGCTGGGTCATGTTGGGCTGGGTGGCGTTCTCGGCCCGGGCCAGCTCGGTCAGCCGCTGCGGACCCTCGCGACCCAGCCGGCCGAGCGCGGAGGAGGCGGCGGTACTCAGTCCGCCCGCCGTGGCGCTGCGGCGCACGTACCGCACCAGGTGCTCCACGGCGATCATCAGATCGTCGGCCGACGCGTCGTGCCGCGGTCCGCCGGAGTCCATAACCCGCTTATGCATAACCCCATTATGCAGATACGTGTAGCGTGAATCAATGGCGGCCCCCGGCCGCGCCCCGAACAGGATTTACGCCGCGGAAGCACCCGGGAACCTCGCCTTAAGAGCACCGAAACAGCGGGGAAACCGCCTGCCGCGACCCTTCCGAGCACGCCTCCGGACAGTCCGGAGCGGCCGACGGAGAGGGATCAGCCGTGACGGAGATCGTCGACAAGCAGGCCGCCCCACCGGCCCCGCCCGGCAGCCGGACCTACAACGAGTGGGCCCGCAACGACACCCTGGAGGACTACTCCCTGCGCTACGCGCCGAAGTCCTTCCGCCGCTGGAGCCCCTACGTCGTGGCCACCACCGCGCTGGGCGGTATCGCCTACCTCGCGGACTTCGCCATCGGCGGCTCCATCGCCGTCTCCCACGGCTTCACCAGCGCCATGGTGGCCATCCTGACGGCCGCGGTCGTCATCTTCCTCACCGGCATCCCGATCTCGTACTACTCCGCGAAGTACTCGATCGACATGGACCTGCTGACCCGGGGCGCGGGCTTCGGCTACCTCGGTTCGACCCTCACCTCGGTCATCTACGCCAGCTTCACCTTCATCTTCTTCGCGCTCGAAGGCTCGATCATGGCGCAGGCCCTCGAACTCGGCCTGCACATCCCGCTCGCCCTCGGCTACGTCATCTGCTCCCTGGTCGTCCTGCCGCTCGTCGTCTACGGCATGACCGCGCTCTCCCGGATGCAGGTGTGGACACAGCCGGTCTGGCTGGTGCTGATGGTCGCGCCGTTCGTCTCCATCGCCATCCAGGAGCCGGAGAAATTCGGCAAGTTCACGCACTTCGCGGGGAACTCGCCCACCGGCTCCAGCCTCAGCATGATCGGGGTCGGAGCGGGCGCGGGCGTCGCGCTCTCCCTGATCGCGCAGATCGGGGAGCAGGTGGACTACCTGCGCTTCATGCCCGACAAGACGGCTGCGAACGGCGGGCAGTGGTGGGCCGCCGTGCTCAGCGCCGGGCCCGGCTGGGTGGTGCTCGGCGCGCTGAAGCAGATCGGCGGCGCGTTCCTCGCCTTCTACATCGCCGGCAGCGTCGGGCTCGGCAAGGCCAACGAGCCGATCCAGCAGTACGTCCACGGGTTCGGCACCTTCGCGGCGCCCGTCGCCCTGGGGCTCGCCACGTTCTTCGTGATCCTGTCCCAGATAAAGATCAACTCCACGAACGCGTACTCCGGGTCGCTGTCCTGGTCCAACTTCTTCTCCCGGCTGACCCACCGTCACCCCGGGCGCGTGGTCTACATCTTCCTCAACGTCGGCATCGCGCTCGCCCTGATGGAGTTCGGCGTCTTCGGCTTCCTCAACACCGTGCTCGGGTTCTACTCCAACGTGGCCATCGCCTGGATCGGCGCGGTCGTCGCCGACCTGGTCGTCAACAAGCCGCTCGGACTGAGCCCGTCGTACATCGAGTTCAAGCGGGCCCACCTCCACCACTTCAACCCGGTCGGCTTCGGCTCGATGCTGATCGCCTCGGCGGTGTCCATCGCGGCGTACTTCGGGGCCTTCGGGGCGTACGGCAAGGCGTTCTCGCCGTTCGTGGCGCTGGTGCTGGCCATGGTGCTGTCGCCGCTGTTCGCGGTGGTGACGAAGGGGCGGTACTACATAGCGCGGGTGGATGACCTGGGGAAGTCGCCTATGGTTGCGGCGCACATGGGCGCGCCGCACACGGACGAACTCCCCATGGGTGAGCCGCACATGTCCGACGACCCCATCACCCTCGACTGCGCCGTGTGCGCCACCGCCTTCGAGCGGCCCGACATGGCCAACTGCCCCTTCCACCAGGGCACGGTCTGCTCCCTGTGCTGCAGCCTGGAGAAGGACTGCCACGACCGGTGCAAGAGTGCGGGTGCCGCCGGTCCCGTGGAACTCGCCGCCCCCACGCTGCGCGCCGGGGACTGAGACATCCGGCGGAAGACAGCCAGAGGAAGACAGCCAGAGGAAGACAGCCAGAGGAAGACAGTCGGGCGGACGGCCCGGACCCCCGCGGGACGCGGCGGGTCCGGGTCGTTCCTTGTATCCCCTGGCGCCCGCGCTTAGCCTCTGGCTCGACACGTCAGGACAGGCAGGCCGACATGACGCATCCGCAGGACCCCCGCCACCGCGGAGCCGACCGCCAGATCCATCTGGAGACGCAGGGCCTCGACGTGATCGGCGACGCCGACCGCAAGGGCACCCCGAGCACCCTGTTCTGGCCCTGGTTCGGCGCCAACGTCTCCGTCCTCGGGCTCAGCTACGGTGCCTTCGCGCTCGGCTTCGACATCTCCTTCTGGCAGGCCCTCGTCGCCGGAGTGCTCGGCATCGTCGCCTCCTTCCTGCTCTGCGGCCTCATCGCGGTCGCGGGCAAACGCGGCTCCGCCCCCACCATGGTCCTCAGCCGCGCCGCCTACGGTGTACGCGGCAACCGTCTGCCGTCCGTCGTCTCCTGGATGCTCACCGTCGGCTGGGAGACCGCCCTCGCCGCCCTCGCGACCCTCGCCACCGCGACCGTATTCTCCCGGCTCGGCTGGGGCGGCGGCACCGAGACCAAGGCCGTCGCCCTCCTCGTGGTGGCCGCGCTCACCGTGGTCGGCGGCGTCATGGGCTTCGACCTCGTCATGCGGATCCAGACGGTCATCACCCTCATCACCGGCGTGCTCACCGTCGTCTACATCGCCCTGGTCGCCGGCCACGTCGACTGGGACACCGTCAGCACCATCCCCGCGGGCTCCGCCCAGCAGCTCATCGGCGCGCTGGTCTTCGTGATGACCGGCTTCGGCCTCGGCTGGGTCAACGTGGCCGCCGACTACTCCCGTTATCTGCCCCGCGACTCCTCCAGCCGGGGCGTCATCGGCTGGACCGCCTTCGGCGCCTCCGCCGCCCCGCTGCTCCTGCTCGTCTTCGGCCTGCTGCTGGCGGGCTCCTCCGACCGGCTGAGCGAGGCCATCGCCGCCGACCCCATCGGCGCCCTGACCACCATCCTGCCCACCTGGTTCCTGGTCCCCTTCGCGCTCGTCGCCGTCCTCGGCCTGGTCGGCGGCGCCGTCCTCGACCTCTACTCCTCCAGCCTCGCCCTGCTCTCCGCCGGACTGCGGGTGCCCCGCTATCTGGCCGCGTTCGTGGACGGCGTCCTGATGATCGCCGGCTCCATCTACATCGTGTTCTTCGGCGGGGCCTTCCTGGACGAGTTCATGGGCTTCCTCACCACCCTCGGCGTGCCCATCGCCGCGTGGTGCGGGGTGATGCTCGCCGACCTCGCCCTGCGCCACCGCGACTACGACGAGGCCGACCTGTACCGACCCGAGGGCCGCTACGGCGACGCGCCCGTCCTGCCCCTCGCCCTCACCGTCGCCGCCACCGCGGTCGGCTGGGGTCTGGTCACCAACACCGCCGCGAGCTGGCTCACCTGGCAGGGCTATCTGCTCGGCCCGCTCGGCCTCGGCGGCAAGTCGGGGGAGTGGGCATACGCCAACCTCGGCGTCCTCGTCGCCCTCGTGCTCTCCTTCCTCGGCACCCTGCTGTGCGGCCGGAGCCGGGTGCGCGCACAGGAGGCGACGCCGCCGAGCCCGCCGCTGTACGAGGGGAGCCCCGCCGTATGACCGCCCCGGCCGCGGCACCCGCGGGGCTGCTCGCCGTCATCGACATGCAGCGTGTCTTCGCCGACCCGGACAGCCCCTGGGGGGTGCCCCGCTTCGCCGACGCCGCGGCGGGCGTACGGCGCCTGCTGCCCGCCTTCACCGGCCGCACCGTCTTCACCCGCTTCCTGGCGCCCTCCCTGCCCACCGGTGCCTGGCGCGCCTACTACGCCCGCTGGCCCTTCGCGCTCCAGCCACCGGACGCCCCGCTGTGGCGGCTGACCGACGACTTCGCGGACCTCGCGGGCCCGACCCTGGACACCGAGACCTTCGGCAAGTGGACCTCGGGACTCGCCGCCCGCCTGAGCCCGGGCGAGCCACTGGTCCTCGCGGGCGTCAGCACCGAGTGCTGCGTCCTGACCACCGCCCTGGCCGCCGCCGACGCGGGCACCGAGGTCCTCGTCGTCGCGGACGCCTGTGCGGGCGTGGACGACCGCGCCCACCGCGAGACCCTGCGCCTCCTGGAGCTGTACGGCCCTCTCGTCCAGGTGGTCACCACCGCGGAACTGGGCGCGCGCGAGCCGCCCTGACACCGGCGGCCGGCCGCGCGGGGCGCGCTGAGCCGTCCGGGGAATCGCACGCATGGTCCGTGCCCGATGGGGTACGCGGCGCGGGAGCGCGCCGGGCTCCCGTCCGCGCGCGCGGCCGTACGACCGCTCTACCTGGGGATGTGCCATGGAGACACCCGCTCACGACGACCACCAGACGCCGGCTCAGCAGGCTCTCGACGTGCTGGCCGTCAACACCGCCGACGAAGCGGCGCTGGACACCCTCGCGCACAGCGACGTGCTCGTCCCGATGCCGGACGACGCGGCCGAAATGGAGGGCGCCGACTCCTCGACGGTCGCCCTGCCCGTCCTCGAACAGCCCGGAGGCGAACAGGTCGTCCCCGTCTTCACCTCGGAGATCGAGATGGCCGGGCTGCTGCCGTCCATCTCCCGCTACCGGCTGATCCAGCTCGGCGCCCTCGCCGCCCAGTGGCCGGAGGAGGAACTCTCGCTCACGATCGACGGCAGCTCCGAACACGGACTGACGCTCACGTCGCAGGGAGTGCGCACGCTGCTCGCACGATGAGCGGACCATCTGGAGACGGAGCCGTGCGGTACGGGCGGCTCCGTCTCTGGGGCGTGCGCCCATGTGTGGCTCCCATATAGGTGGGGTCCACACAGGGCATAAGTAGGGTCCACATAGGGCGCGCCCGCACGAACCGGGCGTCCCATACCGAGGCCGGGCGGCTCAGTCCTCTCCGGCCAGCATCTTCTCCAGCACGGCGCGCTGCAGGGGCCGTACCTCGGCGTACAGATCGCGGCCCTTGCGGGTGAGCGCCACCCACACCCCGCGCCGGTCCTCCGCGCACACCGAGCGCTCGACCAGGCCCTCCTTCTCCAGGCGGCCGATCAGCCGGGACAGCGCGGACTGACTCAGATGGACCCGCCCGACCAGGTTCTGCACCCGGCACTGGTCCCCCTCGGCGGGCGACTCGGCGGCCAGGATGTCCAGCACCTCGAAGTCGCTGGCACCGAGCCCGTGCGGATGCAGGACGCGATCGATCTCGCACAGGGTGCGCGCATGGATCGCGAGGATGCCCCGCCACCGTTCTTCCAGCCGGGCATCGGCCGTCTTGACTGCCATACCCGCACCGTAGCACCGATCCAGCCACTCCTTGAGCGTGCAAGTAGTACCGGTTCCGGCCCCCTCGCGGCACCGCCGTTTCCCCCTTCCGCGCTGCGCACTCCGGGCTCCGGTTCCGGCCGCGCGGAGGGTCCGGTACCGGACAACGGACATCGAGACGCGGACGCGACGCCACCGCCTGCGCCACAGTGGGACACGGCCCACGAGGAGCCCGGGATCGGAGGCGGACGGCATGATGGGGAGGCCCTCGGGCCGCGTACGGCAGACCGTCCTGGAACTGCTCAAGGATCCGGCGGCCCACTTCCCCGAGGCGCGCCGCCACCGCGACCCCGCCGGCACCGGGGTCACCGCGCGGGCGGTCGCCGCCCACCTCGGTCTGCCCCGCCGGACCGTCGCCGCCCACCTCGACTTCCTCGCCGGCCTCGGCCTGCTGCGCACGCGACGGGTACGGCTGCGCACCCACTACCGCCGCGACGAACCGCGCATCGCCGAGGTCGCCCAGCTCTTCGAAAAGGGCTGGTGAGCGACCCGGTGCGAACTCGGCCGCAGCTACGCGCCATGCCACACCGGCTCGGGCAAAGCGGACTCGCGCGGTAAGAAGTCGTTGTGAAACGGTCGGACGTCAGGCACGGCCGAGCACCGGGACGGTAAGCGCGTCCCCCCTCGCGTCGCACCGCGCCCGCACCCGGCACTCGCGGGTGCGACCCGCTCCCCGGCCACCCCGGACGTCACCGCGCGGGCGCGTGGCTCTACGCTGCCGCCAGCGCCGGGGCCGTACACGGCCGGGCATAGTAAGACTGACTACAGCACTGTCGACCTCCTCTCCCCAGAACTGGATTCCATGAGCGCCATCTCCGTCGGTCAAGCCGTCGTCCTCGGTGTAGTCGAGGGGGTGACCGAGTTCCTCCCCGTGTCCTCCACCGGCCACCTCAAGATCGCCGAGGGGCTCATGCACATCCCGGTCGACGACAAGTCCGTCGTCGGCTTCTCCGCCGTCATCCAGGTCGGCGCCATCGCCGCCGTGCTCGTGTACTTCTTCAAGGACATCAAGCGGATCGTCACCGCCTGGTTCCGCGGTCTGGTCCGTCCCCAGGAGCGCTACCGCCGCGACTACAAGTTCGCCTGGTGGGTCATCGCCGCGACCATCCCGATCGTGGTGGTGGGTCTGGCCGCCAAGCCGCTGATCGACGGCCCGCTCGCCTCGCTCTGGGTGGTCGCCGGTTCGCTGATCGGCGGCTCGGTCGTCATGTGGTGCGCGGACCAGATGGGCCGCCACAAGCGCGGTGAGGACGACACCTCCTTCAAGGACGCGATGCTGGTCGGCAGCTCGCAGATCCTCGCCCTGCTCTTCCCCGGCTTCTCCCGCTCCGGCGCCACCATGTCGACCGCGCTCATCCTGGACCTCGACCGCGTCGCCGCCACCCGCCTCTCCTTCTTCCTCGGCATCCCGGCCCTGACCGGCGCCGGCATCTACGAGCTGAAGGACGCCCTCGGCGCCGGTGTGGGCGCGGCCCCGCTCGCGGTCGGCACGGGCGTCTCCTTCGTCGTCGCCTACGCCTCCATCGCCTGGCTGCTCAAGTTCGTCGCCAAGCACTCCTTCAACGCCTTCGTGATCTACCGCATCGTCATCGGCGCGCTGCTCTTCGGTCTGCTCGCCACGGGTGTGCTCAACAGCTGACCCCAGCCTTCCGTCGCGCACGGGGGTGCGGAGCCCATATGTGGGCTTCCGCACCCCGTGCGCGCTTTTGGGTGTGACGCCTTGACATGTTTTCCCCGCACACCGCAGGATCGCCCTCGTGAACCTGTCAGACAGCCAGACAACCGTCCCGGCTCCCCGGCGTGTCAGCGCCATGGAGGCGGTCCTCGGACATCTGCGCGGCGCCATCGAACGCGGCACGTACGCGATCGGCGACAAGCTGCCCTCCGAGGCCGAGCTGTGCCGCGCCCTGGAGGTCTCGCGACCCGTACTCCGCGAGGCACTGCGGGCCCTCCAGACGATGGGTCTCACCGTCTCCCGGACCGGCAAGGGCACCTTCGTCGTCGCCCGTACGGTCGCGGACCCCACGTTCGGCGACTACACGGCCGGCCATCTGCTGGAGGTGCGCCGCCACATCGAGGTCCCGGTCGCCGGGTACGCGGCCCAGCGCCGGACCCCGGAGGACCTGGACCGGCTGACCGGACTCCTCGACCGCATGGACCGGGAGACGGACACCACCGCGTGGGTCGCCATGGACACCCTCTTCCACCTGTCCGTCGCCGAGGCCGCGCACAACCCGGTCTTCCGCAAGGTGATCGAGGAGATCCGGGACGCCCTGGCCCGCCAGTCGGCCTTCCTCACCGAGCTGGCAGGGCGTCGCGAGCAGTCCAACCGGGAACACCGCGCCATCGTCGAGGCACTGCTCGACGGATCAGGACCCGACGCCGCCGACGCGATGAGCCACCACCTCGACCGCGTCGCCACCAGCCTCGACGGCATCGTCCGTCCGCCCGCACCCGCCGACGCGTGACCCGCGCACCGGCCCGCCCCACCTCGTGATTCAGGCAGAGATGTACAGCAGCTTCCCCGCCGACGCCCCCGTCGTCCGCGAACCCCGCCATGTCCCCGTCGCCCACCTCATACGCGGCGGCATCGTCGAAGGTGTCCACCACGGCTCCGTCGTCGTGCTCGGCACCGACGGCCGCGTCGAGTTCGCCCTCGGCGACATCGAGGCCGCCTTCTACCCGCGCTCCGCCCTCAAGCCCGTCCAGGCCGTCGCCATGCTGCGCGCCGGACTGCCGCTCGACGGCGAACTGCTCTCGCTGACCGCCGCCAGCCACTCCGGCGAGGAGACCCACCTCGCGGCCACCCGGCGCCTCCTCGACCTCGCCGGACTCACCGAGGCCGACCTGCGCAACGTCCCCGACCTGCCGTACGACCCGGTCGTCCGCGACGAGTGGATCCGCGCCGGACGCGCCCCCTCCCGGCTCGCCCAGAACTGCTCAGGCAAGCACGCCGCCATGCTGTGGACCGCCCGCCTCAACGACTGGTCCCTGCCCGACTACCTCGACCCGGCCCACCCCCTCCAGCAGGCCGTCGCCCGTACCGTGGCGGACCTGACCGGGCAGCCTCCCGCCCACGTCACCGTCGACGGCTGCGGCGCACCCCTCTTCGCCGTCTCCCTGCACGGCCTGGCCCGCGCCGCCGCCCGCATCACCACCGCCGCGCCCGGCACGCCCGAGGCACGGGTGGCGGACGCCATGCGCGAGCACGCCGAAACGGCCTCCGGCACCCGCCGCGACGTGGCCGCGCTCATGCGGGCGGTGCCCGGTCTGCTCGCCAAGGACGGCTTCGAGGGCGTCCAGGTGGCCGCGCTGCCCGACGGCCGTGCCGTCGCCGTCAAGATCGCCGACGGCGCCGACCGGGCGCGTGTGCCCGTCGCCGCGGCGGCCCTGGCCCGCGCCGGGGTGGACCCGGCCCTGCTGACCGCCTTCGAGGGACAGGCCCTGCTCGGCGGTGGCCGACCGGTCGGCAGCGTCCGTCCGGTACCGGCGCTGACCGAGGCTCCGCTGACGCCCTGCGCGTGAGGGCCGGGGCCGGCGGGGGGAGCCTTCGCCGGTCAGAGGTCCTTGGAGCGCGGCCTCTTCGACCGCAGGATCAGCGCCACCACCGCCGCGCCCAGCCCCGAGATGACCGCGACCGTGGCGGTCTCCGCCCAGTCCGTGTCGTCGGGCGGTGTCGGGGAGGTGGCCGCCGCGACCGGTACGGCGGAGTGCTTCGGCTTCGGGGCGGGGGCGGCGCGCAGGCCGTCGAGGGAGCCGACCGGGTCCACCCGGCCGTTTGCCGCGAACCCCCAGTCGAGCAGGGACCGTGCCTCCTCGTAGACCGCGAGACCGCCGCCCTCCTGCGGGTTCATCACCGTCACCACGAGGGTGCGGCCATCCCGGCGCGCGGCGGCTACCAGCGTGTTGCCCGCGTGGCTGGTGTAGCCGTTCTTGATGCCGAGCAGCCCGGGATAGCGGGCCACCCCGTCCTCCCCGGTCAGCAGCCGGTTGGTGTTCTCGATGCCGAACGGCAGACCGTCCCCGGGGAACTCGGCCTGCGCGGTGGAGCAGTACCGGGCGAAGTCGGGGTTGCGCAGCCCCTCCCGCCCGAAGACCGCGAGGTCGAACGCCGAGGACACCTGGCCCGGCGCGTCGTAGCCGTCGGGGGAGACCACATGGGTGTCCAGGGCGCCCAAGGTCTGCGCCTTGGTCTGCATGCGGCTCACCGTCCTCGGCACCCCGCCGTCCAGTGCGGCGAGCACATGGACGGCGTCGTTCCCGGAGCTGAGGAACACTCCGCGCCACAGGTCCGACACCTGATAGGTGTGGCCCTCCTCCACACCGACCAGGCTGCTGCCCTCGCCGACGTCGGCCAGCTCCTCGTAGCGGACGGTGTGCATCTCCGTGGAGGGCAGCGTCGGCAGGACGGTGAGCGCGAACAGTGTCTTGAGGGTGCTGGCCGGGGGCAGCTTGCGGTGGGCGCCGTCGGCCGCCAGGACATCGCCGGTCCCGGCGTCGGCGACCAGCCAGGACAGCGCCGACACCTCCGGCAGCTCGGGCGCGCCGCGCAGGGGACGTACCTGGGTGCCGGAATCGTAGAGCAGCGACGGCTGGGGGACGGCCGCGCGCGGGGCCGGAGGCGCCGGTTCCCCCGCGCCGTGTCCGAGGGCGAAGGCGGCCGGCGCGAGGGCCAGCACCCCCGCCGTGCACAGGGAACAGAGGGACACGGTCGCCCTACGAGAGAATCCGGTGCTCATATGATCAACGTATGAAAGGGAGGGAGGTGCGGCGAGCCACCCGCGCCGGACGGCCCAGCGGAGCAACCCGGATGCCGCACGCGGGAACCCGCCCGGCCCAGCCGGAGTCCCGTCACCGGCGCCTCCTCGGGGGCGTACGCCGTCACGAGGCCGCCCCGGACGTCCGCGGACCGTAACGATCCCGGACGTACGGGGACTTGACCCGGCGGTCCGCACTACCGTGACGACATGTCCACGCCACCGCAGCCATCGCAGCCTCCTCAGCCGCCCGGACAGCCTGGACCGCCTCCTCCGCCGCAGGGACAGTCCGCCCCGCAGCCCTCGGTACCCCCGGCGCAGCCCGGCTCGCCCGCGCCGCAGCCCTCGGTGCCGCCGCAGCCGACGGCCTACTCCTACCCGAACCCGCAGTCACCCCCGCAGGCCAACCCCTACGCCCAGCCGCCCCACCCCTACGGGCAGCCCGCCCAGTTCGGCCCGCCGCCGGGTGCGCCGGCCGGTCCGCCGTCCGGCGGCGGGGGAGGGGCCGCCGGACGGGCGGTGCTCTGGGCCGTGGTCGGCGCCGTCGTGGCGTCCGCCGCGTGGGCGGCCGGAGTGTTCCTGATCGGCGCCCCGGGCGAAGCCGACCTGCGCGGCTACGCCGCCCCCTCCGACCTGTGCGCGGACGCCGACTACTCGGCGTTCAAGGACGAGTACCCCGCGACCGACGCCGCCCCGACGCACAGCTCCCTCAAGGACCCGGCGTTGCACGAGAGTTACTGCAGCGTCAGCCTGAAGAAGACCGGCTCGGCCTACGCCGACGCCTATCTCTCCCTGCAACTGGACCTGCACCGCAAGACCGACCCCGCACCGGAGTTCACCGCCACCTGGAAGAACTACGACGACAGCCACACGGGTTACGACGTGAGCCCGGTCGCGGGCATCGGCGACGAGGCGTACCTGGTGACCCGGGACACCACCAGCGGCTCCTCCAGCGGCTCCCGCTTCGCGACGCTGGCGGTACGGGACGGATGGACGACGTACACCATGGGCTACAGCGTCTACCTCACCTCCTACGACAGCGACGACAAGCCGCCCGCCCTCGACGACGTCACCGACTGGCTGAAGACCGACACGAAGGCGACGTTGAAACGGCTCAAGGACTGAGCGGGTTCCGTTCGCGCGCCCGAGGGCCTGCCGTCGAACTCCCGCCTGCGGGGCGACGCCATACGCCCACGCTCGCCGCACCGGGCGCGACCCCCCCCGTACGTCCAGTAGGAGGGCCCACGACCGGCATGCCGAGAGCACGCACCTGACGCCGCCCCGCCCGCCCTCCGGGCGGACGGCGGGAGTTCGACGACAGGCCCTAGGCTGAGGACATGTTCAGCCCCGAAGGTCCCACCCTGCGCGAGCTGGCCGTACAGGCCCTGTCGTCCGTGGAGCGGGGCTACGACCTGCTCGCGCCGAAGTTCGACCACACCCCCTTCCGCACGCCGGACCCGGTCCTTGAGGCGGTCGCGAAGGCGCTCGGGCCGCTCGGCCCGTACGAGGACGGCCTCGACCTGTGCTGCGGCACCGGCGCCGGGCTCGACGTACTGACCGGGCTGTGCCGTCGCAGCGTCACCGGGACCGACTTCAGCGCCGGGATGCTCGACGTCGCCCGGGGGCGCGTCGCCGCCGGGGCCGGCGAGCCGTCCGTCGCATGGGTGCGCGCGGACGCCCGCGCGCTGCCCTTCACGGCCGCCTTCGATCTCGTCGTCAGCTTCGGGGCGTTCGGGCACTTCCTGCCCGCGGAACTGCCCGGCCTGTTCGAGCAGGTCCGCAACTCCCTGCGCCCGGGCGGGCACTTCGCCTTCCCGGTGCTCGCCCCACCCCGTCCGACGAACCTCGCGTACTGGGCGCTGCTCGGCTTCGACGCGGCGATGCGGGTGCGCAACTCCGTGTGGCGGCCGCCGTTCGTCATGTACTACCGGGCCTTCCGACTCGGTGATGTCGCGAGGGAGTTGAAGCGCACCGGATTCACCGTCGAACTGCGGGACCTGCCCGAGTTCGGCCGGCGTGACGACGGTGCTCCGCGCGCCCGGCTCCTGGTCGCCCGGCGCGCGGCGGAGGTCAGCCCGCCGCCGGAAGCGTGAACTCGTAGACGAGCGTGTCCTCTTCGGCGTTGACCACCAGATCCGTGATCTCCAGCGGACGCGCGTACTGGTCCCGCACCCGCCGGGTCACCCGCACCGAAGAGGCGTCCCCCACCTGGCTGATGGAGTCACGGTGGTGCAGGGTCAGCCCCGCCTTGCGCATCCAGTCGTAGGCCCGGCCCAGCTCCGCCGGGGTGGCCCCGTCGGCGCGCTCGCGATAGCGCGCCAGCTCCGCGACCTC
Organism: Streptomyces sp. NPDC005004; assembly: GCF_053600675.1. Taxonomy (NCBI): domain Bacteria; kingdom Bacillati; phylum Actinomycetota; class Actinomycetes; order Kitasatosporales; family Streptomycetaceae; genus Streptomyces; species Streptomyces sp. NPDC005004. Next base: position 242,893 of record NZ_JBSGAH010000005.1, read on the forward strand.
GGCCAGGGCCACCGCCGAGAACGACGTCACCGCCGTGCGCAGCGAGCGGCCGTCAGGACCCGCCGACAGATAGCGGTGCACCAGCGTCGGCCGGTGCGGGGCGAGGCCCAGCGCCCGCGCGTGCTCCGGCGGCGGCGCCTCCCAGGTCACCGTCGCCCGGTCGACCGCCCCCGGCCCGGCCGGCAGCGTGCCCACCGGGAAGGTCAGCGACACCGGCTCCTCGACCGGCCGCCCCGGCAGCGTGGCGTGACTGCCCCGCCGGTCGGTGCTCAGCATCCCGCCGCGCCGCAGCACGTCCAGCGCCTGCCGGACGGTCGCCCTGCTGACCCCGAAGTGCCGCGCGAGATGTCGTTCCCCCGGCAGCCGTTCACCCGGTGGGATCGTCCCGTCGCGCAGTTCCTCGAGCAACCGGGAAGCGACCCGCTGATACAGGGTCCGCTCGTCGCTGTGCCGGGATTCGTGCGGGGTGGTGCGGGACATGCCGCCCCTCCTGTCGGTGACAAGACGTAGCCGCTCGGGCTCATTGCGCCACCGTATCTAGCATTGGTCTAAACCACTTGGGAAGGGAATTCCGGGTGTTCGGCCGAAATCCTTCGGTGCGCAGCGGGAGTTGAGGGGTTACCGCCGGGACGTCAGGTCGCCCAAGCCGTTCTCGAGCAGCGTGAAGGCGTGCTCGGCGTCGGTCACCGCGCCCGCGTACCGTTCGTCCGCGGACTCCCCGGACGCCAGTCGGTCCGCGTTGTCCTGCGCCAGCGCCCAGTGCACGCCGACGATCTGCACCGCCGCCAGGCGCGCGGTGAGTTCCGGAGTGTCCGCCGTCTCGCGCAGGGCCTCGGCGAGCGCGCGTTCCGCGACGGTCTTGAACCGTTCCATCCGGGACATCAGCGACGGCGCGTCGACGATCATCCGATGGAGCCTGCGCACCGGGGGGAGGTCGTTGAGCCCGGTGATCGGGTCGCGCTCGCGCAGCCCCCGCAGGAAATGCTCGCGTACCGCGCTCAGCGGATCGGTGCCGGGCACGCGGGTCCGCACCACACGAGCCAGCTCGGTCTCATGGTCGGCGAGCCTGTGGACGACGAGGTCTTCCTTGGTCGGGAAGTACGCGAAGAGCGTCCGCTTGGACACCTCGGCCGCCTCGGCCACCTGGGCCACCGACACCTGGTTGAAGCCGTGTTCCAGGAACAGCGAGATCGCGGCGTCGGAGATCGCCTCCCGCGTGCGCTGCTTCTTCCGTTCCCGCAGTCCCGGCTTGCCGTCCACGGCGCCCACCGTAGCAGAGGATTGCCCCGAGGAGATTTCTGCACTTGGTATACATTTAACCTCAGGCGAGAGATTGGACTGAAGATGCCGACCGAGACCGAGACCGAGACCGAGATCGAGACACAGGTCGTCGTCGCGGGCGCCGGCCCCACCGGGCTGACGCTGGCGTACGAACTGGCCCTCGCCGGGGTCCGCACCGTGGTGCTGGAGAAGCTGCCGCGCCGCGTCGACCAGGTGAAGGGCGGCGGAGTGCAGCCCCGCACAGCCGAACTGCTGGAGAACCGGGGCCTGCTGGAGCCGCTGCTGCGGCGCGTCACCCCCCGCGAACAGGTGGGCGGCCACTTCGCGACGCTCCCCGTCCCGCTGGACTGCACCCCCTGGAACACCAGGCACCCCTGTCCGGTCGCCATCTCCCAGGGCGACGTCGAGGACGTGCTCGGGGAGCGGGCGACCGCCGCCGGGGCGCGGTTGCTGCGCGGTACCCCCGTCACCGGGGTCGAGCAGGACGGCGACGGCGTGCTCGTGACAGCGGACGGGCTGCGTGTGCGGGCGCGGTACCTGGTCGCATGCGACGGCGGCCACAGCACCGTGCGCGAACTGCTCGGCGTGCCGTTCCCCGGCAGGCCCGGAACGCACCAGGCGGTGCTGGCCGACATCCGACTGACCGCCGTATCGGCGCTGGTGCCACGGCAGTTGGGGCACATGAGCACCCTCACCCGGCAGGGCGGCGGCCACTGGGCCATGCTGGCCCCGCTCGGCGGCGACCGGTACCGGATCACCTTCGGACGCGCGGGCGAGCCCGACACCTCCCGCGACACCCCCGTCACCCCGGAGGAGATCACCACCGCCCTGCGGGCCGTGTACGGCCCCGGGACCACCCTCGGCGCCGTGGACAACGCCTCCCGGTTCACCGACGCCACCCGGCAGGTGGAGAACTACCGCGCCGGCCGCGTCCTGTTCGCGGGGGACGCCGCGCACATCCATCCGCCGCTGGGCGGACAGGGTCTCAACCTCGGTGTGCAGGACGCCTTCAACCTCGGCTGGAAACTCGCCGCCGTCCTCCAGGACCGCGCACCGGGTGACCTCCTGGACAGCTACCACGCCGAACGCCACCCGGTCGCCGCCCAGGTCCTGCACCACACCTCGGCACAGCGGGTCCTCGCGAACCCGAACCCCGGCGAGGACGTGGCCGCCCTGCGCGACATCGTCACCGATCTGCTCCGCCTGCCCGACACCAACCGCCACATCGCGGGCCTGATGTCCGGCCTCTCGCTGCGCTACGACCTGCCCGGCGACCACCCGCTCACCGGTGGCCGCGTGCCCGACGCGGACCTCGTCACCGGGAACGGTCCCGTCCGGCTGTCGGCGCTCCTCGCCCCGGGCCGCGCGGTGCTGCTCGATCTGGGAGGCGTCATCCCGGCCGGCGTCCGGCTCCCGCCCCGCGTCGACCTCGTGCGCGCCACGTCCGCCGAGGACCTGGGCGCCGCCGCGCTGCTCATCCGGCCCGACGGATACGTCTGCTGGGCCGCCGACGGCGAACCCGGCCCCGGCGCGGACCTGTCCGACGAGATCGCCGAGCGCCTCGTGGGCGCGCGCGGAAGAGCTGCGGGCTGATTCCCCCCCGCCCAGGGCCTGTCTGACGATTCCCGTCGTCGCCCGGAGCGGCAGACGAGAATTGTCAGACAGGCCCTGGGGCTCAGGTGCGTGGCCGGGTCCACTTCGGGCCCGTGCGGGCCCAGTCGCGGTCCCATTCGGCCAGGCGGCGGCGGAGGGCGAGGCGGCGTTCGACGGTACGGGCGAGGAGGGCGGCGGCGATGGTGGCGCCCGCCGCGCACAGGCCCACGGTGACCGTGTGCTGCCAGACGGAGACGTCGTTCGCCGGGGGCGCCACGCTGTGGCCGCGCCGGTCGAACCAGACCGGCACCGTGTCCTCGGTGCGCGTCCCGGCGGGCACACGGGCCAGGGCGGTACGGGTCGTGCCGTTCGGGTCGGTCCAGCGGACCTCGGCACTGTAGGTGTGGCCCCGGTCGCGGTGGACCAGGGGCGCGTGGTCGGAGACCGGGCCGACCACCTTCGCGCGCACCTGATGCCGCTCGGCACGCTGCGCGACGGCGCGGGACTGGGCCTGGCCGTGTGCGTGCAGCCCCGCGACCGCCCCGATCAAGGGCGCCACCCCGCACACCAGGACGGCCACCAGCAGCACCGTCCACGCCTCCACCACGTCCGACCTGCGTCGCAGCGGATTGCGCCGCCAGCGCCAACCGCGCACCGGGGTACGCATGTCCACCTCCTCGCCGCGGCGGGGCCGGGCCCGGTCGGCCCCGGAAGTGCCGGGGGCCGGTCGGCCGTCGTCCGCGTACGCACACGAGCGTTCCCACCCGTTTCGTACCCCGAATGGCGCACCTCGCTCCTCGTGCGCGTCGCTGCTTCACCTCTGGCCGGAAGAGGGGCCGTTCGGCCTTCCCCGTTCGGCCCACGTCTCCGGTGCCCCTTGCCCGCCTCTGCCCAGGACCGCGCCCCGATCATTGCGATCCCGTGAACTGCGTACGGCCCAGGGAATAGCGACACCGGTGTTCACACTTGGGGCGGTTACCGGCGCCGTCGCGCCGGGCACGAGGCGAGGGAAGCGAGGACAGAGGATGCCCGAGGCGTACGTCTCCACGCGGCACGGCGACCGGGAGGTGACGGCGGGCGCGGACCGGCCGGATCCGGCCCGCGGCGGGACAGCCGCCCGCGCGGACACCGCCACCGGACCGCTGCCCGGTACCGGACTCGCGCCAGGACCGCTGCCCGGCAGCGATCTCCGCGTCCTCGACAACCCCGCCCTCGCCGCCCTGACCGGCCCGCACGCCCACTTCGCCGAGCGGCGCGGCCGGATCCTGCGCTACCCGGCGGACGTCACCCCATGGCTCGCGCTGCCCGAAGACCCCGACGCGCGGGACTGGGCCGACGCCGCCGCCCTGAGCGGACCCGGCGCCGAGGTGCCGCTGCTCGGCTTCCGGGGCGACGTGCCGGAGGGCTGGGAGGTCACCTTCCGGATCGAGGGCGTCCAGTTGGTGGACGACGGGCTCGTCACCGCGCCCGAACCCGAGGCGGTACGGCTCGGCCCGGCCGACGTGCCCGAGATGCTGGACCTCGTCGAGCGCACCCGGCCGGGACCCTTCCTGCCGCGCACCGTCGAACTGGGCACCTACCTGGGCATCCGCCGCGAGGGCAGGCTGATCGCCATGGCGGGGGAGCGGCTGCACCCGCCGGGCTGGACCGAGATCAGCGCCGTCTGCACCGACCCGGCCCACCGGGGCGAGGGCCTGGCCACCCGGCTGATCCTCGCCGTCGCCCACGGCATCCGCGAACGCGGTGAGACGCCCTTCCTGCACACCGGCGCCACCAACACGAACGCCATCCGGCTCTACGAGTCCCTGGGCTTCCGGCTCCGCCTGCGCACCTCGTTCGGCGCCGCCCGCGCACCCGAGCACCTGGCGGCACCGGCGGCCCGGCGGTAGCTGTTGGCCAGCCGTCCGGGGCGTGGTCCTCGGCCGCCGTACGTCCACGCCCCGCGCCGGGGCCGTCCTCAGCCGGCTCCGGTCCCCGACGGACCGGCGTTGTACCGCTCCAGATAGGCCGCGAAGCGGACCAGGTCCTCCTCCGGCCAGTCCGCGAGCCGTTCCCGGAAGGCGGCCCGGCGGCTGCTGGTGACCTCGGCCAGGATCTCCCGGCCCGCGTCCGTCAGATGCAGCACCTGCACCCGGTGGTCCTCGGGATCGTGCCGCCGCTCGATCAGCCCGTCCCGCTCCAGTGCCGCCACCTGCCGGCTCACCGTCGACTTGTCCAGGGCGTAGTGCGCCGCCAGATCGGTCGCCCGGCAGTCGTCGCGCTCCTCCAGATGCCCGAGCAGCGTGTAGGACACGAGCGAGAGCTGGGGGTGCATCCGGCCCGCCGAGGCCCGGGCGCGACGGGCGAACGCCGTCATCTCGCGATGGATCGTCTCCACCGCAGTCTCCGCCGCCGTCATGGGCGTCCACCTCCGACGAATGCCTTCAACGCCATCTCGTTGTATAGTACAACTTGAATCGAAGGTTGTATAAGCCAACTGTCGGAGGTCCTGCCCGATGAAGTCCCCGGTGATGTCACCGGCCCTGCGCCATGTGCTCACGCATCTGCTCACCCCGCTGCTGATGTGCCTGGGCATGGGGCTGGCCTACATGGGTGCGTTCGTCACCCCCGAGCCGCACCACATGCCGGTCGCCGTGGTCGGTACGGGCCCGCGCACCGCCGTGTTCGCCCAGACGGTCAAGGACACCGCGGGGGACAAGCTCGACGTGCGCACGGTTCCCGACCGTGCCACCGCCGTCTCCCTGCTGAAGTCCCGGCATGTCACCGGCGCCTATGTGCTCAGCGCACATACTCCCGAGCTGCTGGTGGCGAGCGCCGCCTCCGACATGGGTGCCACCGCTGTGGAAAAGGTCTTCACGCCGGTCGCCGCCCAGGAGGGCGCCCCGCTGAAGGTCACCGACGTGGCCCCGCCCGTCCGGGACGACCCCACGGGGCAGGGCCTGTTCTTCCTGCTGATCGCGGTCAGCATCGGCTCCTACGCCTCCGTCGCCGCGATCGGCGCCGCCGGTGCCGCGCTGCCGATACGGCTCCGCGCGCTGCTCGCGGTCGGTGTGTCCGCCGTGGTCGCCGGGATCGGCGCCCTGCTCGCCGGACCGGTCTTCCACCTCGCCCACCACGCACTCGGCGCGGTGTGGGGCATGGCCTGGCTCTACTCGGCGGGCATCCTGCTCATCGGCGTCGGCCTGCACACCTTCCTCAAGCGCTGGACCACGCTGACCATGATGGTGCTGTTCGTGATGCTGAACTTCACCAGCTCCGGCGGTCTCTTCCGGCCCGAGCTGCAGAACGGCTTCTTCGGCTCCCTGCACGCCTTCTGGAACGGCGCCGGATTCGTCGAGGGCGTCCGCTCGCTGCTCTACTTCGGCGACGACGGCATCGGCCGGAACGTGTGGACCCTCGCCGCCTGGCTCGCCGTCGGCCTCGTCGTCACCGCGATCGCCGCCGCCTGGGAACGCTCCCGCGCCGCCCTGCCCCCGGCCGCCGAGCCCCGCACCGTCCCCGCCGCCGAGCAGGACGCCGAGGAAGAGACCGAGGAGACCGTGGCCGTCTGAGCCGCCACCGCTCCGAGGGCTCCAACTCCCGTGTCCCGCAACCCGCTTACGGCACCTCCGCCGCCCGGGCGATCAGCACCGCCACGTCGTCGTGGTTCTCGGCGTCGTACAGCCGGTCCAGGAGGAGGTCGCAGATCTCCTCCAGGGGCCGGGGCCGGGTGTCGAGCACGGAGAGCAGCAGGTCGAGCCGCTCGTCCAGGGAGTGGGAGCGGGTCTCCACCAGGCCGTCGGTGTAGAGGACCAGTTCGTCCCCCGGCTCGAAGGGCACCGTGACGGCGGAGAAGCTCACGTCACCGACCCCGAGCGGCACCCCCGTGGGCAGACTGAGCAGTTCCGGCGGCTGCCCGGGCCGTATCCGCACCGGTGGGAGATGGCCGGCGGACGCGATCCGGCACTGGCGCAGCTCCGGGTCGTAGACGGCGTACACACACGTGGCGATGGAGTCGTCCAGCGCCGAGGTGGCCTTGTCGAGGCGCTCCAGCAGGGCCGCCGGATCCAGGTCCAGCGAGGCCAGCGTGATCGTGGCGGTGCGCAGCAGGCCCATGGTCGCGGCGGCGTTGATGCCGCTGCCCATGACGTCACCGACGACCAGCGCGCTCTTGTCGCCCGCCACCGGGATGACGTCGAACCAGTCGCCGCCGACCTCCCCGGCCGCGCCCGCCGGCTGGTAGCGCGAGGCGACCTCCAGGCCGGTCGTCTCCGGCGGGCTGCTCGGCAGCAGGCTCCGCTGGAGGGCGAGCGCGGTGTTGCGGGCGTTCTGGTACCAGCGGGCGTTGTCGATCTGCACGGCGGCCCGCGCCGCCAGTTCCCGGGCCAGCAGCACGTCGTCCTCGTCGAAGGGCACGGGATTGCTCGTGCGCTTCAGGTCCAGGGCGCCCAGCACCTCGCCCCGGGCGATCAGTGGCACCGCGAGATAGGAGTGCAGCCCCGCCCGCTTCAGCAGTTCGGCCGCTTCGACCGAACGTGCGATGCGCGGCAGATCCTCCTCGGCCACGGTCCGCACCAGGACCACCTCGCCGGTGCGGACGCACTCGGTGACCAGACGGTCGGGCGCGTACCGGGCGATCCCGCCGGGCGCGTCGGCGGCCCGTACCGCGTCGCCGCCGTCCTCCGGGCGCACCGCGAGGGCCCGGATCATGGCCGTCTGGGTGGGGCCCAGCGTGCTGCGCCGCCCGTCGAGCACCGCGTCCAGCAGATCGACGGCGGCGACGTCGGCCAGTACCGGTACCGCGACCTCCGCCAGCTCGCACGCCGTGCGCTCCAGCTCCAGCGTCGTGCCGATCCGCGACGTCGCGTCCGCGATCACCGCGAGCCTGCGCCGCGCCGCCTCCACCTGCACGAACGCACGGTGCTGTTCGGTGATGTCGTCCAGGGAGAGCGCGACGCCGAGCACGTTGCCGCTGGAGTCCTCCAGGCGGTACAGCGACATGGCCCAGGTGTGGTCCGCGTCCGGATCGGCGGGGGTACGGCCGATCACGCTGCGGTCGATCACCGGCTCGCCCGTGCCGAGCACCCCGCGCGCCGTCTCCTCCAGCGTCTCGGCGTCCAGCAGCGGCAGCACCTCGCGCGGCGTACGCCCGTTGTGGTCCCCGGCCGGAAGACCGCTGAGCCGTGCCAGTGCCGGGTTGACCGACACGAACCGCAGCCCCGTGTCGAGTACGGCGAGCCCGGTCGGCGACTGGTGCACCATCCGCTCGGACAGCGCCACGTCCTGTTCGAGCCGCCGGACGGTCGACTGATCGGCCGCGAGCCCGAGCGCGTACACGTCGCCGCGGTCGTCGAGCAGCCGCATGTTGCGGAACTCCACCAGGCGGGTGCTGCCGTCCTTGTGGCGGATCGGGAAGCCGCCGGACCAGCTCCGCCCGGTCTCCATCACGGTGGTGAACAGCTCTACGACCAGCTCCAGGTGGCGTTCGTGCACCATCAGGCGGGCCGCGTACTGGCCCAGCGCCTCGCGCGCCGTGTAGCCGAACAGCTCCTCCGCCTGCGGGCTCCACAGCACGATCCGCCCGCTGGGGTCCAGGACCACCGACGCCACGCCGAGCACGTCGAGGAGGCCGCCGGGGCGCTCCGGACCCCGTTCCGGCTCGCCGCCGTCCAACGCGCCGGTCGTCCCGGCCGTACTCATCCCACGCACCGCCCTCGCCCGTCCGCCCGGCACGCCGTCACCGGGACCGGCTCCCGTCGCTCCACCGTGCACATCGACTCTCCGCCGCCGTGTGGCCGTCTGACTCCACCATCCCTCAACACGCGGCCGCGCGAACGTCGGCGCCGCCACGGCCGGGACAGGCGGGACCGCGATCGTCTCCCGTGGCGACGCATGTCACACCCCGTCGCGCACACCACGTTCCCTGCTTGGTATGTACATGCCCGTGCGGCCGGGCCAGACTGTCCGCCGACCGAATGTCCCACCCCCCTTTTTTCCAAGGAGTAGGCCCATGCCCGCGCCTGCCCGGCTGCGCTGTCAAGCGTTAGTCACCGGCCTCGTCACCCTGGCCACCGCCGCCGTCATGTCCCTCGGAGCCACCCCCGCCTCGGCGGCGGACACCTGGACCGAGACCGGCTCCGACCGCGCCGACCCGCTGACCGAGAGTCAGGGTCTGACCTCCGTCGAGGTCCCGGCGAACAGCCCCAACCGCTACACCGGCATCGGCACCATCCCGGTGGGTCTGTCCACCCGGGGCTGGAACCACGTCGGGGACCCGGACGCCTCCTACGACGGCTACTACATCGAGCCCTACCAGCGGGACTCCGGCAACTCCAAGATGTACCGGGTCCAGGCACCCGGCGGCGCCTGGTCGGAGTACGTCCACACGCTGGCCCCCGGCGAGGCCATCAACAACTCCTGGGACGCCATCTCGCCCGACGGCCAGTGGATGCTCTCGGGGGAGTGGGGCACGATGAACCGCCTCCTGGTCTTCCCCACCCCCGGCATCAACGCCTCCACCTCGCCCTCGGCCGACCTGCCGCTCGCCTCCACCGTCCAGCTCGACCACCCGGTGCGCGACGTGCAGGGCTGCGACTTCTCCGGCCCGACCACGCTGCTCTGCTCCTCCGACGACCCGGAGGGCTCGCTGTTCGGCATGACCAAGCCGCTGCTGCAGATCGACCTCTCGGCGCAGCCGAACGGCAACGGCAACGTCTCCGGGCACGTCACGGCTCTGCGCCAGTTGCCCCTGCGCAGCTCCTGCTCCGGGAACTTCGAGGCCGAGGGCATCGACTACGACCGTCGCACCGGCATCCTGCGGGTGATCGTGGTGTCGCCCGGGTTCTGCGTGCTGACGGACAGCAAGACGTACAAGTTCACGCGCGGCTGACGCCACGCTCCCACGCGGGCGGCAACCGCACGGGCGCGGTCACCCCGAGGCGACCGCGCCCTTGTGCCGCACCTTCCCCACGCGTGGGCCGTGTCTCTCGGGGTACCCGTCCGGGCGGCACGGCCAGGGAAAGGAGCGGTCATGAGCAATCCGGAGTCGTCGCACCCGGAAAGCGTCTCGGTGGAGATCAGCGGATGCTCGAAGGAGGACGCCCGAGTGGTCTTCGACGTACTGAGCGCCTGCTTCGCCTCCGACCGGGACCGGGACGAGGTCCCGCAGCAACTCGACGAGACCCGTCCGATGGTGTGGCTCGGCACCTATGTCGTCACCGAGGCCCGCGAGGGCTGTGAGCCCGCCCGGCTCGACTCGTCCGTCCTCGCTGACGTGCAGGGCGGCTACTGGGCGGTGGACCGGTTCCGCCACACCCTCGACGACATCTTCACCGTCCACGAGACCGGAGCCGCCTCCGGCGACCAGGAACGCGAACTCCATCTGCGCCTGGAGAGCCGCTGACGCGGATCGAGGTCCCCCGTACGCCCCGGCCGGTTCACGTACCGGCCGGGGCGTACTGCGCCTCGCCGTTCCCGAACGACCAGTCCACCGGCTCGTTCTCGGTCACGGTGATCAGTACGTTGCGCGGCTCGGTGCCCGCGTACGCCTGTGCCAGCTCGGCGATCCTCCGGTAGAGGGCGCGCTTCTGGTCGACGGTCCGGCCCGAGCGCATCGTGATCGCCACGAAGACGACCCCCTCGTCCCGGTGGATGCCCAGGAAGTCGTCGTAACGCAGGGTGCTGCGCGTGCCGTCGTGGCCGGTGAGCACCTGGAACCGGTCGTCGGCCGGCACGCCGAGCGCCTCCACCAGCGCCTCCTGCACGGCGCGGCCGAGCGCGTCCAGGCGGACGGGGTCGACGCCGATCGTGTCGATACGGACGAAGGGCATGGGAGTTCCTTCCGTGGCTGCCGCGATCTTCTTGCGAGCTGAGTGTACATACTAGTAGTTACAGAAACGGGCCGCTCTTTGTGCAACTAGTTGCACAAACCCGCTGGGTTGCTCTACAACAAAGGTCGACCGCATTTCGCTCGGAGGGCCCGATGAGCCGTTACCCGCACCTGATGTCCCCGCTCGACCTGGGATTCACCACACTCCCCAACCGCGTGCTCATGGGCTCCATGCACGTGGGCCTGGAGGAGGCAGAGCGCGGGTTCGAGCGGATGGCGGCGTTCTACGCGGCCCGAGCGCGCGGGGGAGTGGGTCTCATCGTCACCGGCGGCATCGCCCCCAACGACGAGGGGCGCCCCTACGAGGGCGGCGCCAAGCTCACCACCGAGGCGGAGGCCGAGCGGCACCGCGTCGTCACCGATGCCGTCCACCGCGAGGGCGGCCGGATCGCGATGCAGATCCTGCACTTCGGCCGCTACGCCTACCACCGCGACCTGGTCGCCCCCAGCGCCCTCCAGGCCCCGATCAGCCCCTTCGTGCCGCGCGAACTCAGCGACGCGGACGTGGAGCGGACCATCGACGACTACGTTCGCGCCGCCCGCCTCGCCCGGCACGCCGGATACGACGGCGTCGAGATCATGGGTTCCGAGGGCTACCTGATCAACGAGTTCATCGCCTCGGGCACCAACCGTCGCACCGACCGCTGGGGCGGCTCGTACGAGAACCGGATGCGGTTCCCCGTCGAGATCGTCCGCCGCGTCCGCGAGGCCGTGGGCGAGGACTTCGTCATCGTCTACCGGCTCTCCATGCTGGACCTGGTCCCCGGCGGCTCCTCGCTGCCCGAGGTCGTCACCCTCGCCAAGGCCGTCGAGGCGGCCGGGGCCACGATCATCAACACCGGCATCGGCTGGCACGAGGCCCGCATCCCCACCATCGCCACCTCCGTGCCGCGCGGCGCCTACACCTGGGTCACCAAGAAGCTCATGGGCGAGGTGTCCGTCCCGCTGGTGACCACCAACCGCATCAACACCCCCGACCTCGCCGAGCAGTTGCTCGCGGACGGCGTCGCCGACATGGTCTCCGTGGCCCGCCCGATGCTGGCCGACCCCGACTTCGTCGCCAAGGCCGCCGCGGGCACCCCGGAGGCCATCAACACCTGCATCGGCTGCAACCAGGCGTGCCTGGACCACACGTTCAGCGGCAAGATCACCTCATGTCTGGTCAACCCGCGCGCCTGCCACGAGACCGAACTCGTGCTCTCCCCGACCAGGCTGCGCAAGCGCGTCGCCGTCGTGGGCGCGGGCCCGGCCGGCCTCGCCTGCGCCGTCACCGCCGCCGAACGCGGCCACGCGGTCACCCTGTTCGACGCCGCGAGCGAGATCGGCGGCCAGCTCAACGTCGCCCGCAAGGTTCCCGGCAAGCAGGAGTTCGACGAGACCCTGCGCTACTTCCGCCACCAGCTCGACGCCCACGGCGTCGACGTACGCCTGAACACCCGCGTCACCGCCGACGACCTCGGCGGATACGACGAGATCGTGGTCGCCACCGGCGTCACCCCGCGCACCCCCGACATCCCCGGCGCCGACCACCCGCGTGTCCTCGGCTACCTCGACGTGCTGCGCGACGGCGCCCCCGTCGGCGACCGCGTGGCCGTGCTCGGCGCGGGCGGCATCGGCTTCGACGTGGCCGAGTTCCTCACCGACGGCGGCCACAAGGCGAGCGAGGACCCCGCGACGTACTTCCGGCACTGGGGCGTCGACACCGACTACACCGCACCCGGCGGCCTCACCGCCCCCACCCGTCCCGCGCCCCCGCGCACCGTCCACCTCCTCCAGCGCAAGACCAGCAAGGTCGGCGCCGGACTCGGCAAGACCACCGGCTGGATCCACCGCACCGAGCTGAAGCACCGGGGCGTCACCATGGTCCCCGGCGTGCGCTACGACCGCATCGACGACGCCGGGCTCCACATCACCGTCGACGGCGAGAGCACGGTCCTGGAGGTCGACACCGTGGTGCTGTGCACCGGCCAGGAACCCCGCCGCGACCTCTACGACACACTGCTCGCCGCCGGACGCGCCGCGCACCTCATCGGCGGCGCCGACGTCGCGGCCGAACTCGACGCCAAGCGCGCCATCAAGCAGGGCACCGAGCTGGCGGCGAGCCTGTAGGAGCCGTCGCCCCTCTCCCTAGGATGAGCCCCATGTCACTCCCGCACGCCATCCTCACCGCCCTGCTGGAGAAGCCGTCGTCCGGCCTTGAACTGACCCGCCGCTTCGACAAGTCGATCGGCTACTTCTGGTCCGCGACGCATCAGCAGATCTACCGTGAGCTGGGCAGACTGGAGGCCGAGGGGTTCATCCGCGAGCTGCCCGCCGCGCAGCCGGCCCGTGGGCAGAAGAAGAGCTACGAGGTCCTGCCCGCGGGCCGCGCCGAACTCGCCCGCTGGACCGCCGCCGCCCAGGACCCCAAGCCTCTGCGGGACACCCTGCTGCTGCGGCTCCGGGCGGCGGCTGTTGTCGGCACGGCGGGCCTGGAAGCCGACCTGCGCCGTCATCTGGATCTGCACAGGCGGCAGTTGACGGAGTACGAGGAGATCGAGCGGCGCGACTTCCCGCCGGACCGGGACACCCCCGAGGACCGGCTCCGGCACCTGGTGCTGCGCGCCGGGATCGACCTGGAGACCTTCTGGACGGGGTGGCTGACGGGGGCGCTGGAGGAGGTGGCCGCGCTGTCCGGCGGGGCTTCGGCGGATTCGGCGGACTGAGGGCGCCGGGTCCTGGCCGGTCCCGGTCCCGTCTCCGGGGCGCGTCCGGGCCGCCCGCGGTCGGTGCCGCCGACGCGGCTTCGGGCGGCGCGGGAACCAGGCCGCCGTGATGACCGCCGACCCCACGGGGCCCGAGCCGATGCCGAGGGTGACCGGAGCCGTAGTCGCCCACGGCACCACCGAGTCCGCCCGCCACTCCCCGGGTGGGCGTGACCGCCGCTGTAGACCCGTTGGCGCTCACGGAGACACCGGAGGCGGCCGCCGACGGACCGGCGCACAGGACCGGCAGCGCGGCGGCGCCCGCCAGGGACAGGCCGGTGCGGAACAGGGGGCGCGGATTGCGCATGGCCGTCCTCCGGCGGCGGGTCGGGCGGTACGTCCCGTGCGCCGCCGGGATCGCGAAACGTCCGTGTCGCCTCGACGGCAGCAGACGCGCCCCCGGACCGCGCCCGCACTGGTGACGGACTGGGTCGTCCGGTGCGGGAGTTCCGCGTCCGCGCTCCCGCGCGGCGGTCAGCCCTTCGCGCCGGTCGTCACCGTGCGCTCCGCCGACAGTCCGCCCCAGGTGCCGTCCGGCAGCCTCGCCCGCAACCGGACCCGGTGCGCGGTCCCCGCCTCCCGCCCGGCGTAGAAGCTGTAGTGCGCCCGGCCCCGCGGCGGCTCGCCGCCCCACACCAGCGAGGTGGCCATTTCGCCGTCCAGCCGGACGTCGTACTCGGTGATCACTCCGTCGACGCGCGGCGGATTCCAGGCCAGGTCGATGTAGTACGCGTCGCCGGACCGGTGCGACGCGGCGGTGAATGCGGTCGGCGCGGTGCCCCGTCCGTCGTCGGCGCCCGGGGTGGTCAGCCGGACCGGAGTGCTCGCCGGTGACAGGTTGCCCGCGGCGTCCCGGGCCCGGACGGTGAACGTGTACCGGGTGCCCGGCCGCAGGCCCGTGACCACGGCCGTGGTCCGCTCCCCGGCCACCGTGTGGATCTCGGTGCCGCCCTGAAGGACGGCGTACGACCGCACGCCCCGGTCGTCCCGCGCGGCCGACCAGGACAGCCGGACCGCCTTGCTGCCGACCGGTTTCCCCGCCATGTGCCCCGGCCGGGTCGGCGCCGAGCCGTCCGCGGCCACCTCGACCGGCGTCCGCGCCCGGACCTGGCGGCTCGGCGGCCCCACCCGGCCGTCGGCGTCCCGCGCCCGCACGGTGAAGACATACATGGTGGACGGCTTGAGCCTGGTGACATCCACCATGTGCTGAGAGCCCGGCACTTCCACGATTTTCGTGGTGCCGCGATACACCTCGTAGGTGTGCACCCCGGTCCGCTCCGCGAAGGCGTTCCACATCACATGGACGCTGGTGGCGCTTCCGGCCATGGCCGTGACGCCCGTCGGGGCACCCGGCGCCCGGCCGTCGCCGTCACCACCGTCCGCCCGGCCGCAGGACCCGACCAGCAGCAGCGCCGTACAGACCACCAGGGAACGGAGCGGAACACAGCGCACGGTGCTGCCTCCCGGGGGACGGCGTCACGGCAAAGGTCCGGACCAATATGCCGGTTGGGGTCGGTCACGGCAAGGGGGCGCGGTGGTGAGCGTGTGGGGGAGTTACGTATGCTGTGGGCACCCTATGGCTGAACTCCCTCGGAAACGGCAGGAGTTCAGTGGCGCGCGGACACGCTGTCGTCGCCTGAGCCGCGCCGTCGCGGGTGGCCGGGGCGAGCCGCCACAGGCTCGGACCCCGGCCCCCGCCGGTTTCTCGTCCTACGCCGTCGTCCCGTCCGGTCGTCGGCGACACCTGCCCCTCGACGTCATCGGCGAGGCGTCCTGGGCACCGCCCGCACGCCGGGTGTCGACCCCACCCCCCCGCTACGGGGACGGTGGCCCTGGGGGGAACGGCTTCCGGCTCATGCGCGGGGGCGCCGTATGGGCCGAGCGGTCCGGGGTGCCCGAAACTCACACCTTCCGGTAGTCGTACGCCTCCCCGGCCGCCGCCGCCACCGCGTCCAGGTCGGCGCCCGTCCCCGCCGTCACCACCGCGGCCACCGCGCCCTCCAGGAACGGGGCGTCCACCAGGCGGGTGTTCGCGGGGAGTTCGTCGCCCTCCGCGAGCAGCGCCTTCACGGTGAGCACCGCGCTGCCGAGGTCGGTGAGGACGGCGACCCCGGCTCCCTGGTCCACGGCGGCGGCAGCGGCGCCGATCAGCTCGGCGCTCGTCCCGAGCCCGCCGCCCTCGGTGCCGCCCGCCGCCGCGACGGGCACCGACTCGGCGCCACCCGCGAGTCCTTTCGCCAGCTCCGCCACCGACTCCGCGACATCGGCGCTGTGCGAGACCAGCACGATCCCGACCAGCGCTCCGTCACTCACCGGACACCTCCGCCGTCTCCGCGAGCGCCGCGATCAGCAGGGCCGACGACGTGGCGCCCGGGTCCTGGTGGCCGATGCTGCGCTCGCCCAGATAACTGGCCCGCCCCTTGCGGGCGAGCAGGGGAGTGGTGGCCACCGCGCCCTCCTCGGCGGCCGAGCGCGCGGCCGCGAAACCGTCGCCGAGCGCGTCCACGGCCGGGACGAGGGCGTCGAGCATGGTCTTGTCACCGGGTGCCGCGCCACCGAGCGCCTTCACCCCGTCCACCCCTGCCCTGAGCGCCTCGGCCAACTGCGCCTCGCTCACCTCGGGGTCGTCGCCGAGCGCCTTGCCCGCCCGGCGCAGCAGCGTGCCGTAGAGCGGTCCGGAGGCGCCGCCGACCGTCGATATGAGCTTGCGCCCGGCCAGTGTCAGCACCTCGCCCGGCGTGTCCGGTGCCTCCTTCTCCAGGGCGGTCACCACGGCCGCGAAGCCGCGCTGCATATTGCTGCCGTGGTCGGCGTCACCGATGGCCGAGTCGAGAGCGGTGAGCCGGTCGGCCTGCTGGTCGATGGACGAGGCGGCCGCCGTGATCCAGCGGCGGAAGAAATCGGCGTCGAGCACTGGGCCTCCTTGAAGGGGCGGGCGGTGTGTCTCCGGCGGTGGCCGGGATTACCGGGCCGCGGGCGGTGGGGACGGTCGGGTCACCGGGCGCACGGGCGCGCGGGAGGAGCGGGTCACATCCCCCAGCGCAGCGCCGGAGTCTTCACCGGCGCGTCCCAGAGCCGCAGCAGCTCCTCGTCGGCCTGGCACAGGGTCACGGAGGCGCCCGCCATGTCGAGGGAGGTGACGTAGTTGCCGACGAGGGTACGGGCCACGGCGATCCCCCGTTCCGAGAGCACCCGCTGGACCTCGGCGTTGAAACCGAACAGCTCGAGGAGTGGGGTGCCGCCCATGCCGTTGACCAGGAGCAGCACGGGGTTGCGCGGCGGCATGTCCTCCAGGATGGCGTTCACCGCGAAGTCCGCGATCTCCCCGGAGGTCATCATCGGCCGCCGCTCGCGGCCCGGCTCACCGTGGATGCCGATGCCCAACTCCAGCTCGCCGGCCGGAAGATCGAAGGTCGGGGAGCCCTTGGCCGGGGTGGTGACGGCGCCGAGCGCGACACCGAAGCTGCGCGAGTTCTCGTTCACCTGCCGCCCGATCGCCTCGACGCGCTCCAGCGGCTGCCCCTCGGCCGCCGCCGCCCCGGCGATCTTCTCCACGAACAGCGTCGCCCCGGTGCCGCGCCGCCCGGCGGTGTACAGGCTGTCGGTCACCGCCACGTCGTCGTTCACCAGCACCCTGCCGACCTGAATGCCCTCGTCCTCGGCCAGCTCGGCCGCCATGTCGAAGTTCAGCACGTCACCGGTGTAGTTCTTCACGATGAACAGCACCCCGGCCCCGCTGTCCACGGCCGCCGCGGCCCGGGCCATCTGATCCGGCACCGGCGAGGTGAACACCTCACCCGGACACGCCGCGGACAGCATCCCCGGCCCGACGAACCCCCCGTGCAACGGCTCGTGCCCCGACCCCCCGCCCGACACCAGACCCACCTGCCCCGCGACGGGCGCGTCCCGCCGCACGATGACCCGGTTCTCCACGTCCACGTTCAGATCCGGATACGCGGCAGCCATACCCCGCAGCGCATCCGCCACCACGGTCTCCGGGACGTTGATCAACATCTTCATCGGTACCTCCTGACGAGGCTGAAAGACGGGCCCCTGCTGTCGGCAGTATCGACCTTGCGGCAGCGAAGGTCACGTGGAGTGCGGAAGGTGGTTGTGCTTGCCCGGCGCGCACGCCGGGGGGGCAGCGCAGAGATGGTGACGTGCCTGCCGGCGTGCTCGGCCTGTGGAAGTGTGGTGTGGCGGGCCGTAACAGTCGGCGCGGGTAGCTGGCGGAACTGGCTCAAGGATCAGGGAGGTGTGCGTCAGCCATATGGGTGGCCTTGGCGTGAGGAAATCGAGAGCTATGGGGCACAGCGATGCGTGGTGGATGAGCTGTGATTGATCTCTGCGGGCACGCGGCGTCTGCTTGTTCAGTCCATGTCGTTCCACGTCCACGATGGCGCGGCGCTCCCATCAGGCTCGAGTGCGAATTGAAACTACTCCTGGAGCCCTCCGAGCCTGGTGAGCGAAGCGAAGTGCCCTGTGGCAGTAAGTCGTTCGACTAGGGCTGATGACGACTGCCGCGCGGCTCGGTGGTGTGGTTCCCCGGGCCGCGTTGCGAAGCCTCTTGGGCTGATGAGGAGGTTGCGTCCAGGGAAGTGGTGTACGGGCTCGACCTGATCCGGGGGTTTACTCCGGTGCTGGGATGAGGCCCGCAATAGATGAACGGCCACCGGCTGATCTTCGAGGTGTCGAAGCTCGAAGGAGATCAGCACGATGACCGCACCCGACAGTCTGCCCCTGCACGCCCTCGCCGAGGACAACCTCGCCGCGGCGAGTCCCGATCTGCGCCTGCGACCACTCCTCAGTTGCTGTTGTCTTTCCGGCCTTGAGGGCTGGTGACGGACGCGAAGTGGCGGATCTCCAGGCTCGGCAGCAGACTTCCTGCTATCGGTCCAGGTCACACGCAGTCTCGGCGGCTGCGAGCCACCCGAGGTACCAACTGGCGAAGTCCGAGGGGGAGCCGTCGGTATCGCGCACCGGATGAAGATCCGTGCCGTTGCTGCGATCGTCACGCCACATTCGGCCGCGTTCCGGTCCGGTGACGACCAGCCAGACCACCATCCCGCAGCCCTCATCACACAGGCAAAGCGCCCCGGCTGTGCGGCGCGGATCGTACTGCACGTCGCCCAGACGCTCCTCCCACGCCTCAAACGCCGCGTCGAGATCGGCGAGGTCGTCGAAGTCGTCCTGCAACGGCCGCTCAGCCAGGATCGCGACCGTTGCCTCCGGGTCCGCCCCTCCCGGAAACGGCTCCGCGAACATGCCCGGCTCGGCCTCCTCAATGAGCTCTCCGACCCAGCGCCAGCCCGCAGAACCGTCGCGCCGCACCGGGAGAATGCCGTACGCCGGACCGGCCCCGCCAGCTCCGACATGGAGAAGGAACGAGCGATAGTCCTCGGGCAGATCAACGTCCAGCCACACCTCGAGGCCGGCCACCTCGGCGGCGTTTAGAGGGGCATCGAGCTCAAAGCCGTGCGCCCTCGCCCCGAACACCTTGCCGCTGCCCGGCACGGTGGCCAGAGCCAGAACCCGATCACGTACCCCGGTCCAGTCGGTCATGGCGCCCGACCCTACCGGCCGCCGCCGGCGCTCGACCTTCGAGGGCCGACGACACCGACGACCGGTGGCCCCACCGCCAAACCCATCAAGGCCAGGGATCACCCGACCGGGTCGTCGGCCTCGAACCCGCGACGATCAGGATCGGAACGACAACAACCACTCAGGAGCCGTTGTCTTTCCAAGGCGATCGCTGAGCCTCTGGTGGTCGGCGTGGTCGGCGGACGGCGAGGATCACGGTCACGGCGGGCAGCACGGCATCGGCCGAGTCCGGCGTGCCTCCTGCCGCCATACAGCGCCGATCGAATGAGGCCAGTGTTGAGGAAGTGGCCCTGGCGTCGAACGGGGTGTGGTGGACATGATCGTGAGCCATGCGTGCAGTTGTCTTCGACATGGATGGGACGCTTTTGGACGGCGTCCCTACGGTGTCCCGGGCCTACGCCGACGCGATTCGCTCGCTCGGCGGCCCGCCGGTCTCGCCGGATGAGGTGGTCGCCGGGTGACATGTCGGCCACACGGAACTGGTGATGGCACACTTTCTCGGCCGTGCATGCGGCTCCGCCGAGGTCGAGTGCTTCCACGCACCCCTGATCCGGCCATCGCTGAGCTGCGGCCTTTTCATGGCGTACCGGCCCTGCTCGACGAACTCGCCGATGCGGGCCGGCGGCTTGGCGTATTCACGGCGGCCACGCGGCGAATGGCTCTGAGCATGCTCGCTGCCGCTGGCATCGACGCGCGTTGTGACGTGGTCGTCGCAGGCGACGAGGTTGAGCGCCCCAAGCCGGCACCGGATGGCTGTTGTCGGCTCAGCGGCAGCTCGGCGTTCCGGCCGAGGAAGCAGCATATGTGGGTGATGCCGAAGTGGACCTCGGATGTGCCGACGCGGCGGGATCGCTGGGCGTGCACGCCAGGTGGGGCGCACGCGCCGGTCTCCGTGTCGGTGACCACCCGGTCGCAGCGCGTCCGTACGACGTGCTCAACCTGCTGGTGCCCTCAAGGCGCATGGGCACCGGCGTCGCCCCGATGGGCAACTGCATGACCGACCAGGCCGACTTTTAGGAAGTGCCCGGCGGATCACCGGATCGACTGACGGCCGGCGTTTGAGGAGGGGCAACCGTGATCGACATTGGTTCGTTGCGCGAGGAGGATCGTGCGGCCTGGGAAGTTCTGGCGCGCGGTTACAAGGCGTTCTACCGCACCGCGGTGCCGGACGAGGGGTATGAGGAGACTTGGCTGCGGCTACAGCGCGGTACGGGCTTCCACGGTGTCGGCGCCTGGTCGAACGGGAAGCTGGTCGGCATCGCGCACTATCTGTTCCACCCGACGTTCTGGATGGAAGACAGCTGCTATCTCCAGGACCTCTTCGTAGCCGAGGCGGTGCGCGGCCGAGGTGTGGCGCGGATGCTGATCGAGAACGTGGCCGATGTGTCGCGGGAGCGGGGTGCTGCACGCCTGTACTGGACCACCCAGGAGACCAACACCGTTGCCCGCGCACTGTACGACAAGGTGGCGAGCTTCAAGGGCTTCCTGCGCTACGACTACCCGCTGGCTTGAGGAGCCGTATCCGTGTGGATCACGAGGGCGGTTCTGGTCGAACGGGGTGCCCGGTTGGGTGGATTTGAGCGGGTGGGCGCATGAAGCCAGGGCCTCCGGTGCAGCACGCGGGCTGTTGATGTCGACTCGAGTGCAGAGAGCCTCGTCGAGACACTTACGCGCGGTTTCGTCCCCGGAGCGCAACTCCGTCGGTGACGATCACCAGGAGGCGGCCGGCGCCGGGGCGGCGGAGTTCGAGGCCGTGGTCGAGTGCGTCGATGGCGTCGCCGAGATTGTGGTGGCCGCCGTTGGCCGTCACCATCGATGTCGTCGAGGCCGAGGCCCCTCGGCGGATCGTCGAACGCAACGTCAGCGCACCGGCCGGCGGCAGGGCGGCGGCACCTACACCATCGAACCGCTGTCCACCGGCGGGGCCGTCGGTCCGCGCCCTCGCGCGAAAGTACGGAGTCCACCGGCGCCTGGTGCGCGAGGCCCTGTGTTCGGCGGTGCCGCCGCCACGGCGGACACCGAGGAGGCATTCGCCGAGGCTGGAGCCGTTCAAGATGACGATCGACCAGTGGCTGCTGGACGGCCTGGAGGGCTCCGCCGAAGCGGCGACACACCGTGCAGCGGATCCTGGTCAGGCTCCCCAGGAGATCGGGGCGGAGATCGCCTACTCGACGGTGTGGGACCCCGTCCACCGGCGCCGGCAGGAGATCGCCGAGCCGCCGGGACGGAACCCGTCGCGGGGTTCGTGATCCGGTGCAACCAGCCTGGCACGGACGCGGCAGTCGACTTCTGCGAGGCGTGGGTCGACCTGGCCGGAGAGCGCACCAAGTGCTACCTGTTCGCGTTCCGACTCGCCTCTTCCGGCAAGGCCGTCCACGGGCGTCGGCCGTCATGCCGGTCCCCCTGCCCTACCAGTTCGTTCAGCTCCGCCAGCGACTCCTCCCTTCTCGTGGGCGCCGTCGATGCCGGGCCGGCGGTAGAAGCCCTCGACCCCGCAGTGCGACTTGAAAGCCATCCACCGGTCGGTCTCCACCCCGCGCGGCTGAGCCAGAGCACACGGGCGACGGCGGCCCTCAGGTTGTCGCAGCGGACCTTGCCGCGGGGGACACCACCCAGTGTCCCCCGCAGCAAGTGCACAGTGACATCGCCTGTGTCGCTGTAGTAAAGCGGTGAGGGGTTGCGGCTAATTTGGTCCGCAAGAAGTCCTGTCTGCTGTCTACCGCAAGAAAGGCCTACCGTGAAGCGGGTCGGAATCTACGCAACCCTGTCCTTTGCCGCTGCCATGGCGCTGACAGGCGCAACGGCAAGCCAGGCTTCCGCAGAAAACCGCGACTATCCGGGATATCCCGCGGGAGTCACCATTGTTTTCAACAATGGGTATTACGGAAATGTCTTCAACACCCAGGGCGGTACCAACAACACCCAGGGCGGCACGCAGGGCGGTATCGGCAACACCCAGGGCGGCACGCAGAGCGGCAAGGGGAACACCCAGGGCGGTGTCCAGGGCGCCGGCAATGGCAACACCCAGGGCGGCACGCAGGGCGGTACCGACAACACCCAGACCCAGGGTGGCACGCAGGGCGGTACCAACAACGCCCAGACCCAGGGTGGCACGCAGAGCGGCACTGACAACACCCAGGGCGGCATCACGCAAGGCACGAAGGACGCGGCAAAAAAGATCACTACGCGCACCTTCAAGTTGATCGATGACGGCCTGAACGGATGACGAGGCCGCTGCCGCGGCGAACGAGGCCCACTGTGGTGCAGAGATGTCCGGCATCTCCCCACCGCAGTGGGCCTCGTCGATTTCGCGCCGTGCCCTGGTCGCGTATGCGCCCACAAGACCGTGTCTAATGTGGTGAGGCGGACGCGTCGTTTGTGGCAGCGGAGGGCGGCGGAGAGTCCGAGGAAGGCCAGATGGTCGCGGAGGTTTCGCTTCGCCCCCCTTTTTTAGCCCTGGTTTTTAGCCCTGACGTGGGCGGTGTCGAGGACGACGCGGGTGACGTCGATGAGGCCGGCGTCGTCGAGTCCGTGCAGCACGGCTCCGTGCAGGCGGCCCGGACGCCGGCTCTCGACCAGATCAGGCACCGGCGGTGAGCGGTCGACTTCGATCTGTTCGGCTCCGAAGTGGCTCTCTTGCAGGCTTTCGTTGACTGCGGCGATCGTGCCGGCCACCGGCAGGTACAGGTCGTTGATCGACTTGACGGATTCCACGTAGCCGAAGTTGTCACCGGCGTCCCAGCGGCTGCCTGCCGCGGGCAGTTGCACGTAGACGGGGTCCCCGAGTTTCTTCTGGGCGTACTCCGTGATGCCCATGCGGACCCGGCCGTTGCCCAGGGGTCGTACCCACTCGTGGTTGCCGGAGTACTTCAGGTCGCTCGGGACACAGGCCACGGAATCCTCCTTGGAGTGATTGCTCAGGCGCCCCGTCGCGCCAGGCGGGCACAAGAAAGACCGAAGCAGCCGATATGAGGACATATCTCGGTCGAGATGAGTGTGCCACCGTGGACCGGGACGCCCGCAGATCAGCGAGCGCGTCCACCCGAACAAACCCGGGGCACGCCGCCCTCCAACGCACCTCTTCGGGGGGTGATTCCGGGTGTGTTCGACTGCGGACAGGCGTATCCCGGCGCCCCGGGTCCCGGTCTGCCAGGCGGCATCGCCGCACAGTCGGCCGAGCACCGACGAAGGATGCCGCTGCTCACATGCTCGCCCTGAGCGGGCACGGACCTGTACTCAGCCCACAGCACTCCAGTCAGCTCCCGAAACCGCGATCACCTGGTGCTCTCCACGGGACGCGAACCGTGTCCTGAGGCAGTGATGATCACTGCGGCAGTCCTGCGAGAAATGACCTGTGGTACTTCACCGCGCCGACCGGAGGGGGCATGCCGTGGAATAGGTAGTCCCGCTGGCAGCCAGTACGGGACTCGCAGAGCAGGGCCCTGACGATCTCCCGGATCTCCCAGGCGCCCTGGCGGTCGCTCACGAGGAACACTCCGGCACGCCAGGACTGCCTGCTCAGCCCCCATACGCGTGTGCCACACGCTCCAGCGGGAGCAAACGTGGCAGCACGTCACATCCCACCCTCTCTGACCGCCCCGGGTGTCACGAGCCCCGACTCGTAGGCCACGATCACCAGTTGCGCCCGGTCACGTGCCCCCAACTTGCCCATGATCCGGCTGACATGGGTCTTCGCGGTGAGCGGGC
Source organism: Streptomyces sp. NPDC005004 (assembly GCF_053600675.1). NCBI lineage: Bacteria > Bacillati > Actinomycetota > Actinomycetes > Kitasatosporales > Streptomycetaceae > Streptomyces > Streptomyces sp. NPDC005004. The sequence goes on from NZ_JBSGAH010000005.1 coordinate 266,686, forward strand.
TGAGCCCCAGCGCTTCGGCGATCTCGGTGTTGTTGAACCCGCGCGCGACCAGGGTGAGCACCTGCCGCTCCCGCTCGGACAGCCCGTCCGGGCCGCCCACCGCTGACATCGCCGTGCCGGGAGCGCGCAGGAAACGGGCGATGAGCCGGGAGGTGGGTCCTGGCGAGAGCAGGGAGTCCCCGGCGGCCACGGTCCGGATGGCGTCGAGGAGTTCGGCCGGCCGGATGTCCTTCACCAGGAAGCCGGACGCCCCGGCCCGCAGCGCATCGACGATGTGCTCGTCGGTGTCGTATGTCGTCAGGACGAGCACCTTGACGCCCGCCAAGTCCTCGTCGGCGGCGATGAGCCGGGTCGCCTCGATGCCGTCCAGGTCGGGCATTCGGATGTCCATCACGACGAGGTCGGCCCTCGCGGAACGGGCGAGGTCCACGGCCTGCCGGCCGGTGCCCGCCTCGGCGACGACCTCCATGTCCCCGGCGGACGCGACGAGCATCGCGAACGAGGCCCGGACGAGGGTCTGGTCGTCGGCGAGCAGTACGCGGATCGGCATCGGGGCCGTCACGAGGGTTCCTCCCGGGGCAGCGGCAGTTCGGCGGTCACTTCGAAGCCCACGGTCTGGCCCGGTCCGGCGTCCAGTGTGCCGCCCACGCTACGAGCCCGCTCACGCATCCCGACGAGCCCGAACCCCGGCGTGCCGCCGAGGGCTTCCTGTCCCACCCCGTTGCGTACCGCGCTGCTCACCCCGTGGCCCGTCCGCTGCCCCGCCCCGTCGTCGGCGACGGTCACCCGCAAGGTACCCTCCGCCGCCCGCAGTTCCACCCGGACGGTCAGGTCGTCGCGGCCCCCGTGGCGTACGGCGTTGGTGAGCGCCTCCTGCACGATCCGGTAGGCGGCGGCGCCCACCGAGGGCGGTACGCCGTCCGCGTGGACGGACAGTTCGACCTCGGCCCCGGCCACCCTCGCCGCCTCCGCGAGCGCGCCCAGCCCGTCGAGCCCGGGCAGCGGCCCGCGCCCGTCCGGAGAGCCGAGCCCGACACCGGAACTCGATCCGGAGCCGGATCCGGCCACCCACTCCCGTTCCCCTCCGACGCTCACGCTGACCTCGTTCGCCCGCAGCACCTCCAGCGTCGCACGCAACTCGCCCCGGGCCGTCCGGCAGGTCTCCGCGATGTCGTCGAGCACCTGGGCGACCGCCTTGCGGTCGAGCCGGTCCGGATCCGTGGTGAGGACGTGGGCCGCCACGGACGTCCGCACACCGATCAGGGTGATGCTGTGCGCGAGCAGGTCGTGCAGGTCGCGGGCGATCCGCAGCCGCTCCTCGACGACCCGGCGCCGCGCCTCCTCCTCGCGGGTCCGTTCGGCCCGCTCGGCCCGCTCGACGATGGAGGCGACGTACTGGCGGTAGAAACGGGCGTCGACGCCGAAGAACAGGACCGCGATGACCCAGCCGGAGATCCGCAGGAGCTCCAGTGCCCCGTCCGGGTTGGTGAAGCTGTTGATGATCAGCGTTGGGCCGAGGACGACGACAGCGGTGAGCAGCGAGCGGCGTACCGTGCCGGTCGCCGCGACCGTGTAGAGCGCCAGGAGGGTCGCGGGGATCGGTACGGCGTGGTTGTAGTCGAGGACGTGGTAGGGGGTGACGAAGACCGCCACCGCGAGCAGCACGAGCAGCGGACGGCTGCGCCGCCACACGAGCGGCACGTGGGCGCCGGCCAGCAGGGCCCAGCCGGGCGGACCGGGCTGGAGCCCGTCGTCGAAGAGCAACGCGAAGACGACGGCCAGCACGGCGACACCGGCGGCGAGGAACGCGTCGTTGCGGGTGCGGTGCGGCGCGGTGAGCGGGTCCCGGTTGACGACCGCCATGACGCGCTCGATCCGGCGGGGCCGCACGTCACCCCGCACGACGGTGGTTCTCAGGTCCTCTGCGGCTGAGGCCGCTCCCCGATCTTGCACGGCTCCATCTTCCGTCATGGGGGCGCCCCTCCGGCAGAAGGCAGGAGAGGCGCCCGGTCGGCTGTGGTGAGCGCGGCAGGTCAGGGCGCGCCGACCTGTTCCTGCTGCCGTGGCGGCTCGGTGGGTTCGGACGGCCCGGCGCCGTGCGCCGGTTCGCGGGAGAGGGTGCCGGGCCACCACATCTTCCGGCGCAGGGCGACGCTGGCACTGGTCACCAGGTACGTCCGCACGAGGAAGGTGTCGAGGAGCACGCCGACGGCGATCACGAAGCCGAGTTCGACGAGTTGCACGAGCCCCATGTTCATCAGTACGGCGAAGGTCGCGGCGAGGACCAGACCGGCCGAGGCGATGACGGCGCCTGTGCTGCGCAGGGCGGTGAGCGCGGCGGCGGCGGGTTCCGCGCCGGCCAGGGACTCCTCCCGCATCCGGTGCATGAGGAAGATGCCGTAGTCGACCCCGAGTGCGACGAGGAACACGAAGGACAGCAGCCCGAGCCCCGGATCGGTTCCCTTGAGGCCGAGGACCGGCCCGAAGGCCAGCCCGGCGATCCCGAGGGCCGCGCCCCAGACCGCGACCACGGCGGCCACCAGGATGAAGGGCGCGACGAGGCTGCGCAGCAGGACGAACAGGACGAGCAGCACCGAGACGAGGACCAGGGGTACGACGATCTTCGTGTCCCGGCTGTTGGTGTCCTCCAGGTCGATCTGCTCGGCGCTGTCCCCGCCGACGTACGAGCCCTTCAGCTCGCTGCGCAGGGACTTGATGGTGGCGGTCTCTCCCGCCGACTGGGGTGCGTCCTTCGCGATGACGGAGATCTCGGCCCAGCCGTCTCCGGTACGTCCCTTCTCGGCGCTCTCGACTCCCCGGGTGCCCCGGATCGCCGCGAGGGTCCCGCCGACGCGGTCCGCCGGGGTGATCACGTCGATGGGCTGGGTGCCGCGCCCGGGGTAGGCCCGGGCGAGGGTCTCCATGGCGGTGACGGCCTCCGGCTTGGTGACGAAGGAGTCCTCCTGCTTGACCGGTCCCGGCAGGTTGAGCGTGCCGAGGGCGAGTGCGCCGAGCAGGACGGCTCCGGTCGCGAGCACGGTCAGCGGCCTGCGTCCGGCCGAGTCGCCCATGGCGGCGAAGAGGCTCCGCCGCTGTTTGGGTTCGCTGCCGTAGGCCGGTACGAGCGGCCAGAAGACCCGCCGCCCGAGCAGTACGAGGACGGCGGGAAGCAGTGTCATCATCGCGGTCAGCGCGCACAGCACACCGACCGTGCCGAGCGGGCCCATGCCGCGGCTGCTGTTGAGATCGGCGGCGAGCAGACACAGCAGGCCGGCGGCGACGGTGCCCGAGGAGGCGAGCACGGCGGGCCCGCAGCCGCGGAGGGCGGCGACCATGGCCTCGTACGGGCGCTCGATGCGTCGCAGTTCCTCCCGGTAGCGGGAGACGAGGAGCAGTGCGTAGTCGGTGCCCGCGCCGAACACGAGGATCGTCATCACGGCGGAGCTCTGGCCCGTGACGGTGGTACCGAAGACCTGGTTGAGCCCGTAGGCGACGCCCATCGACATGAGGTCGGCGATGCCGGCGACCACGAGCGGCACGAGCCACAGCACCGGACTGCGGTAGATCAGGATCAGCAGGAGGGCGACGACGAGGACGGTGGTGTAGAGCAGTGGGCCGCCAAGTGAGTCGTAGACCTTCCCGGCGTCGGTGCCGAGTGCCGCGGTGCCGCCCACCTCGACGCTCAGCCCGTCCTGGCTGTGGGCGATGCTCCGGACATCCTCGACGAGCGCGTCCCGCAGCTTCTCGTCGCGCCCGGGCTCGTTGCTGACGACGGGGTACATGAGGGTCGTACCGTCCTCGGACGGAATCCCCTTGGGTGCCCCGCCGACCAGCTCATGCGCTGCGGCGATCTCCTCGACCTGCCCGGCCGCCACCCGCCGGTCGTCTGTGCTCAGCCCGCCGCGCCGGTGGTACACGATCACCATCTCGGTACTCTCGCCCCCGGGCAACGCGTCCTGTATCCGGGCCACTTGGGTCGAGTCGGCGCTGGAGGGCAGGTAGTCGGTGGCCCGGTCGTGCTGCACGCCGGCGAGCTTCGCCGCGAACGGGCCGACCAGCGCGAGCACGGCCACCCACAGCCCGAGCAGCGCCCAGGGCACGGCCCGCCTCCGTCCCGCACCCGTCGTGGTTGTCTTCCCGACCGTCATGAGCAGCTCTCCCTCGCTACGACGACTACCGTTTCAGCTGTCAGCCTTCCGGCACGGGGAGGGGTTTACGTCGGACGGGAGGGGGAGCCTGCGGGTACTGCCTGGGGTGGCGGGGAGCGCGGATTACTCCCCCGGGAGTAAGGGGAGCCGCGGGTGCGTGTTCGCCTGCGGGTGTGTGGAGGCTGGTCACGGGCCCTGGGTGTGCTCGGCGTTCTGGTGACGGCCGAGTACTCGACAGGCATGATCCGCTCGACGCCGGCGGCCGCTCCGCGCCGCCTTCCGGTGCGCTGACGACTGCCGCGGTGCGCACGTCGGACTCGGTGTCCGTCTGGGATCGAGCAGCCAACGGAAGACCAACGTCGCCCCGGACTCACCGATCCGTCAGTGGACCGGCATACCCCGGCCATGACTGCGTGATGTGCCACCGGCCGCCGGGGCGCGGTCTCATCTGTGACTGAACGCGGACATGATCACTGACGGTTCGTAACTGGCCGCGCGGTACGAATAAGTACGCACCACGGCATCACCAGACCGCACTGACCGCACCGCATCCCGGGGGAATCATGCTGCACACCCGCAAGGCCGTCGCCGTCGCCATCGGCTTCGTGGCCGCACTCTCGCTCACCGCCTGCAACGGCGACGACAACGCGTCGGACAGCACGCAGGCCGGCCCCACCGCCTCGGCGGACAAGGCGGGTGGCACCGGCGGGGCGCACCAGAGCAACGGCACCGGCACTGGCGGGGCGGACCAGAGCTCCGGCACCGGCGGGAGCGACCGGGGCGCCGACACCAGCACCGGTGACAACAGCGACGGCAAGGTCGGCATCTGCCGCACCGACAACCTCGAGGTCGCCGCCGCCGACAACACCACGGACAAGACGGAAGGCGTCGTCACCGTCTCCTTCAAGAACAGCGGCGGTGGCGACTGCCGCATCAGCGGCTTCGCGGGTGTCGACCTGAAGACGTCCCTGGGCGACACCTTCTCCGTGCACCGCAACGGCGAGCAGGCCCTGCCGCAGATCCTCAAGGGGGGCGAGACCGCCGCCTTCAACATCACGTTCCCGGTCAACGACAGCGGCGGCTCCGGCGTGCGGCTGACCGACATCGTGGTGACGCCCCCGAACGAGACCAAGCACGTCACCCTGAAGTGGCCGGCGGGCACGCTCCCCGTCACCGACGGCAAGGACGGCGGGAAGCTGGAGATCAGCCCGGTGGGCAAGGTCAGCGACTCACCGGCCGGCTGACCCGTCTCCGCCCCGCCGGCTCCCGCTCAGCCGAGCGGGCGGAAGAAGAGCGGATGTCCGGCGACACGGAGCCACGGGGCGGGGCCGCGCCCCGGCAGCACAGCGAACACCGTTGTCACAGAATCTGGTTGAGGCTGCCAGGGGTTGTCAGTGGTGGGTGACAGGATCACGCGCATGGTTTTCGTACGCACTACTCCGCCGCGGCCCGTGGACGTGCCCGCGGTCTTTCCCGAGTTGGTGCCGTTGGCACGTCCTGCGATTCGGCTGCACCCCCGTCCCGGGTCGCCTTCGGCCGGGGAGAGCTCGGTCGGGGGGCCGTTGCTGTGGCCGGCTGAGGAGCCGTGGCCGCACTGCGAAGCCTCGCACCTGCACGTGGACAGCGGGTTCCGCGAGTCGCCGGCCGATGTGCGGCTCACCAGACGCATGCAGGCCCGCCAGCACTGTGATCACGATGGCCGTGGGACGACGTCGCAGGAGGCGGCGGTCAGGGAGCGGGACGCCGCGATGCTCGCGGAGCGACTCGCAGCCGGTCCGCCGCCCGCGGACTGCCCGGTCCCCATGCTGCCCGTCGCACAGCTGTATCTGCGGGACATACCCCTGTTGCGGACGCCCGGACAGGCCGATCTGCTCCAGGTTCTGTGGTGCCCCTACGATCACGAACCGGATCACAAACCGTCGACCGTACTGTTCTGGCGGTCCGCCGCCGAGGTCGTCGACATCCTCGCCGCACCGCCCGAACCGTACGAGGTGAACCATAACGGCTATCTGCCGGAGCCGTGCGTGCTGGCACCGGAAGCGATCACCGAGTACCCCAACATCCTCGATCTGAGCCCGCAGATGCTGCGGATCGTGGAGGACTGGAGCAGATGGCAGGCGGCCGGCGTCGACATGGACAGCTCCGAGCACGCGGACTGTCCGCAGGACTTCTACAACGTCCATCTGGCTGACGCGCCCGGCTGGAAGGCCGGCGGCTGGCCTCCGTGGGGCCGCACCGACCCCCGCCCCCGATACTGCACCGTCTGTGATGTGCAGATGGTCCCGCTGCTGACCATCGCCTCCCACGAATGGGACGGCGGTGAGGGACACAGCTGGGCACCTTGCGAAGAACAGGCCGCCGCCCACGCCGAGGCCACCACCGGTAGTTGCTGTGGCCAGAGTCCCTCGCAGCCGACCAAGGTCGAAGTCGGCAGCACCGACAGCATGCAGATCTACGTCTGCCCGAGCTCCCCCGAGCATCCGCACACCGATCTGATCCAATGAGCTGCCGGGCCTGTCACACGCCCGCCGCCGTCGGTGGCGCAACCGCAGCCGCGACAGGGTGTGTGACAAGCCGTTCGGCTCACGGTGGCGGGATCGGGCAACGCACGAAGTTCCTGTGCTGTCGGGCCGTCGTTGACGCGCTGGGGGTCGAAACCGAGCTTGTCGTAGACGGCTGCGGGGTCGTCGGGGAGGTCGAAGGCGAGGCCGTGAGGAGGGCCTCCCGAACAGCTCGCCGGTGTCGAATCACCGAGCACGGGGTGAACGCGCAGAGAGCCCATTAGATTGGGCCGGACACGGGCCGGGGAGGGAATCTTGAGAGCTGGCCGGATGAATTCGGGGAAAAGTAAACTCGAACCCTACATCGGAATGGTTTGCACCCTTGCGTCCATTGTGATCATTGGGGTCTTTTTCGGGCGCGAACTCCCTGTTTGGGTGCCCGCGGTCCTTGGCGGGGTGATCGGCTATACATGCTGGCTGGCATACCGGGCGTGCCATTCGCTGAGAAGAAAAGGGGAGCGTTCGGAGTGACGAATCCGAACGCCCTCTACTGGACGTGAACTCGTGATGTCGGGCGTTGCCGAGGCTGCCCGCGAAGTGCCCCGTGGCCGATAACGGGGCCTGCTGGTGGATCCGACAGACCGTGCGGCTACTCTCGGCCCGCTGCGGCCTCGGCCGTGGCCAAGCCAACGCTTTGGTCTGTGAGGAGCACGTCCGATGGCTCGCACCACCCCGCCGCGTCCGCTCGATGTCGAGACGCTGTTCCCGGAGGTGGCCGACTATCGGAAGACGGCCGTCCGCCTGCATCCGCGCCTCGGCGATCCGAGCGCGCTGGAGAGCTCGCTCGGCGGTCCCGCGCTCTGGCCGCTCTCGGAGCCCTGGCCCCATTGCGAGGACGACCACCCGCGCACGGCGTTCTCCCCTCCCGCCCAGGGACCCGTCCCGCTCGTCCCGGTCCTCCAACTGTTCGCAAACGACGTGCCTGAGCTGGCCTTTCCCGGCGCCTCCGACCTTCTGCAGGTGCTCTGGTGCCCTTTCGACCACGAGGACGGCTACGTCCCCCGCCCCGAGATCCACTGGCGGGACAGCTCCCTGGGCGACCTGCGGCCGGCCAATCCACCCTGCCCGACCGGCGCTGACAACAGCTACCTTCCGGACCCGTGCGTCCTGAACCCTGAGCGCGTCACCGACTACCCGAACTGGGACCTCCCGGACGAGGTCGCCGACGCGCTCGAAGTCAGGTTCGAACAGACGGAGGAGGAAACCGGCTGGTCTTACTGGTCCCATCTCTCCGTGTCGGACGGCGTCAAGGTCGGTGGGTACCCGACGTGGACGCAAGAGCCCGACTGGCCGACGTGTCCTACATGCGGTGTGCGCATGGAGCATCTCCTGACGATCAACAGCTCGGAGTTCGACGGTGAGAGCTGGCGCACGTGGCTGCCCGTCGAGGACACCCCGGCCACCGGAACCATCTGGGACCTTCCTTACGAACAACGCACCGAGATTCAGTGCCCCCCTGGGCTCATGCTCGGCGACATGGGGGGCATCTACCTGTTCGAATGCGCCGGCTGCCCCGAGAGGCCCTTCGCCTACCGCTCAGACTGTTCTTGACCGCGCGCGGCTTCAATCACAGGGCGATACCGGTGCCCGCGAGGCAGCCGTCGATCACTTCGGGGCGGTACCGCAGCATCATGAGCTTGCGTTCCACGGCTTGGGTGCTCTGGCCGAGTTCGGCGGCGTCGACCGCCACCTTGAGGCCGCGATGGCACCTCCGGCGCTGCCCGCTGGAGCAGTTCCCGAACCTCCCTCTACAACTTGGCCTCCTCGTGGCCGGGTTGGGCGCCCACCATGCGACCACATGTGAAGTAGACGATCCGGGTTCAGTGGTGACCTTGTGAAGGTGTGCCGTCGCCGTAACGTGCAGGTCCTGGAACGCGCTGAACAGAGTGACTCCTGGCGGACCACGCTGCGTGCATTCCAAGGGAGTTACGCGGGTGACGCCGAGACAGGTGCGGGCTCGTTCACGCCCCCCGGGTCGCGAGCCCGCCCGTGCCGACCTCGCAGCGCACCGTTATGCCGAGCCCATGATGTGGGGGACTGTGACGTTCTCCTCACCGTGAGCAGCGACCAACGCCCCAGCCGTCCGTTCACGCCGCCCAGTGAAAGTCCCCCACGTCTTGACCGACTCCTTGCACGAGACCCGGCCTGCCGGCCGGCACGCCGCCATCCCCACAGGCAGCCTGTTCCGGCAGATCTACGCACCACGCGTCTGCGATGGCCTCGCCTACTCCATGTCCACCTACGCCATGCCTCTCGTCGTGCTGGCCACCACCGGCTCCGCGTCTCTTACGGGTCTGGCCTTCGCACTGGAGTGGATACCCCGGGTGGCCGCGTTCGGCTTCGCGGGCGCCCTGGTGGACCGCAGTGGCGCGGCGATCGTGTCCTTCCTCGCCTCGTTCGCCCGCGCCCTGCTGGTGGCGGGTGCCGCTGCCGCGCTGATCGCACTGCCGCCGGGTACGGTCGAGACCGTCACGGTCATGGCGCTGGCCGCCGTGACGGGGGCGCTGACACAGTTCAGCTTCATCGCCAACGAGGCGGTCGGCGCCATCGTCAGCCGCCGCACCGACAGACAGGCCCACAAGGTGCAGTCGGTGCTGATCGGCATCGACCAGACGGCCACCGTCATCGGCCCGGCTCTGGGCGGCGTTCTGCTGCTCACCGGGCCGACTCTCATGCTGGCGTGCCTGAGTGCGCTGTCTTTCCTGGCCGCCGCACTCGCGCTGCAGACACCGCCCACCCCTCTGCGTGCCACACGCCAGGGTGGACCGGCGCCGGGCGGCGGTCTGCGGGAAGGATGGCAGACCCTGCGCTCGCTGCCGTCCCTGCGACGGCTGGTGGCCGGACTGGCCTGCTCCAACCTCATGCTCGGGCTGCTGCAATCGGCCAGCCCCATCCTCGTGGAGGACCGCTTCGGCCACTCCCCGGCCGCCGCCGGCGCGCTCTGGTCCATCGCCGCGGTTCTCACCTTGGCCGCGGTCGCCTGCTGCCGGGCGGGCCTTGACCGGCTCGGTCTGTGGGGGATCGGCGTCATCAGCGCATCCGTCGCGGCTGCCGCCTGCCTTGCCGTGCCGCAGGTCCTCTCCTACCCCGGCTACGTGACCCTCGTCGCCCTCTTCATGGCCGCCGACGGAGGACTTACCGTCGTGCTGCGCACCGTCCGCTCGCAGGTCATCCCGCCCGCGGCCTTCGGCACGACCCTGTCCCTGACCGTCCTGTTCCTCCTGCTGCCCTTCCCCGTCGCCGGCGTGCTGCTCGCCCTCACTCCGCCGCCGTACCTGGACGGGCTCATCGGTGCGTGCGCCGTGGTTCAGGCGCTCGCTCTGCTCGTCACCTTCCTGCGCCTGCGCAACGACCCGATTCTTCGAGCCAGGACCTCGCCGGCCCGCCACGAGACCGCCTGACCCGGAATCCGCCGCACCATCCCGGGACAAGGCCGACCGGGACGCAACCGCCGAAAGCCCGGCTCCCGCGGCGGTCGGCCGCCGCGTTTCGCCCCGGACGACTACCGCGAGCGCCATGGCGGTCGAGCGCGGGATCAACCAGCTCAGGAGACACCGAGCCCTCGCCGCACGCTACGACAAGCTCGCGGTCCGCCATGACGGTGTGCCATCGGACGCTGGTCCCATCTCAGTCCCAGTCCCCGAGCACTGAATTCCGACGACTCCCGCCACATACCGGACCTGAGAGGTCCAGGGCCGGAGACGGCTCCGACCTCGCAGGCTCGGAGGAGGATCAGTCGAGGCAGAACTCGTTGCCCTCGATGTCCTGCATGGTGATGCACGACTCGTTGACCCCGTCGGCGCGCTGCGTCAGCACGTGTTTCGCGCCGAGCGCCATCAGCCGTGCGCATTCGGCCTCGAGCGTGGCAAGGCGCTCCTCACCCACGAGCCCGGCGCCGGCCCGCACATCGAGATGCACCCGGTTCTTGACGACCTTGCCTTCGGGAACTCGCTGGAAGAGCAAGCGCGGGCCCACACCCGAGGGGTCGGCGCACGCGAAGTAGATCTCATCCTCGGGCGGCAGCGAGCGGTGGTACTCCTCCCACGTGGCGAAGCCCTCCGGGACCGCCGGCACGACGTACCCCAGCACCTCGCACCAGAAGGCGGCGAGGCGCGCGGGCTCCGCGCAGTCGAAAGTCACTTGGAACTGTCTGATCGTTGACATCGGCGCACGATAACAGGGCCCTGCTCGTCTCCCCAGGCCGAGAGGCGCGCGGGCTGTCGGGAGGAGGTGTCTGATACCCGCTGTCGCGTCTGCCGGTCGGACTCAGCTCCACTCCTGCGGCTGCCGGAGCAGTCCGGCGTCGCCCTCGATCCGCAGCGAGTCGGCGGGACCGCCGGGCCGGACGACCGAAATACCCCCGCTCACCGAGACGCCCCCAAGCCCGAGCCGGGCTGCCGTGTCGGGATGCGCGACGTGAAGAACAGCGCAAGGACCGAGGCGAACGCGAGGATCACCAGCGCGGCGCGCAGCCCGTCCAGCCGGGCGGCGGCGTTGGCGTCCAACGCGGCCCGGGCGACCTCCTCGTCCGTGCCCGAGGCGTCGAGGGCGGCCCTGAGCTGGGCGTCCGACAGGAACGTGACACCGCTCTGCAGTTCCACGGCGGTCTGCCGCTTGACCTCGGCCGGGACCGCCGGGTTCTGCTCGATGCTGGTGAGGAAGGACGACGCGAGCACGGTGATCAGGACCGACCCGGCCAGTGCCGTGCCGAGGGAGGAGCCCAGATTGGTCACGGCGTTCTGGATGCCGCCGACCTCCGCGCTCCGTTCGTCGGGCACCGCGGAGACGGTGACGGAGCCGAGCTGGGACGCGAGCGCGCCCATGCCGGTGCCGAGGAACAGCAGCGGGACGGTGACGATCTCCGCCCCGGCACCGGCGTCGAGCGCGGTCATCAGCGCCACGGTTCCCACGAGGAGCGCGAGTAGCCCGAGACGCACCACCAGCCTGGGCGAGACGGCCGGCAGGAAACGGGGGATCAGGGTCGCCGCCGCCAGCAGGGTCAGGGAGAGCGGCAGCAGCCGCGCACCGGTCGCGAGAGCGGACAGCCCCAGGGCGACGGACAGATAGAGCGGTACGGCGAAGAAGATCCCCATCATGACGAGGTACTGGAAGAAGAACATGGCCAGGCCGCCGGTGAGTTGCCTACTCAGCAGGAGGGCGGGGTCGACGAGGGGTTCACCCTGCCGCTCCACGACCCGCGCCTCCCAGCGCAGGAAGCACCACACCAGGAGCAGGCCCGCCAGCATCAACCAGACGACCGGCGAGATGCCGAGCCACGCCGGGGCGTCCGGCTTCGGCCGGACCCAGCCCCACTCGCCCGAGCGGAGCACGCCGTAGACGAAGGTTCCGAGGCCGAGAGCGGACAGCACGCTGCCGCCCAGATCGATGCGGTCGCGCTTGCGGCTCCCCGCGTCGGAGACACGGCGGGCGAGGACCAGAATGCCGAGCACCACCAGCACCTCGGCGGCGAAGACCCACCGCCAGGAGAAATAGGTCGTCGCGAAGCCCCCGATGAGCGGTCCGAGCGCGATCGCCACCGCCCCCGCGGCCGCGACGAGTCCGTAGGCCGCGGCACGCCGTTCGGCGGCGAAGTTCGTGGCCACGAGCGCGACGATCGCGGGCAGGATGAGCGCCGCTCCGACCCCCTCCAGGAAGGACCAGCCCAACAGCAGCACGGGAAGGGAGGGGGCGAGCGCCGTGGTCAGGGAGCCGCATCCGTAGACGCAGCTGCCGATCACGAACGCCCGTCTGCGGCCGATCAGGGTCCCCACCTTGCCGCCCGGGATCATGAACATCGCCATCACCAGCGTGTAGGCCGTGATGGCGCCCTGAATACCCGTCACCGTCGTGCCCACGTCATCGGCCACCGAGGCGATGGAGACGTTCATGACGGAGCTGTCGAGCGCCATCAGGAACTGGCCGGCGGCGAGGGTCGCCATGACGAGCCGCGCGGCCGCCGGCCGATCGGCTCCGCCTGCCCCGGATGTCATGGACCAAGGCTCCCAGCCGCCTTGACGGTGCGAAGCCCGGCCCGGCAGGGAAGTCAGCCGTTCGGCGGGCAGGCACACGCCCCGTCCGGAGAATCCGGACGGGGCGTTGCGACAGTGGCTGCGACGGGTCGCCGGACGCGTGTCGTACCGGGGCCGTCAGAAAGCGTTGCGGCTGTCGGCCTCGGCGCGGGCGATGGCCTCGGCCTCGGCATCGGCAAGCGCGATCGCGACGCCGAACGCCTTGGCGATGTGGCCCGCTGCCGACATGACGCGTGCCGTCCCCACGATGGGGGCGATGGCGACGAGCAGGTCCTGCAGTTGCTCGGCGGTGAAGTCGGCCCTGAGCGCGGGGTCTATGTGCGCCAGGTACGAGACCGCCGGGGCGTCCATCGCCACGAGCGCGGCGATGCGGCTGAGGATGAGCGTGTTGTCGTCCATGTGACAGCGCTCGAGCGAATCGAGCGTCATGGCGGCGATCGTGTCGATCACGGGGGCAGATGTGGTGGCCATGGTGAACCGCCTTTCGGTGCTGCGGTGAACGGGTACCGCCCTCCACGGACCGTGGGCCCCCGCCTACGGCGGCACGTCTCCAGCCTAACCACCTAGGGGTCGTCGGTGCGTGCCGAGCCGGCGGGCCGTGGAACGGCCGAACTCACCCCGCCGGCGCTACACCGGTGCGCCGACAAGCGCCGGCTGGCCGCCCGGAACATCTCGACGCACCATGGACGGCACGGGGCGGTGCGGATGCCCGGACCGGCGGCGGACGCGCCCGCCCGGTGCTGCGCCTCGTCATCCGTTCTCGAGGATGCGAGGTGCCCCCGAGGCACGGACTCCTCCGGAGAGCCGCCGGAGGGACGACGAAGGGACGGCGCCGATGAACCTCGCGTACGACTACCCTCTGCTGAACGCCTTCTGGACCATGCTGTGGTTCTTCCTGTGGATCATGTGGTTCTTCCTGCTCTTCAAGGTCATCGTCGACATCTTCCGCGACGATTCCCTGCACGGGTGGGCGAAGGCCGGCTGGCTTGTCTTCGTGGTCCTGCTGCCCTTCCTCGGCGTCTTCGTGTACGTCGTCGCCCGTGGCAAGGACATGGGCCGACGCGAGCGCAAGCACATGACGGAGCAGCGCGCGGCATTCGACGCCTACGTCAAGGAGGCGGCGGGCGGGCCAGGGCCGAACAGCGCCGATCAGCTCGCCAAGCTCTCCGAACTCCGCACGCGTGGCGACATCACGCAGGAGGAGTTCCAGCGAGCGAAGGAAATGGTCCTCAGCGGCGGAGACACCCCGGACCGCCCCCGGCCCGGAACACCCGCCGCCTGACCACGGCGGCACTCGGCCGATCCCGAACTCCCCTTCCATACCTCGTCGTTCTCGACGGGGCGTGCGGTACGGGCGAACTCGCGGAGGGCGGAGCCGAACGACTGCCAGGAGGGGAGACCCGAAGCCCTGGACGGGCCCGAAGCCCTGGACGGACTCGTCGCCCGACACGTGCCTCCGAAGCGCTCCATCACGACAGCTCGCACTGCGTACCTCGGTGCTCTCCGGGCGTTCCGGGGCAGGGCTCCCGCTCTGTTTGCGCGCCCGTCCGGCGTGTGACACCTTCGCTGTGGAGGCACTCCCTCCCGACGATCGTGCCGCACCCGACGACGGTGGCGCCGAATCCGAGCACGGGCATTCCGATCGAGCGCTGTCCGTGGTCCGTCCCGCAGGGCGTGAAGCGAAACAGCCGCAAAGGACCGAGCCGGTATGACAACCTCGCGCGTTCCGCTGTCGATCCTCGACCTCGTGCCCGTGGCCTCCGGCACCGACACGACCACCGCGCTGAACCAGTCCGTGGAGCTGGCCCGCCTCGCCGACTCGCTCGGCTACCACCGCTACTGGTACGCCGAGCACCACAACGTCGTCACCTTCGCCTCCTCGGCCACCTCGCTGCTCATCGGCCGCGCCGCCGAGCACACCGAACGCATCCGGCTGGGCTCGGGCGGAGTGATGCTGCCCAATCACAGCCCCCTGATGGTCGCGGAGTACTACGGCACGCTCGCCGAGATGTACGGCGCCCGCATCGACCTCGGACTCGGCCGCGCCCCCGGAACGGACCCGACCACGGCCGCCGCGCTGCGCCGGGGTGTCGCCGCCACCGATACGTTCGTCCAGGACGTCGTGGAACTGCACCGCTACCTCAGTTCCCGCGACGGGGGACCGGGATCGGTGAAGGCCCTGCCGGGCCAGGGCACCGAGGTTCCGCTCTGGATGCTCGGGTCGAGCCTCGACGGCGCCGCCGTCGCCGCCTACCTGGGCCTGCCGTACGCCTTCGCCTCGCACTTCGCGCCCCAGATGCGGCATGAGGCGCTGGCGCTGTACCGCTCACGCTTCTCGACCGAGTTCAGCACCGCCGAGATCAAGCAGCCGTACGCCATGGTGGGTGTCAACGTGCTCGTGGCGCCGACCGACGACGAGGCGCGGCACCTGTTCACCACGGCCCAGCAGATGGCCGCGAGCATCTACACCGGCCGACGCGGCCCGCTGCAACCGCCGGTCGAGGACCTGGCGGCCGTGCTCAGTCCCGAGGTCGCGCACTTCGTGGACGACTTCCAGCAGGTGCGCGCGGTCGGGTCGCCGCAGACCGCCGTCGCCGAGCTGGAGGCGATCGTCGCGGACCTGGAGGCCGACGAACTCATCATCACCACCTACACCTACGACCCCGCGCACCGGGCGCGTTCGTTCGCTCTGCTCGCCGAGGCGTGGGGTCTGACCGG
Source organism: Streptomyces sp. NPDC005004 (assembly GCF_053600675.1). Taxonomy (NCBI): domain Bacteria; kingdom Bacillati; phylum Actinomycetota; class Actinomycetes; order Kitasatosporales; family Streptomycetaceae; genus Streptomyces; species Streptomyces sp. NPDC005004. The sequence continues at coordinate 282,142 of NZ_JBSGAH010000005.1, forward strand.
CCACGCCGAGTGAGTCGAGGAAGCGAGGTGCGATCATGGCAAGGATCCTGATGGTGCTGTCGGGCGTCGACCACTGGACGCTCGACAACGGCGACAAGCACCCGTGCGGTTACTGGGCCGAGGAGTTCGTGGTCCCGCACCGCGTCCTGAGCGAGGCAGGGTTCACCGTGGACATCTCCGCCCCGGACGGCGGCAAGCCCGTGCCCGACCCGGTGAGCCTCAAGCCCGAGGTCGCCGGCCCCGAGGCGCCCGAGTACGCCGCGTACATCGAGGAACACGCCGCGGAGCTGGCGAGCCCGCTGCCGTTGTCCGAGGTCGACGTGGACCTGTACGACGCCGTCTTCATTCCCGGCGGGCACTCCCCGATGGAGGACCTCGCGTACGACCCCGATCTCGGCCGCATCCTGCAGGAGGCCGAGGCCGTCAAGAAGATCATCGCACCGGTCTGTCACGGCCCCGCCGGGCTGCTGTCGGCGAACCTGCCCGGTGGCCGCTGGCTCTTCGAGGGCCGGACCATGGCCGCGTTCAGCAACGAGGAGGAGAGACTCAACGGCACCGCGGAGCACGCGCCCTGGCTGCTGGAGAACATGATCACGTCGCGCGGTGGCACGGTCGAGGACGTCAAGGCGTGGGACCCCCACGTCATCGTCGACGGCAACCTGCTCTCCGGCCAGAACCCGGCATCCGCCGGACCGCTGGCCGAAAAGCTCATCTCCGTGCTCAACAGCCGCTGATCTCAACCCAGTTCTACGGCTGGGCTCTCGAGCCCGCCAGATTGCCTCCGTCGCCGACGAGGTGCTCCTCGTACATGGGACGCGCCTGCGCGGAAAGCGTCGTACCGGCGATGTGGGGCGTCATGCCGTTGAACTGCATCGTGCGCCACGGTTGACCGAGCGGCGCGGGCGGGTCGAGAGGTGGGGCGGCATGAGTCAACGTGGCTCTCCGTGGCGCGAGTTGGCGGGACCTGATGTGCCGGGCAGCGGCTCTGCCAGCATCCCCAACAGCTCGTCCGCGCTGTCCACCCCCTCGCCCCGCCGGAAGCCGGAGGCGATTTCGTGGGCGTGTTCGCGGCCGACGGTGGTGCACCAGGTCCACCAGTGGTCGAGGGCGTGGGGGGAGAGGCGTTCGGCGGGGAGGAGGGCGGGCCAGTGGCAGGCGTGGGCCTGGGCGGTGACCTTGGCGCCGTCGGCGATCGGGTCGACGGCCAGGGCCGGGACGCCTTCGCGCAGGGCGAGGACCAGGCCGTGGAGGCGGTCGGTGATGATCAGGTCGCAGCGGGACAAGGCCGACGCCAGTTGTTCCGGGGTGGCGCACAGGCGCCAGTCGTGGGCGTCGAGGCGGGTGTCCAGTTGGAGACGGGCGCAGTCCCGGGTGGCGAGCCAGTCGGTCACCTCGCGGGCCACGTGTTCGTGCAGCCGTCGGTCGCCGTACTCGTGCTGGCCGTGGGTGAGGATGACACCGACGAGGGGCGGGCCGGGGCGGAAGGGGGCGCGGGCCGCGAGGTCCGGGGTCGGGCTCAGGCCCGTGGCGTCGCGGGGCAGGACGTGGTGGAAACCGCGTACGGCCGGGCTGCCGCCGTCGAGGGTCGACGTGCCTACGGCGATCCGGACGCAGTGGGCGTAGCGCTGATGCAGCTCCTCGATCTGGGCTCCGGCCAGGGGGCCGCAGACGAAGACCAGGTGGGAGTAGGCGTCGGGGCGGGCGTCCGCCAGGGAGGGGCCGGAGGGCCGGAATCCCGGGCTCCAGGCGACGTCGTACGCCTCCCCGGCCTGCTCCAGCAGAACCCGCACCCGGTCGAGCGCCAGCAGGTCGCCCGCGGTCGCCTCCCCGTGCGTGAAACTGAACCAACCGGTCAGCAGAACCCGGCGCACCCGCTTCACCCGCCGCCCTCCCGCCCCCGGGGCAACCGCCGGGCGCAGGGCCCGGCGTAAGGCCGCTCGGAGTCCAGTCCTTGCCGGAGACCGCCCTCTGCACGTCGTGGGGACCGTCGAACTGCCGAGTCCCGGAGTGCGAAGGCTGGTCGATCACCTGGTCGTCGGCGCGGCCGGTCCGCGCGCGGAAGCGCCGGGTATCCGTCGACGTCCCCGCGTACCGGGCCCCGGGTCACCTTGAGGGCCTGCTGTCGGTGCGGGACTCTGCCAGGGCGCGGAGGACCTCCTCGTCGCTGGTCTGGTCGAAGTCGTCGTACCACTGGCCGACGGCCTGGAAGTCGGCCGGCTGGTACAGGCAGACGATGTCGTCGACCGCCGGGCGCAGGTCGTGCACCGCGCCGGGGGCGCCGACGGGGACGGCGAGGATCAGGCGGCCGGGGGAGCGGTTGCGCAGGTGGTGGAGGGCGGCGCGGGCGGTGGCGCCGGTGGCCAGGCCGTCGTCCACGAGGATCACCGTGCGGGCTGTGAGGTCGGGGGCGGGGCGGTCGCCGCGGTAGAGGTGCTCCCGGCGGTGGAGCTCGGTGCGTTCTCGGGCCACGTCCCGGGCGAGTTTCTCCTCGTTCAGGCCGAGGATCGCCAGCGCGCGGCGGTCGAACAGCGGGGGATCGTCGCCCACGATCGCGCCGATGCCGGTCTCCGGACGGCCCGGTACGCCGATCTTGCGGACCACCAGGACGTCGAGCGGGGCCCCGAGCGCCCGGGCGACCTCGGCCGCCACCGGGACACCTCCCCGGGGCAGCGCCAGGACGACGGGCTCGAAGAGGTCGCCGTCGGCGGCCCACTCCATCAGCCGGACGCCCAGTTCCTGGCCGGCGTGGCGGCGGTCGGCGAATCGCATGGGTGGTCACCTGCCTTCCGGCGACTCCTGGGAGGCGTCCCCCGGTCTCCGGGGTTTCCCGTGGGCGGCCCACCAAACCACGCCCGTCCGCCGGACCGCGTCCGGACCGTGTCCGGACGGACGACCCGGCGGGATGATCGGCGTGCGCGGGGGTAACCGGCACCTCATGAACAACTCCGCCGAATACATCGCACTGTCCGGGGGCGGCTCGCTGTGGTTCCTCGTGGTGGGGATCATCGTCGCCGTCGTCCTGCTCGGCGCGTTCTGGCTCGGAAGCCGGCGGGCGCGCGAGCGCCGCGCGTCGACTCCGGCCCCCGGCGCCCAGTCGCGCCGGGGCGGCATCGAGAGCCGCGAGGGCGTCGGCTGGAGCACGCCCGACGCCCGCAAGGACGCGGAGGACTGAGGGCGGTCCCGGCCGCGCGGGCGCGACTGATCGGCGGCGGAGCAGGGTCACCCCGCTCCGCCGCCGTCACCGGCTCCGGCCCGCCGTGGGACGGTCCTCAGTGGGCGCCCAGGCCGCCGCCGCCGAAGGAGCCGCTCGAACCCTTGCTCCAGCGCGGGCGCTCCTTCGCCGTGCTGGGCCTCGTATGCATGTTGGACAGTTCGTACGGGGTCAGCGGACGCCCGCCCTTGGGGATCTGCGGGACCTCGTCGGGCTCTCGGTTCTCCTGAACCTCCCGGGTGGGACCCTCCGGAGGCAGATGGGGCTGCTCCTCGGGGCGCGGACGGGGTGGCTCGCTCTGCTTGACGCGGGAAGTGATCCAGAAGCCGCCGCCCAGCAGTGCGAGCAGCGCGACGGCGATCAGGAACAGTACGAGACTCAGCAGGCCGCTCGGCGCCGCCAGCTGGACCATTGGAGTGCTCATACGACCGGAATACCCCGTATGAAACGGGATGAACCGGACTCGATCGGTGGTGGATCACCTACCCTGCGCGACACCCCGTCCGGCGTCGCGCCGACGCGTTTACGCCGTCCCGCCACGGCTACCCGCCCCTTCGTGACCACACCGCCACCCCCACGAGACGCGCCCTACCAGTTCCTGGAGGACCGCTTCGCCTGCGCGCAGGCGTGCGCCGAGTGCGCGCGCGAGTGCGCGGTCCGCGCGAGTCTCGTGGGGGCGTACGGATCCGCGCGGCGGATCGGGATCATGTGCGCGGAGGTCTGCGACACGACCTGCCATCTGCTGTCCGAGGAGGGCAGCGTGGAGGTCGACGGCACCGAGACACGGATCAGGATCCAGTTGGAGTGGTGCCGTTCCGTCTGCCTGGAGGGCGTCCACGCCTTCGAGGGGCTGACCGGCGCCGAGGCCGCCGCGACCGCGTGCCGGACCTGCGTCGAGGCGTGCACGGCCTTCATGGCCGCCCTCGACTGACACGCACACGAGAGCGCACTCGCCCATTGTCGGGACTCCCCGTCGCCCACGTATCGGCGTTAACCTGCGCGCATGGACGGCATCCGGCCCGCCGACCCCGGTCTGTTCACCCCGCGCTCGGTGACCTGGCAGATGCACGGCGACCCCATGATGTGGATCGCGGGCATCCGCGCGCTCTACCTCCAGGCCCTCCACCCCCGCGCCGTGCGGGGCGTCATGGAGAACTCCGACTTCCGGCGCGACGCCTGGGGCAGGCTGATGCGCACCGCCGACTTCGTCGGGATCACCACCTACGGCACCACCGATGCCGCCGAGCGGGCGGGCGCCCGGGTCCGCCGCATCCATCGCATGCTGTCCGCCACCGACCCGGACTCCGAAGAACGCTACGGCCTCGACCAGCCCGACCTGCTGCTCTGGGTGCACTGCGCGGAGATCGGCTCCTATCTGGAAGTGCTGCGCCGCTCCGGCTTCCCCCTCACCGACGTCCAAGCCGACCGCTACCTCGCCGAACACCGCGTCAGCGCCCGCCTGGTCGGCCTCGACCCCGACACCGTGCCCGCCGACCGGGCCGCGCTCGCCGGGTACTTCGAGAAGACGCGCCCCGAACTCGTCGCCGGACCCGACGCCCGCGAGGTCGACGACTTCCTGCGGCGACCGCCGGTCCACCCTGTGTTCGTCCCGGCGCGCGAACTGCTGTGGCGGCATGTGGCCCGGCTCGCCTACGCCTCGCTGCCGCCGTACGCCCACGAGCTGTACGGCCGCCCGGCACCCGAGCCCGCCGTCGTCGACCAACGGCTGCGTGCCGCCGGCGCCCTCCTGCGCGCCGTCCCCGGCCGGCTGCGCAGACGGCTGCCGCCGCAGCACGTCCTGCACGCCGTGGCCCGGCTCGGTCCGACGGCCAGTCCCTCGCCGCACAAGGTGTGGTGAGGCGCCGGGCACGCACCTCTATCCGCCGAAGATCATCCCGTGTTACCAAGAACCATGCCTGCACACGAGGGAACCCGGACGTACGACGCCGTGATCGTCGGCGGCGGACACAACGGCCTGGTCGCCGCCGCCTATCTGGCCCGCGCCGGCCGCTCCGTACTGGTGCTGGAACGGCTGGACCACACCGGGGGTGCCGCCGTCTCCACCCGTCCGTTCGCCGGGGTCGACGCCCGGCTGTCGCGCTACTCCTACCTGGTCAGCCTGCTGCCGGACAAGATCGTGCGCGATCTCGGCCTCGACTTCCGCGTCCAGGGCCGGACCATCTCCTCGTACACCCCGGCCGAGCGTGGCGGACGCGCCACCGGGCTCCTCGTCGGCGGCGGGGAGAAGCGCACCCGCGAGGCGTTCGCCGCGCTGACCGGCGGCGAGCGCGAGTACGCCGCCTGGCAGCGCTTCTACGGCATGACAGGACAGGTCGCCGAACGCGTCTTCCCCACGCTCACCGAACCCCTGCCCACGCGCGAGGAGTTGCGCCGCCGAGTGGACGACGAGACCGCCTGGCGGGCCCTGTTCGAGGAGCCGATCGGTGTCGCGATCGAGGCGGACTTCAGCGACGACCTGGTCCGGGGCGTCGTCCTCACCGACGCGCTGATCGGCACCTTCGCGGACGCCCACGACGCCTCCCTCGCCCAGAACCGCTGCTTCCTCTACCACGTCATCGGCGGCGGAACCGGCGCCTGGGACGTGCCCGTCGGCGGCATGGGCGCCCTCACCGACGCCCTCGCCGGAGCCGCCCGCGCCGCCGGAGCCGTGATCGCCACGGGGCACGAGGCGGTCCGGATCGACACCGACGGGCAGACCGCCGAGGTCACCTATCGCACCGCCGACGGAGAAGGCACGGCCGGCGCCCGGCACGTCCTGGTCAACGCCTCGCCGCGGGAGCTGGCCGCGCTCACCGGGGACACCGCTCCCGAACCCGCCGAGGGCGCCCAGCTCAAGGTGAACATGCTGCTCAAGCGGCTGCCCCGGCTCCGCGACAGCGCGGTCGACCCCCGCGAGGCCTTCGCCGGGACCTTCCACATCGCCGAGGGCTACGGCCAGCTCGCCGCCGCCCACGCCCAGGCCGCCGCGGGCGAACTCCCCGCCGCGCCGCCCTCGGAGATCTACTGCCACTCCCTGACCGACCCCAGCATCCTCGGCCCCGACCTCGCCGCGCGCGGCTACCAGACCCTCACCCTCTTCGGCCTGCACACCCCGGCCCGGCTGTTCGCCCGGGACAACGACGCCGTACGCGACGAACTGCTCAAGGCCACCCTCGCCCAGCTCGACGCCCACCTCGCCGAACCCCTCGCGGACTGCCTCGCCACCGACGCCGACGGGCGCCCCTGCATCGAGGCGAAGACCCCGCTCGACCTCGAACGCGACCTCGGGCTGCCCGGTGGCAACATCTTCCACCGCGCCCTGTCCTGGCCCTACGCCCAGGAGGACACCGGCCGCTGGGGCGTGGAGACCCGGCACGCCAACGTCCTGCTGTGCGGCGCGGGCGCGGTGCGCGGCGGCGGGGTGAGCGGCGTCCCCGGGCACAACGCGGCGATGGCCGTCCTGGGGGAGTAGCCACCTCGGCGAGAGTCACCCCGGCCCTTCGGCAACCCGTCCGGCCGAGCCCCGAGGATCTTGACCTGGGGCCCGGCCGGCCCCAGGATCGGCTGACATGACACAGGGGCTGACATGACACAGGGACAGGGCAGCACGGTCGACGGGGTGCTGCGGCGCAGCGCCCGACGCGTCCCGGCGCGCGTCGCGCTGGAGTACGGCGAACGGACCTGGACGTACGCGGAACTCGACGACGCCGTCTCCCGCGCCGCCGCGCTGCTGCTCGCCGAGGGACTCGTCCCCGGCGACCGGGTGGCCGCCTACGGCCACAACTCCGACGCCTACCTGATCACCTTCCTCGCCTGCGCCCGCGCGGGCCTGGTCCACGTCCCCGTCAACCAGCACCTGACCGGCGACGACCTCGCCTACATCCTCGGCCAGTCGGGCAGCGCGCTGGTGCTCACCGACCGCGACCTGGCCGCACAACTCCCGTCGGACGTGCGGTGGATGCCCCTGCGCGACACCGATGACTCCCTGCTCGCCCGGCTGCCCGGCACCGAGCCGTACGACGGGCCCGAGCCGCGCACCGAGGACCTGGTGCAGTTGCTGTACACCTCCGGGACCACCGCGCTGCCCAAGGGCGCGATGATGACCCACCGGGCGCTGGTCCACGAGTACCTGAGCGCGATCACCGCCCTCGACCTGAGCGCCGGCGACCTGCCCGTGCACGCGCTGCCGCTGTACCACTCGGCGCAGATGCACGTCTTCCTGCTGCCCTACCTCGCGGTCGGCGCGAGCAACATCGTCCTCGACGCGCCCGACGGCGACCGTCTCCTCGACCTGATCGAGGAAGGGCGCGCCGACAGCCTCTTCGCCCCGCCCACCGTGTGGATCGCGCTGACCAACCGCCCGGACTTCGCCGAGCGCGACCTCACCGGCCTGCGCAAGGCGTACTACGGCGCCTCGATCATGCCCGTGCCCGTCCTGGAGCGGCTGCGCGAGCGGCTGCCGAAACTCGCCCTCTACAACTGCTTCGGGCAGAGCGAGATCGGCCCGCTCGCCACCGTGCTGGCCCCCACCGAGCACAAGGGCAGGCTCGACTCCTGCGGCCGCACCGTGCTGTTCGTGGACGCCCGCGTGGTGGACGAGGACGGCGAGGACGTGCCCGACGGCACGCCCGGCGAGATCGTGTACCGCTCCCCGCAGCTCTGCGAGGGCTACTGGGACAAGCCAGAGGAGACCGCGGCCGCCTTCCGTGACGGCTGGTTCCACTCCGGGGACCTCGCGGTCCGCGACGCGCACGGCTACTTCACGATCGTGGACCGGGTGAAGGACGTCATCAACTCAGGTGGCGTCCTGGTCGCCTCCCGCCAGGTCGAGGACGCGCTCTACACCCACGAGGGCGTCGCCGAGGCCGCCGTGATCGGGCTGCCCGACGAACGCTGGATCGAGGCCGTCACGGCCGTCGTCGTCCCGCGCGGCGAGGTCACCGAGGACCAGCTCGTCGCCCATGTCCGCGAGACGCTGCCCCCGTTCAAGGCGCCCAAGCGGGTCCTCTTCGTCGCCGAGCTGCCCCGCAACGCCAGCGGCAAGATCCTCAAGCGGGAGCTGCGGGACAGGTTCGGCGACTGAGCGGCGGTCCGGTGCTAGCGCGGCCGCAGGTCCACGATCCGGCGTATCTTCCCCACCGAGCGCTCCAGGGACTCCGGCTCCACGATCTCCACGGACACCGACACCCCGATGCCGTCCTTCGCCGCGGCGGCGATCGACCGCGCCGCCGCCTCCCGCACCTCGGGCGTGGCACCCGGCCGGGACTCCGCGCGCACGGTGAGCGCGTCGAGCCGCCCCTCACGGGTCAGCCGCAACTGGAAGTGCGGCGCCACACCGGGCGTGCGCAGCACGATCTCCTCGAACTGGGTGGGGAACACATTGACCCCGCGCAGGATCACCATGTCGTCACTGCGGCCGGTGATCTTCTCCATCCGGCGGAACGCCCGCGCCGTGCCCGGCAGCAGCCGGGTCAGATCCCGGGTGCGGTACCGGACGATCGGCATCGCCTCCTTCGTCAGCGAGGTGAACACCAGCTCGCCCGGCTCGCCCTCCGGCAGCACCTCGCCGGTCACCGGGTCGACGACCTCCGGATAGAAATGGTCCTCCCACACATGGAGACCGTCCTTGGTCTCGGCGCACTCCTGGGCCACGCCGGGACCTATCACCTCCGACAGGCCGTAGATGTCCACGGCGTCGATCGCGAACCGCTCCTCGATCTCCCGCCGCATCTCCTCCGTCCACGGCTCGGCCCCGAAGATCCCGACCCGCAGCGAGGTGCCGCGCGGATCCACGCCCTGGCGCTCGAACTCGTCCAGGAGCGTGAGCATGTACGACGGCGTGACCATGATGACCCGGGGTTCCAGGTCCTGGATCAGCCGCACCTGCCGTGCCGTCATGCCCCCGGAGGCGGGCACGACCGTACAGCCGAGGCGTTCGGCGCCGTAGTGCGCGCCCAGCCCACCCGTGAACAGCCCGTAGCCGTACGCCACATGGACCACGTCGCCGGGGCGGCCGCCCGCCGCGCGGATCGAGCGGGCCACCAGGTCGGCCCACAGGGAGAGGTCGCCCTCCGTGTAGCCCACCACCGTGGGCAGCCCCGTGGTGCCGCTGGAGGCGTGCAGGCGGCGGATGCGCTCGCGGGGGACGGCGAACATGCCGTACGGGTAGTTCTCCCGAAGGTCGCTCTTCACGGTGAACGGGAAGCGCGCGAGGTCGGCAAGCGAACGGCAGTCCTCCGGACGGATTCCGGCCTTGTCGAAGGACTCGCGGTAGAAGGGCACGTTCTCGTAGGCGTGCCGGAGCGTGGCGCGCAGGCGCTCCAGTTGGAGGGCGCGCAGCTCGTCGAGTCCGAGCCGCTCGCCCGCGTCGAGCAGATCCGCCGTGTCCGTCATCGGAAAAGGCCCCCTCACGCGCCACGCACATACGCAATACGGACGACCGATCATTCGGTCGTTTCCTTCGAGGCAAGTAATTCAGGCCGACGGGTCCGAGGCAAGAGGCGGGCACCCGGATTTTTCCCAGGGGCGCGCGCCGACCGGCGCACGCCGTCCACACGTCCCCCTCACGTGGCCTGTCCGCCGCCCGGACCGCTCGCTAGGCTGACTCGCGGACGACGAACCGGGAGGAGCACGGACGTGGCCGAGAGCATCACCCAGCGGCAGCCGCTCGCGGACTGGGACAAGGAGAAGCCGGACCTGGACCTCAGCGGAGCGCAGTGGCGCTCCGGCAGCCGGGGCCTGGGAGACGTCCAGATCGCCTTCGTCGAGGGCTTCGTCGCGATGCGCAACGGCGACCGCGCGGAGGCCGCCTCACTGATCTTCACGCCCGCCGAATGGGGCGCCTTCGTCTCCGGCGCCCGCGCCGGGGAGTTCGACCTGACCTGAGCCCCCCACCAGGCACCCGGAGCCGAACCGGGGGTGTTCGCGCCCGATTTCCGGACACGCGACCAGGGGCGCCCCGCCGGAGCGGGCCGCTGAGCCAGGCTGGCCCCGACAGGGGAAGGTCGTGTTCCGGAGGTGAGGAACGATGAGCGCAGCGCCGGTCATCGCGGCGGTGGACGGGTCCGAGGACAGCGTGCGCGCCCTGGAGTGGGCGCTGGACGACGCCCGCCGGCGCCAGGCGCCGCTGCGGATCGTGCACGTACGCCAGTACGCCCCCTGGGGCCAGGAGGACGTGCTGGTCGCCGACGCCGCCGAGCAGGACGGCGACCCCGTTCTCGACGAGGTGCGCACCCTGCTGCGCGACCGCGAGGACGTCCCCGAGACGGAGTACGTGACCGTCGAGGGCGCGCCCGCCGCCGTCCTGCCCGAACTCGGCGCCGACGCCCAGCTCCTCGTCCTCGGCTCGCGCGGCCGGGGCGGCTTCACCGGACTGCTCCTCGGCTCCAACGGCGTGGCCGCCGCCCGCGACGCCCGCTGCCCCGTGGTCGTCGTGCCCCGCCCCGGCCGCGAGGTCGACGGCGAGCCCGCCGAACCCGGTCCCCGCGTGGTCGTCGGCATTCACGTGGACCACCCCGACGAGGCGTCCCTCGACTTCGCGTTCACCGAAGCCGCACTGCGCGACGCGCGCGTGCAGGTGATCGCCGCCTACCCCTGGCCCGTGCAGTCCTGGTCGGCGCCCGGCCAGCTCGTGCCCCCGGCCGTCGACCAGGCAGCCGTCGAGACCGAGACCCGCGCCCTCGCCGACACCTCCCTCGCGCCCTACCGCGAGCGCCACCCCGGTGTCCGCACCGACATCGAGGCGCTGCCCGGAAGCGCCGCCGGACTGCTCGTCGGCGCATCCGCCGGAGCCGACCTCGTGGTCGTCGGCCGCCACCGGCGCCGCCCGCTCGCCCCCGCCCCCATGCTCGGCTCGGTCACCCACGCCGTGCTGCTCCACGCGGCGAGCCCCGTCGCCGTCGTACCGCCCGTTCCCACGGACGAGTGACCCGCGCGGGCGGCGCGCTCGGTCCCATCCGTGTGCCGCGCCGCGCGCGGCCGTTGTCCAGGGGCGCCCGCACACCGCCGCGCGCTCCCGGGCACGTACCATTGCCGCATGTCGTTCCTCCGCCGCCGCAGCGCAACCCCCGCCGGCCCCGATTTCGACGTGCTGGCCATGGACCCGGGCGACTGGCCGGGCAACCTCGGCGCGGGCCTGCTGCCCGCTCCCGACGGCACCTGCCAGGGTGTCTTCCTGCGCTACGACCTGTTCGGCGGGCGCGGCCCCGCCATGATCATCGGCAACCTCCCCGAGGGCTCCCCGGCCCGGGAGACCGCCGAGGGCGAGATCCCCTTCGAGGTCGCGCAACTGCTGCTCGCGCTGGAGAACGACGAGGAGGTCACCGTCGTCGGCGTCGAGGACACCCCCGTCCTCCAGGGAGACAACCTCCTGATCGTGCGCCGCCTCAAGCTCTCCGAGAGCCGTATCTCCTGCGTGCAGTTCGACCGCAGCGACGGCGTACTCGTCACCATCGCGGCCTGGGACCGGCCCATCACCGACGACCTGTACGCCCTGCTGAAACCGCTCCCGGCGGAGCTGTTCCAGCAGGGCTGAGGCCCCGCCTCAGCGGCGCGCGGCCGCCAGCGTCACGTCGGCCGCGCGGACGAACGCCACCCGGTGGCCGTACTGGATCTCGTAGTACAGGTCCTTGCCGACGACCACCTTGTGCGAGTCCTCGGTGAAGGTGACCGCGTAGTAGTACTCGCCCGGCATCTCGTCACCGACCACGTACTTCTGCCCGGCCGGGATCGTGTACGGCAGCGGCACCACCGACTGCGCGGGCACGCCCGCCGGGTACGCCTCCTTCTCCGGGTACGCCCGGCCGTAGACCGGCACGCTCGCCAGACCGTCCTTCGGGGTGATCGTGAACCCGGACGCGGGAACCGCCGTCGCGTGCCGCCTCGGATTCTCGAACCACGCCTCCTGGCCGAGGTACCAGATCGCCGTCCAGTCGCCCCAGCGGTCCGCGACGGCGTACTGCTGGCCGGTGGAGACGCGCGAGGACAGGTCGTTCACCCCGGTCGTCGGCGTGGTGCCCAGGCCCTTGTCCTTGACCAGCGGGGCGTTCACGTCGTGGTCCGTGTACAGCCGCACCTCGCCCGAGCCGTGCGCCGGGCAGGTGACGCCCGCCGTGTCGCAGCCCGTGTACACCGGCTGGTTGGCGGCGTAGTCCGGCCGGATCGTCACCAGCCCGGAGCGGGCGGTGCCCGTCGCCCTGAACGGGTGGCCCAGCAGCCGGAAGTAGTGCCGCCAGTCCCAGTACGGACCGGGGTCGGTGTGCATCCCGGGCACCGTCGAGGCGGTCGGACCCGGCACGTTGTCGTGCCCGAGGATGTGCTGGCGGTCCAGCGGGACGCCGTACGTGCGCGACAGATAGCGCACCAGACGGGCCGAGGAGCGGTACATCGCCTCCGTGTACCAGGCGTCCGGCGCCGTGAGGAAACCCTCGTGCTCGATACCGATCGAGCGGGCGTTGACGTCCCAGTTGCCCGCGTGCCAGGCCACGTCCTTCGCCTTCACATGCTGGGCGATCAGACCGTCCGTGGAGCGGATGGTGTAGTTCCAGGACACATAGGTGGGGTCCTGGATCAGGTTCATCACCCCGTCCCAGCCGCCCTCGGTGTCATGGATGACGATGTACTTGATCCGCTGCGAGGCCGGACGGTCGCCCAGGTCGTGGTTGCCGTAGTCGTTGTCCCCGAACTCCTCGTACGGCGCCGGGACCGACACACAGGACACCGAGGCCGGGCACTCCACGCCGTCCGTCTTCGGGGTGCGCAGACCGGTCCGCCTGAGCTGGGCGGTGTCGCCGCGCACTCCGGGGGCGGCCTTCAGAGCGACGTGCTGGCCGGTGTCGGTGGTGCGGGACTCCCCGGTGCGCAGCACGTCGAACACCTCGTCGGCGTACGCGGCAGCCGTCGCCGAGTCGTCGGCGCCGGAGAACCGGGCCACCGCGCCGTACCACTCGGCCGGGTCGGCGCCCGGCTTCTGCCCGAGCTGCTTCTGCTCGGCCGCGAGCAGCGCGGCGCCCCCGGCCACGTTCGCCGCCGGGTCGGTGCGCAGCCTGGACGCGGACAGACCGGTCAGCTCCGCCGCGCGGCGCAGCGTGGACAGACGGTCCGGGAGCACGGAAGCCGGCGGGGCCTCGGCGCGCGGGTGCAGGGCGGCGCGGGCGCCGTCGCCGCGCGGGTCCTCGGCACCCTCGGCGTAGTGCTCGGTGGTGGCGAGCGCGGTGCGGGCGTCGGTCAGGTGCATCGGGCCGTACCCGCCGCTCACGCTGGGGGCACCGGCGTGCGTGTCCCAGCGGGACTGGAGGTAGGAGACGGCCAGCAGCAGGCTCTGCGGCACGTGGTACTCGGCCGAGGCGTCTGCGAAGGCGCGCTGGAGACTGCCGTCGGACGGCGCGGCGGCCGCGTCCGAGGACGGGGCCGCGCCGAGCAGCGGCAACAGCAGGACGGCGCCCGCGAGGGCGCCGGTGGTGCGGTGCAGCCGTCTGCGGCCGGGTGTCGGGTCGGTGGCGAATCCTCGCAATGCGGCCTCCTGTGACGGGCGGGCGTGGCGGGGCGGGCGGCGCCGAGCTGGGTCAGTGGTACCCGCTGGCCGACGATCCGTCAATCATGCCGTCGGCGAAGCGATTTCCCATGTCACAGAGGGGTCCGGCGAGTTTCGTGGTGGTGGCTGGCGGGCCTGCGGGGCGTCAGTGGCGTAGACCAATAGCCGCTCCCGGAAAGGGGAATCCGCGGTGCGCCGCCGCTCCGGGCGCACCGCGGAGCCTGTGTCAGCGGGTGCCCACCGCCGCCCGCACGGCCTGCCGGGCCATGTGGCAGTCGTCGTGCAGGCGCCGCAGCACCAGCCGCTGCTCCTCCCCGCTCGCCAGGCCGCCCGCCCGGGGCACGGCCGGTGCCGTCTCGTGCATCGAGCGCTGGACGGCCGTCTCGTAGTTCCGGATCTCCCGGGTCAGCACCAGCATCAGGTTCACCAGGAAGGCGTCACGCGAGGCCGGACCGCCGAGCTGGGCGATCTGGCTGATGTGCCGCCGCGCGTCCGGGGCGCTGCCCAGGGCGAGCCACAGGGTGGCCAGGTCGTACCCCGGGAGGTACCAGCCCGCGTGCTCCCAGTCGACCAGCACCGGGCCCGCGGGCGAGAGCAGGATGTTCGACAGCAGGGCGTTGCCGTGGCAGAACTGGCCCATGCCCTGGCGGCCCGCCGAGTGCGCGATGCCGTGCATCAGCTTCTGGAGGTCGCCCAGATCGCGGTCGGTGAGCAGCCCCAGCTCGTGGTAGCGGTTGATGCGGGCCGCGTAGTCGAGGGGGGCGTCGAAGGTGCCCGCCGGGGGGCGCCAGGCGTTCAGCCGGCAGATCGCGCCGAGCGCGGTCCGGATGTCCGGGCGGGCCGGGGCGTCCATCGGGTGGCGCTGGAGCGCGGCGATCCGGCCGGGCACGCGCTCGATCACCAGTGTGCAGTTGTCCGGGTCCGCCGCGATCAGCCTCGGCACCCGCACAGGGGGGCGGTGCCGGACGAACGAGCGGTATGCCGCTATCTCGTGCCGGACGCGCTCGGCCCAGGAGGGCGACTGGTCCAGCAGACACTTCGCCACGGCCGTGGTGCGGCCCGCCGTGCCGACGAGGGTGACGGAGCGCCCGGTGCGGCGCAGTACCTGCACCGGGGCGAACTCCGGGCAGATGCGGTGGACGGCGTTGATGGCGCCGCGCAGTTGGGCCCCCTGGGGGCCGGACAGGTCCAGTCTGCCGCTGAGCGGCTGCGCGCCGGGCTGGCCCGGGATGCGCGCGGCGCGGCCCACGACCGGCACGGATGTTCCGGGCCGCGCCGCCGGGTCGAGATACGGTCCGCCGCCCGCCGGGCGGGGACGCGGTGGCCGGGGCGGAGCGGACACGGAGGACGATGCTGCGTACATGGGAGATACAGATCCCTTCGTGTGCCTGCGGTGCCTGTCCTGACAGTCCATGAGCTGTGCTCGCGCCGCCCGGCCCGGCCCCTCGGGAACACCCTGGGGAATGTCCCGGGGTGACCGGGTCGGGGTGGCGCTTTCCTACCTGACACCCGATGTCCACTGGCACACCATCTGGCGCACCCTGGCGAACCCTGGCGAATAGTCGCCCGGCAACCGGCACGGGGCTACTGTCAACTCAGCCGAGAACCTGGGGGCTTGACGTGAGCGGACAACCCAACACCCGCTTCGCTGACCTGTTCGGCCTGGCCGGCTGGTCGAAGGGCGAACTCGCGAGACTGGTCAACCGGCAGGCGGCGGCCATGGGCCACCCCCAGCTCTCGACCGACACCTCGCGGGTGCGGCGGTGGATCGACACGGGAGAGATCCCGCGTGATCCGGTGCCGAGGGTGCTGGCGGCTCTGTTCACCGAGCGACTCGGCCGTGTCGTGACCATGGAGGACCTCGGTCTGGTACGGCACGGGCGTGCGGGGAAACGGCAGGGCGACGGGAATGCGGATCATCCCGACGGCGTGCTGTGGACGCCCGGGCGGACCGCCGCGGTCCTCACCGAATTCACGGGAATGGACCTCATGCTCAACCGACGCGGCTTGGTGGGCGCGGGTGCCGCGCTCGCCGCGGGAGCCACACTCAGCAGTTCCATGCGCGACTGGCTGCACACCGACCCTGCCCTGAAGGCCGACGCCCCCGTCTTCGACGATCCCCTGCATGCCGACCCCGCCGGGTTCGACCGCTACGAGGCCGCCCCCGTCGGGGAGCAGGAGGTCGAGGAACTGGAAGGCTCCGTCGCGGTGTTCCGCGCCTGGGACGCGGCACGCGGCGGCGGCCTCCAGCGCAAGGCGGTCGTGGGCCAGCTCAACGAGGTGGGCGGTATGCTCGCCTACCACCACCCCCCCCACCTCCAGCGGCGCCTGTGGGGCGTCGCGGCCAACCTCGCGGTCCTCGCGGGCTGGATGTCGCACGATGTGGGCCTGGAACCCACGGCACAGAAGTACTTCGTCATCGCCGCGCACGCCGCGCACGAGGGCGGCGACCGGCCGCGTGCCGGGGAGGCCCTGTCCCGGGCCGCCCGACAGATGGTGCACCTGGGCCGGCCCGA
Organism: Streptomyces sp. NPDC005004; assembly: GCF_053600675.1. Lineage (NCBI taxonomy): Bacteria > Bacillati > Actinomycetota > Actinomycetes > Kitasatosporales > Streptomycetaceae > Streptomyces > Streptomyces sp. NPDC005004. Next base: position 298,400 of record NZ_JBSGAH010000005.1, read on the forward strand.
CGACGCCCTGGACCTGATGAAGCTCGCCCACTCCGGCTCGGGGGAACGTCTCCAGCCGCGTACGAAGGCGATGTTCCACACCATCGAGGCGTGGGCGCAGGCCGCGATGGGCAACGGTCAGGCGATGCGGCGCACGCTCGGCCAGGCGGAGGACCTCTTCGTCTCCGACCGCCACTCCGAGACCCAGCCGGACTGGATGCAGACCTTTAAGGACGAGGATCTGTACGGGATGCAGGCTCTGGCCTACCGCACCCTGGCCGAGTTCGACCCGAGCGCCGCCGCGCACGCCCAGTACTACGCGGAGAAGGCGCTGGCGCTCCGGGTCGACGGACGCGAGCGGTCGAAGATCTTCGACCATCTCTCCATGGCCTCCGCCTGCTTCATCGCCGACGACCCCGAGCAGGCCGACCGGTACGCCCGGCTCGCCCTCCTGGCGATGGGCGCCAACTCCTCGCGGCGCACCTGGGACCGGCTGCTCCAGATGTACCGGCTCAGCGCGGAGTACGCGGGCTACCCGAGAATCCACCAACTGCGGGAGGAGATCAGGACAGCGCTGCCCAAGCAGCGGGGAAGGAGTACGGAAGCCTGAACCAGGGTCCTACGCGGTGACCCTGGCCACCAGCAGGCAGGCGTCGTACGCCCGCTCCCGGGTGCCGAAGGCTTCGGCGACGATCCGCGCGCACTCCGGCGCGGTGGACGCCGCGTGGAGGAGCGGACCGAGTCCGAGCAGCCGGTCCAGTGCCGTGGACCCACCGGCGCCGAGGAGCAGTCCCTCGGTGTGCAGCAGGAGCAGATCGCCCTGCTCCAGGGCGACTTCGGCCTGCCCTGCCGCGGTCCCGGGCGCGCCGTCCGGTGCGGTCAGCACGCGCCCCGTCCCGTCGCGGAACAGCAGCGGGGCGGGGTGGCCGGTACACGCCCAGGTGAGGGTGCGGTGGCCGGGCGCGTAGTGGCAGCAGGCGGCCCCGCTGAGCCGGGCGGGCGGCGCGGAGACGTCCAGCACCTGGTCGAGCACGGAGAGCAGCCGACCGGGCCCGGTGCCGGACAGGGCCATCCCGCGTACGGCGCCGAGGAGGACCGTTACGGCCGGCACCGGGCTGCCGTGCCGGCCGATGAGATCGCCGGCGCTCAACAGGGATGATCCGTCGGGCAGTTCGAGGGCATCGCACCAGTCACCGCCCGCCGTGGCGACCGACTCGGAGGGCAGGTGCCGGGCGGCGATGTCGAGGGTGCCCGTGCCGTGCCGGGTCGGCTCGCTCCACAGTGGCAGCAAGGTTTCGCCGGACGGGGCCGGGGGCCTCTGGCGCAGGCGTAAGGAGTCGCCGGTCTCGCGCACCGTCCGTCCCCGGCGGCGCAGTTCGCTGACGTCCCGGAGCACGGCCCACATGGAGACGGTGCCGCCGTCGGCGTCCAGTACGGGCTCGCCCATCATGTGCACGATGCGTTCCGAGCCGTCGGGTCGTACGACGCGGAACTCGTCGTCGATCGGCTTGGCGTCCACCAGGCAGGCCGTCACCGTCGCGGTCAGCCGGGGGCGGTCCTCCTCGTGCACCAGGGAGGGGAGTTCGTCCAGGGTGAGGGCGGGCTCGACCGGGTCGAGGCCGAGGATGCCGTACAGCTCGACGGACCAGCTCGCCGCGTCCGTCAGCAGGTTCCACTCCGCGCTGCCGACCCGGCCGAGCAGCGATCCGCCGTCGTCCTCGGGGCTCCGACGGTCGGGGCCGTCCCGGAGCTGAGCCAAGTGGGCGTCGAGGTCGTCGAGTTGATGCAGGGCCAGTTCGTACAGGGCGCGCTGCCAGCGTTCCTCCGGGGCCGATCCCTCGCCCGGGGTGTCACGTTGTACGGCGGCCATGTCGCCCTTGAGCCGCCGCGTCTGCGAGATGAGCGCATCGACCGAGCCGCGTCCGGGCGGCGGGGCGGGGCGGTCCGCGGAGACAGGGGACGGCATGACGCACTCCGATGGGAACGGTACGGCCGGGAGAACGGTGGAACCGCTACGACTGTCGCACAGCGGGCGAACCCCCGTAAGTGATTTGGCAACACCCGATGCGGTGGTGCTTCTGGCATATGTCAGAGTCTTCCAGGTGTGGTATCCGTGCGGTTCGGCTGTACGGGCGCGGAGCGTCAAGTCGTAGGAGCGGTAAGGAATTTGACCCATTCGGGGGCGGCGCGACCGGGTGTCCGGCCGCGCGTTCGGCGCTCGTGTGTTCGGGGGCGACGTCGGGGTGCTTGGCGGTCAGAACTGCTCCACCCTCAGAGGCGTCTCACCCCCGGCGGCGTCTCGCGCTCAGCCGAGGCCGATCTCCCGGTCCGCCGCCGCGCGGCTCGGCTGCCACCACGTCGTCACCGGCTCCCACACCAGGACCCGTGTCCCGGTGCCCAGGTGTCCGGCGGAGAAGACGCCGCCCCATCGCCCGGCCGCGTCGGACACGTAGACCGAGCGGGCCCGGCGGGCCTCCGGGTCGGCCGGGTCGCCGATGGTGCGCACGGCCGCGTAGGCGGTCTCCCGCGCGCCGAGCCGGTACGTGCCCTTGCCGCCGTCCCGAACCGGGAGCGCGGCCCCGTCCAGACCGCCGAAGCTGACCACCGGCACACGCTCCACGGTGCAGGCGCGGCCGCCCCGGTTGGTCAGCGAGAATCGCACCACGGTGCGCTCGGAGGACACCGCCGCTGCGCGCACGGTCAGTTCGCCCTGGGTGCACGGGGCGACCCGGGCGGGGGAGGCGTGACCGGCCGGCGCGGTCAGCAGCACGGCCCCGGAGGCGAGGACGGCGGAAGCGGCGGCGAGGGCTCGGATACGCATGACGGACTCCCTGATCACGGTCGACGGCACGGCCTGGCGGACCACGGTCCGCCCGAACGGTAGGACGGCGGTCCGGCCTGTGTGGTTGTACCGGAATCGGCGCTGTGACCCGATTGCGCTACACCCGTCACCCATTCCGGCGCGGCTCACTCGTCGCCCTCCACGGGCGAACTCCAGGCGTTCCTGTCCGCCGGACAGGAACTGCCGTTCGGCGGCAGCGAGCCGTACAGCAGGAAGTCGTCGACCTTGCGGTGCACGCACTTGGAGGAGGCGTAGCCGGTGTGACCGTCGCCCTTGTTGTCGAGCACCACGGCCGCGTCGCCCAGCCGGGCGGCCGTCTCCACGGTCCAGCGGTACGGCGTCGCCGGGTCGCCGCGCGTGCCGATCAGCAGTATGTGGGCGGACGGCACGTTCTTCACCTCGTCGCGGATGTAGTCCGTGCCCTTGGGGCGGCCGTAGCACATCAGCAACTGGGTGAGCCGGTAGCGGCCGAAGACCGGGGACGCCTCGTCGTAGGCGGAGCGCAGGTCCTTCAGGTCCTTGGTGACGCGGGCGTCCGAGGGGCGGTCCGGGTCGTCGGCGCAGTTGATCGCCAGCAGCGCGGCAGGCAGGTTGTCGACGGGCACGTCCTGCGTGGCCACCAGACCGGTGTGCTGCCCGCCCTTGCCGCCGCTCCCGTTCCCGCCGCCGTCGGAGCGCGGTGGCACGGCGATGCCTCCGGTGGCGAAGCCGAGGACGCGCCGGGTGTCGCCGTCCTCCGTCAAGGAGGCCAGCGCTCGCTCCAGCGACGGCCAGAGCTGCTTGCTGTACAGCCCCTGCCCGATCGCGCCCACCAGGTCCTGTCCGGAGAAGGTGCCGCCGAAGTCGGTGGGCACCGGGTTCGCGTCGAGCGAGCGCACCAGCTGCACCACCTGGTCGCGCGCCGCTCGCGGGTCCTGCCCGAAGGGACAGCCCACGTCGCTCGTGCACCAGTCCACGAAGGAGTCCAGCGCCGTCTGCTGCCCCTCGGCACCGGCCCTGCCCTGCTCGGACAGCGGCTCGGTCAGCGTGTCCACGCCGTCCAGGGCCATGTGCCCGACCTTGTGAGGGAACTCGGCCGCGTAGACCGCGCCCAGCCGGGTGCCGTAGGAGAAGCCCAGGTAGTCCAGCTTCTTGCGGCCCAGCGCCTGGCGGATCACGTCCATGTCGCGCGCCGCGTCGACCGTGCCCATGTGCTGGAGGACCGGACCGGAGTACTTGGCGCACAGCGCTGCGGACTGCCGCAGCCGGATCAGCAGCGTCTGCGGGCGGCGGATGTCCAGCTCGGAGTCCGAGGCCGCCGCGTCCGCCGCCGGGTCCTGGCCCGCGCCGCAGCTCACGGGGGAGGAGCGGCCGACACCGCGCGGATCGAAGGTGACCACGTCGTACCCGTTGGTCAGGTCCATGAACGCCTTGCCGCCTGCGGCGAGCTGGGCGACGCCGGGTGCCCCGGGGCCGCCGAAGTTCAGCAGCAGCGAGCCGTGCGGGGTCCCGGTCGCCCGGTAGCGGGCCAGCGCCAGATCGAGGGTGGCGCCACCGGGGTGCGCGTAGTCGAGGGGGACGGTGACCTTGCCGCACTGGAGGTCCCGGGGCATGTCCGGGCCGTCGCAGGCGCCCCACGCCACCTTCTGCTCGTAGAACCGGGACAGTCCGGGCGCGGGGGATTCGGCCGCCGCGACGGGCAGCCCGGCACCGAGCAGCGCGAGGGTGAGGACTCCGGCGCTCCCGGCGCGTCGCAGGGCGGGTCGTCTGGTCAGCTTCGCCGGCATCGATCGCCTCCCGGGACGCGGCCGATCGGGGGATCTGGAGCCGCGCCGTCCTCACGATAAGCGGGCCCCGCGGCCGCCGCCTCCCGGCGGGCGTCGGGGCGCGGGGGGCCGTATCGTCCTCGGCCCGTGGCGGTCGTGTGCTCGGTTCCGGACGCGTTCATGACCGTTTCGCGGTCGTTTGGGACGCCACTTTTGACTCGTTCGGGCGGCGTCACGCCATTCGATGGACGGGCCCACTCGATGGGGTGAAAGCAGGAATAGCCATAACTCGGATGGTCCGGCCGCGTTCTATGTGGTGCGGGCAACTGCCCGCGACTGACTCTGGAAGGCAGGCAAACCTATGAAACGGGCTACCCGTAACGGTGTGATCGGTGTGGCCGCCGCTTCCGGCGCGATGGCCATGGCGATGCCGGTGTCCGCCGCCTTCGCGGCCGGCGGCGCCTCTGCCGACGGCGCTGCGGTGGGCTCGCCCGGTGTGCTCTCCGGCAACACCGTCCAGCTCCCGGTGAGCGTGCCGGTGAACGCGTGCGGCAACACGGTGAACGTGGTCGGGCTCCTGAACCCGGCGATGGGCAACTCCTGCGCGAACACCGGCTCCGATGCGGAGAGCGGTGGCAGCGGGTCCGGCACCTCGGGCGGGTCCGCCCACGCGGGTGTCGGCACCGGCACGTCCGGTTCCTCGGCGCACAGCGTCACGCACGGCTCGCCCGGCGTGCTCTCGGGCAATGGCATCCAGCTTCCCGTGGACGTGCCGGTGAACGCGTGCGGCAACAGCGTCGACGTCGTGGGAGTGGCCAACCCGGCCTTCGGCAACCACTGCCAGAACGGCCCGGAGGAGACCACGCCCCCGCCGGTGGCCCCGCCGGTCACCCCGCCCCCCACCGAGCCCCCGGCCACGCCGGAACCCCCGGCCCCGCCGAAGTCCCACCCCAAGCCGCACACCCCCGCGGCTCCGCCCGGGGGCACCCTCGCGCACACGGGTACGGACACGACGGCCCCGGCGCTCGCGGGCAGCGCGGCGTTCATCGTCGCCGGAGCGGCCCTGTACCGCCGCTTCCGGCCGACCCGCGTCGGCTGACCGCGCCGGCGCACGGCCCCACCGGACGCGACCGGCCTCGGTGGGGCCTTTGACATGAACGGCGGAGCCGGGCCCGCCGGACGTGTTGTCAACGGCCGCGCATCGGCGGCCCGTTGACTCGGTTCACGCACCCCTGGGGCGTGGCGTGCGCACGCGGGATCGGGAAGGATGCGGCGGGTGCGACGAGCCGTCGCACCGTCCGTGGTCCCACCCGCGCGGAGGCCGCCCGTACGCCGGGCACGGCCGCGCGGCCCCCCAGGAAATGGAGCGCACCGATGACGTCACCGGCCCCCCAGGATCTCGTCGTCACCCAGGCCACCCTCGCCGACTGGCCGGTGATCAGCGCGTGGGCGGCGGAGGAGGGCTGGAATCCGGGACTCTCCGACGGCCCCGCCTTCTTCGCCCAGGACCCCGAAGGCTTCTTCCTCGGCCGGATCGACGGCGAGCCGGTCTCGGCCGTCTCCGTGGTGAACTACGGCGACGACTACGCGTTCCTCGGCTGCTACCTCGTCCGCCCCGACCTCCGGGGCCACGGACACGGGCTCACCACCTGGAAGACCGCTCTCGCGCACGCGGGCACGCGCACCGTCGGCCTGGACGGCGTGGTCGCCCAGCAGGACAACTACCGCCGCTCCGGCTTCGAGCTCGCCCACCGCACCGCCCGCTACACCGGACCGGCTCCCACCGGGGCCGCTCCCGACGGGGTGCGCCCCGCCGAGGCCGCCGACCTCGCCGCCGTCGTCGCGTACGACAGCGCCTGCTCCCCGGCCGACCGTCCCCGCTTCCTCGCCGAGTGGCTCACGCTCCCCGGCCACCGTGCCTTCGTCCGCGAGGACGCCGGACGGCTCACCGGCTACGGAGTGATCCGCCCGGGACACGACTGCCCGCGCGTCGGCCCCCTCTTCGCGGACACCGCTGACGACGCCCGCGCCCTGCTGACCGCGCTGTCGGCGGAGGTCGCCGGACAGCGGATCGCCGTGGACGTCCCCGAGCCGAACAAGGCGGCCGTCGCCCTCGCTCTCGACCTGGGCCTGACGCCCTCCTTCGAGACCGCCCGCATGTACACCAGACCGGTCCGCGAGCACGCCCTTGACCGGGTCTTCGGCGTCGCGACGCTCGAACTCGGCTGACCGTCCTCCGGCGCCCTCCCGTGCGGGCCGTGCGCGCCTCGCGGGCCTCGCGGGCAAATTCCGTTGCCCGCACGGGAGTCGGCTGCTGGAGTGACCCCATGGACGCCACAGCGGTACTGGCCGCGTACGACCGTCAGATGCGCGAGGGCGCGCGGGCCGAGGGCCCGGGGGTGCGGATCGAGAGGACCGGCGCCGTGGTGCGCCTGGTCTCCGAGCCGGGCGGCTGGAACGCCGTCCTCTGGTCGGGGCTGGACGAGACGGACGCGCCGCGCGCCATCGAGGAGCAGATCGCCCACTTCACCGGTCTCGGCCAGGAGTTCGAGTGGAAGCTCTACGGTCACGACCGGCCGCGGGATCTCGGTGACCGGCTCACCGCCGCCGGGTTCCGGGCCGAGGAAGAGGAGACCGTGATGGTCGCCGAGACCGCCGACGTGGCCCAGGACGCCGAACCGCCCGCCGGGGTGCGTGTCGTGCGGGCCACCGACGAGGTCGGGGTCGAACTCGTCGTGCGCGTGCACGAGGAGGTGTTCGGAAGGGACGGCAGCCGGCTGCGGCGCCAACTGCTCACCCAGCTCGCCGACGACCCCGGGACCGTCCTCGCGGTGGTCGCGCTCGCCGGTGACGAGCCGGTCTCCGCCGCCCGCCTGGAGATCGTGCCGGGGACCGAGTTCGCGGGACTGTGGGGCGGCGGCACGGTCACACGGTGGCGCGGCCGGGGCGTCTACCGCACCCTGGTCGCCCACCGAGCCCGTGCCGCCGCCGCTCACGGCTGCCGCTATCTCCAGGTCGACGCCTCGGACATGAGCCGCCCCGTCCTGGAGCGGCTCGGCTTCCGCGCGCTGACCACCACGACCCCTTATCTGTACGGGGCGTGACGTCCGGTCGGCTCGTGGAGGGGACGTCACGCCCCGGTCGTCGTCATCTCGCAAAGGGACGCGACGCCGGTTCCGTCAGCGGCGTCCCCGCGACCGGTCCAGCGCCGCCACACCCGCTGCCGCGAGCGCGATCTGGATCAGCCATTCGATCCAGTCGGGCCCGTCCGTGTCGGCCACCCCGAGCCCGGCCGCGATCGCGGAGCCCAGCAGGGCGGCCACGATGCCGACGACGATGGTCAGCAGAATGCCGATGTGCTGGCGGCCCGGTACGACCAGCCGGCCGAGCACACCGATGATGATGCCGATGATTATGGCGCTGATGATTCCTGAGATTTCCATATCCACCCCTCCGGGTCCGGGCCCTCGCTGCCTTGGCATGTTCCCGCTATTACCGGAGCCAGTCCCCCCGGACCCGGCTCCGTCCGGAATCGGATCATCAACGTCCGCCGCAGGGCATGAGGAGGCCGGTCCGCCCGGGCGAACCGGCCTCGCGTCCTTCGTTGTCCTGCGATGTCAGCGTGTGCTCCCTTCCCTCGCGTAGTGCGGGGCTGGACCGCGCTGGTGGGGTGAGCGATGCAGCACCGCTGTTCCTCATATTTTGCGCCTTTTATGGCCCTGTGTGTAGGGGGTGGGCCGGTTTGTCTGCGGAAAATGACTCAGGGCGCTCGATTCCGCATCGCAGCCGGTGCAGACCCCGGCGCGCGTGGCTCTTCACCGTGCCCAGCGGCCACCCCGTGCGGGCCGCGATCTGCGGTTGGGTGAGGTCCTCGTAGAACGCCAGATACAGCACGCGCCGCTGCGCCGCCGGGAGGCGCCCCAGCTCCCGCCGGACCAGCACCCGGTCCAGCGCCGACTCCGGCTCCGGAGCGGCCTTGGGGCCCGGCAGGGCCGTCCCCGCCGCCGTGACCAGCTCGGCGCGCCGGGTGCGCGCCGCCAGCGCGTCGGCGATCTTGCGCCGGGCGATGCCGACGATCCAGCCCGGCAGCGGTCCCCGCTCCGCGCGATAGCCCGCCCGGCCCCGCCACACGCCGAGGAACACCTGCTGGGTCACGTCCTCCGCCTCCCCGGCGTTCCCGAGCGCGCGCCGCGCCAGTGTGTACACCAGGGGCGACCAGCGGTGGTAGGCGGCGGCCAGGCAGCGCTCGTCGCCCGCCACCAGGCCCCGCGCTATCTCCTGGTCGCCGTACGACTCCTCGGCCGCCACCCACCGGGAGACGGTGGGCTCGGCGGGGGCGACGGCAGGCGCGGCCGGATACGGGGACATGACCTCGGCTCCTCACGGACGACGGTTCCGCCATCGTGTGAGCCGGGCGCGGACGCCCACAACTCGCATCGATTCTGCGTCGTATAGTCGTCGTATGGACGACAAACCGGTACGCACCGGACCGGACGCCGAGCCGCCGCCGTCGGCGCGCCGCGCCTCCGCCGACGCGGGCCTGACCACCGGCGCCCTGGCCCGCAGGCTCGGCGTCTCGCCCACCACGCTGCGCTCCTGGGACCGGCGCTACGGTATCGGCCCTGCCGCGCGCGCCGACGGACGCCACCGCCGCTGGGTCCCGGACGACGTGGCCGTCCTGGAGGCGATGTGCCGCCTCACCGCGTCCGGTGTGCCGCCCGCCGAGGCCGCCCGCGCCGCGAGGGACCGACCGGAGGGGAACACCCCGGCCGCTGCCCCGCCCGTCGCGCCGGCCGCGCCGCGCTCCCGGGCCGCCGGGGCGCTGCCCCTCGGGGACGTGCGCCAGGAGTGCCGGGGGCTCGCCCGTGCCGCCGTCCGCCTGGACGCGCCCGCCGTCGCGCGGCAACTGGACCACGCCATCAGCGAGTTCGGCCTCACCGTCGCCTGGCAGGACGTGATGGCGCCGGCGTTGCACGCCGTGGGCCGCAAGTGGGCTTCCTCCGGGGACCGTTACATCGAGGTGGAGCATTTGCTCTCCTGGCACGTCTCCACGGCTCTGCGCCGCCACACCGCTCCCGTGGGCGCCTCCGTCGCCCCCGTCCTGCTGGCCTGCGTCCCCGACGAACAGCACACGCTCCCGCTGGAGGCGCTCAACGCCTCGCTCGCCCGAAGCGCCATCCCCACCCGCATGTTCGGCGCCGCCGTCCCGGCCGACGCGCTCGGCGCGGCCGTACGGCGGCTCGGCCCGGCGGCGGTCGTGCTGTGGGCCCAGTCCCGCGCCACCGCGGCCCCGCAGCTCGCCCGGCACGTCGCGGCCACCGCGTGGGGCGTACGGGGCGCCCGCGCACAGCCCCTGGTCATGCTCGGCGGCCCCGGCTGGACCGGCCGCCCGACCCGGGGCATGGTCCGCCCCACCGGCCTCGCCGACGCCCTGGCCACCCTGACGGCGGCGTACGGGACCGATCAACTGAGCTGATCAGATGCCCTGTCGCGCGGTTGCTGACGTTCAGTCACGTCCCCGTGCGTGCTTGAACCGGTCCAGCCCGTCGGAGAGTTCCACGATCGGGTCCGGATAGTCCCCGAGTGCCGCCCGGTCGAAGCCGCGCAGTTTCCACGGCTCGTGCACCGCCGGTCCCTCGACCTCCGCCAACTCCTCGACCCAGCGCCGCACATACGCGCCGTCGGGGTCGTACCGCTTCGCCTGGATGACCGGGTTGAGGACGCGGTTGGGGCGGGTGTCCGTGCCCGTGCCCGCCATCCACTGCCAGTTGAGCTGATTGTTGGCGATGTCGCCGTCGACCAGCAGATCGAGGAAGTGCCGGGCGCCCACCCGCCAGTCGACGTACAGCGTCTTCGCCAGGAAGCTCGCCGTCAGCAGCCGGCCCCGGTTGTGCATCCAGCCCTCGTGGCGCAGTTGGCGCATCGCCGCGTCCACCACCGGATAGCCGGTGCGGCCCTCGCGCCATGCCTCGATGTCGGCCTCGGCGTCGCGGCCCGAACGCCAACGGTCGTGCTTGGTGCGGTAGTCGGTGTGCGAGGCGGCCGGGCGGGCGGCCAGCACCTGGCGGTGGAAGTCCCGCCAGGCGAGCTGCCGTACGAACGCCTCCGCGCCCGGGCCGCCCGCCCGCCGCGCCCGGTGCACCAGCTCGACGGCGGACAGCGTGCCGAAGTGCAGATGCGGGGACAGCTTGGAGGTCGCGTCGCCCGCCAGGTCGTCGTGCCGGTCCTCGTACGCGCCGACCCCCGAGCGCAGCCACGCGGCCAGCCGCCTGCGCCCCTCCTCCTCGCCGCCCTCCGCCAGCCCGGGGGAGGTGCCCGGGACGGCGGACCGGGAAGGCAGCTCCTCGGAACCGACGTTCTCCGGCACCCCCACCGCGCGCGGCGCGGCCACCGCGTCCCGCAGCCGCTCGCCCGACCACTGGCGGAAGTACGGCGTGAACACCGCGAAGTGGTCCGAGGACGCCGGGGTCACCGCACCGGGCGCGACCGCCCCCGTCACCGTCTCGTGCACGTGCAGCCTGCGCCCGTCCGCCTCCAGCGCGTCGCGCAGCCGCTGCTCACGCCGCTGGGCGTAATCGCTCACGTCGGCCGACAGATGCACCTCGTCGGCGTCGGCCTCCGCGACCACCTTGCACACCTGCTCCACCACGTCGCCGGAACGCACCACGAGCCGACCGCCGCGCTCGCGCAGCCCGGCGTCCAGATCGCGCAGACAGTCGGCGAGGAACGCCTGCCGGTTGGGCGCGTCGTGCGCGGCGGCCACGGCCGGGTCGCGCACGAAGAGAGGGACGACCTGGCGCGAGCCGTCCAGAGCCGCGCGCAGCGGAGGATGGTCGTGCAGACGCAGGTCGGCGGTGAACAGGACGACCGAGGTGTTCATCGGGCGGCTCCGGAGGAGGTGGTACGGACGAGCGGGAGGTACGGACGCTGACTCTTCCGGCCGGGAGCGTCCGGCGGACGCACCCGGGGGCGGGTTCCTTCGGCGGGCGCCCGTTCAGCGCCGGCCGGCCGGGCTCCTGCGCCGCCGCAGCGCCGGCGACTTCGCGCGGTCCTCGGGCTCGCGGCACGCGGCGCGCGCGATGTTGCGGACCATGCCGCCGAACACGATCGAGTGGAAGGGCGAGACCGCCCACCAGTACGCCTGGCCGAGCAGCCCGCGTGGATGGAACAGGGCGCGCTGGCGGTAGACGCTGCGGCCCTCGGCATCCGGAGAGGAGTACATCTCCAGCCAGGCGAGACCCGGCAGCCGCATCTCCGCCCGCAGCCGCAGCAGATGCTCCGGCTCGACCTCCTCCACCCGCCAGAAATCCAGCGAGTCGCCCACCCGCAGCCGCTCGGCGTCCCGCCGTCCCCGGCGCAGCCCGACCCCGCCCATCGCGCGGTCCATCCAGCCGCGCAGGCTCCAGGCCAGCGGGAAGGAGTACCAGCCGTTGTCGCCGCCCACGCCCTCGATCACCCGCCACAGGGCCCGCACCGGGGCGTCCACCACGGTCTCGCGCTCGTCGGTGTACAGGCTGCCACCCGCCCAGTCGGGATCGGTGGGCAGCGGCTCGCTCGGCGCGCCCGGCAGGGACGCCGAGGACCAGCGCGTGTCCACCTTGGCCTCGCGCACCCGGCGCAGCGCGAGTCGCACCGCCGCGTCGAAGCCGTACGGATGCCCCGGCGGCTCGGGCAGATACCGCCGGATGTCGTGCTCCCGGCACACCACCTCGTGCCGCAGCGACTCGGTCAGCGGCCGCGCGATGGACGCGGGCACCGGCGTCACGAGTCCCACCCAGTGGCTGGACAAACCCGGCGTCAGCATCGGCACCGACAGGATGAGCCGGTGGGGGAGACCCGCGATCTGGGCGTACCTGAGCATCATCTCGCGGTACGTGAGCACGTCCGGGCCGCCGATGTCGAAGGCGCGGTTCACGTCCGGAGGCAGGCTCGCGCAGCCGACCAGCAGCCGCAGCACGTCCTTGACGCCGATGGGCTGGATACGGGTGTGCACCCAGCTCGGGGTCACCATCACGGGCAGCCGCTCGGTGAGATAGCGCAGCATCTCGAAGGAGGCCGAGCCCGAGCCGATGATCACCGCCGCGCGCAGCACGGCCGTCGGCACGCCCGAGGACAGCAGGATGCGGCCCACCTCGGCCCGCGACCTGAGGTGCGGGGAGAGTTCGCCCTCGGGCACGTCGGCCGGGGTGAGCCCGCCGAGGTAGACGATCCGGCGCACGCCGGCGGCCTTGGCCTGCTTGCCGAAGTTGCGCGCCGCGCGGCGGTCGGTCGCCTCGAAGTCGTCGCCGGTGCCGAGCGCGTGCACCAGGTAGTACGCCACGTCGACGCCCCGCATCGCCTCGGCCGTCGACTCGGGGTCGGTGACATCGCCCCGGACGATCTCCACCTGCCCGGCCCACGGATGGTCGCGCAGCTTGCGCGGGGTGCGGGCGAGACAGCGCACCCGGTACCCGGCCTCCAGCAGCTCCGGCACCAGACGGCCGCCGATGTAGCCGGTGGAACCGGTCACGAGGCAGAGCGGGCCGCCCCTGGCGTCGTCGTCGTTCATCGTCCCGGGTCCTCCGCGTCGGTGTCTCCTGCCGTGGCGGTCTCCCCGCCCTCCGGTTCCCCCGCCCCCTTGCTTCTCCTCGGGGGCGCTCTCCGGATGCGTGCCGCCCTCCGCCCAGCCTGCCCGCGCCGGGCGGACGGCGCCTGTCGAGGTCGCGGCCTGGCAGCGACCGGCGTACGGTGCGTGGCCGTCCTCTTCCGGGGCAGACGGGGGAGTACACGTCGCACGTCCCGTCGTCCACCGGAGGTGTTCGTCGCCATGGTCGCGAAGGTGCTGGAGCGGTTTCCCGCAGGTTCGCCCCGCGGATCGTGGCCCGCGGAGGAGTACGCCGCGGCCCGCCGTGCGGAGGGCCGCCCGGCGACCGTGGTGATGGACCTGGAGTCGGACAGCTTCCTCGTGGTCCTGGAGAAGCGGGCCGAGGACTGAGCCCACGCGGGTCGACCGGGATCGGCCGACCGCGACCGCGTGGCTCCGTCACGCGCGGCGCGTCCGTCCCCCTCGGCCCGCCGGCCGCCCGGGCCGCGCTCGACGCCTACGGACCGTACGGCGCGGTCCATCCGGCCCAGTCCGCCGTGACGCGGAGGTGGACGCCGGGGGGTGACGGGCGGGACGCGTACCGGGTCCCGGCGGGTGCCTCGACCCCGCTGAGGAAGGGTCCCGCTCACCCCGCCAGCGCTCGCAGATGGGCCGCCCGGGTCTCCGCCGTCTGACCCTGCACCAGCAGGAACAGTCCCTCGCGGGCGAGGCGTTGGGCGCGGGCGGTCAGGGACATCGCCCGTCCGCCGCCTGCCACGACCGCGGCCGTGGTCGCCTCGGTGAGGGCCTCGAACGCCTCGGCGCGCACCGCGAGACGTTCCTCGACGTGTTCCAGCGGCTCGGGGTGGTCGGCCAGGGCGTAGGCGCGGCGGCGGATGCCGGCGAGGCGGGCGTGGAGCGGAGCGGCCGTGTCCTCGTCCAGCAGGGACAGGGCGGCGGAGGCGATGCCGAAGACCGCCGGGCTGGCGTTCAGGGTCTTGGCGCGGTCGCCCGGGGCCCACTGCGCGTACGGGACGCGCAGGGCCACCGCTTCCTCGGGCACCCACAGACCGTCCAGCTCCAGCGAGACCGTCCGGGCGGCGGAGAGCGCGGCGAGCCGCATGGGCGCCGAGGCCCGCAGCCCGGGCTGCTCACGGGCCTCGACGAAGGCGAACAGCACCTCGCCGTCATCCGCCACCCCGGCCAGCAGCATCAAATCGTTCAGGCCCCACCCCGTGAACCAGGGCACGCTCCCGTCGAACTGCCGGCCGACGCCCTCCTGGCGTACCCGCACCGGAACCCTCGGGTACGCCCGCAGATGCGCGTAGGCCACTCCGGAGAGCAGCTCCCCGCGCGCCAGCGGGCCCAAAAGCCGCTCCCGCGCGGCCTGTTCACCCCGCACCAGGGTCTGCACCGGGGTGTGGTGCTGCGTCTGCACGAACCACGTCGAGCAGCACGCCCCGGCCAGGATCTCCGCCGTCTCCCGCAGCACGGCCGCCGGTGCCCCCGCCCCGCAGTACTCGACAGGCGCCGTCACCCCCAGCAGCCCCGACCGCTTGACCGCCTCGACATGACCGGCGGGCACCCCTTCCTGGTCCACCCGCGCGGCCTCGGGCTCCAGCAGGGAGGAGGCGAGCTGCCGGGCGCGGGCGACGAGCGGATGCGCGGTGATCGTCATACCGACGATTCTCGCCCGGCGGGGCCCGCCGTCACATCGGGCTCCGTCTGTCCGGGGCGCGGGGGCGTCCGAAACCCCGTGTCCCGTTCGCTCCGGTGTGCGAAACTCCGCCGAATGACCGCCGAAACGATCACCGCAGCAGCGTCGGGCACCTTCAAGCTCGGCGACCTCCCCGTCCACCGCACCGGCTTCGGCACCATGCGCCTGACCGGCAGCTCCGCCTTCCACGAGGGCATCCCGAGCGACCGCGGGCGCTCCATCGCCGTACTGCGCCGGGCCGTCGAGCTCGGCGTGAACCACATCGACACGGCCGCGTTCTACTTCTCCGCGCTCCGCTCCGCCAACGAATTGCTCAACACCGCGCTGGCCCCGTACCCCGACGATCTGCTCATCGCCACCAAGGTCGGCCCCTTCCGCGAGCAGGACGGCGAGTGGGGCACCTCGGCGCGTCCGGACCAACTGCGCGGCCATGTCGAGGAGAACCTGCGCCAGCTCGGCCGCGACCATCTCGACCTCGTCTATCTCCGCCGAATGCGGCAGGAGTCCATAGCCGAGCACTTCGGCGCCCTCGCCGAGCTGCGCGAGGCGGGCCTGATCCGGCACCTCGGTATCTCCTCCGTACGGCCACGCCACCTCACCGAGGCACTGGAGATCGCCCCCGTGGTCTCCGTCCAGCAGCGGTACGCGCTCGACCTGCCCGATCCCGACGCCGACGCGCTCCTGGAGATGTGCCGGCACCGCGGCATCGCCTTCGTGCCGTACTACGCCGTCGCGGGCGAGGGCGGTGAGCACGGCGCCGCCGCCGGGCGCGCCGAGGCGGCGGTCACGGAGATCGCCCGCGCCCACGCCGTCCGCCCCGCCCAGATCCGCACCGCGTGGACCCTCCACCAGGGTTCCCACGTCCTCGCCATCACCGGCACCGGCAACCCGGACCACCTGAGCGAGAACATCGCGGCGGGTGCCCTGAAGCTGACCGGCGAAGAACTGGCCCGACTGAACGCGCTGCACCGCGACGCGGACTGAACCGCGTGTCTCTCCGGGCTGGGGCGCGGTGCCCGTTCACCGGGGCACCGCCCCTCAGTCCGGGCAAACAAACCAGCCAGGGGACGCGCCCGGCCCGTTCGAGCACGCCGCGGCCCCCGCCGAAGGTGACTGGCGCACGTCAGGTTTTACGTATAACCTCTCCCGCTAACCACCCCCACCGGAAGGCCCCGATGCGACGCGTTGCCCTGGTCACCCTCGTTGTGGACGACTACGACGAGGCCATCCGCTTCTACACCGAGGCACTGGGATTCCGGCTGGCCGAGGACGAGCCCCGCCCGGACGGCGCCCGCTGGGTCGTGGTCGTACCCGGCGAGGGCAACGACGGCACCGGTCTGCTGCTCGCCCGCGCCAAGGACGACGCCCAGCGCGCCCGTGTCGGCGACCAGACCGGCGGACGCGTCGGCTTCTTCCTGCACACCGACGACTTCGCCCGCGACCACGCGCGCATGACCGCCGCCGGGGTGACCTTCCTGGAGGAGCCCCGCCACGAGTCCTACGGCTCCGTCGCCGTCTTCCAGGACCTCTACGGCAACCGCTGGGACCTCCTCCAGCCCGCCGCCTGAACCCCCGCATCCCGCACGATCCGCCGAGGAAGCCCGCCATGACCGCGCCCCGCATCGACACCGACACCCTCCGCCGGCTCCCCAAGGCCGTGCTGCACGACCACCTCGACGGCGCTCTGCGCCCCGCCACGCTCGTCGAACTCGCGGCCTCGGTGGGCCACACCGTGCCCACCACCGACCCCGACGAGCTGGCCGCCTGGTACGTGGAGGCCGCGGGCTCGGGCGACCTGGTGCGCTACATAGGCACCTTCGAGCACACCCTCGCCGTCATGCAGCACCGCGAGGGCCTGCTGCGCGTCGCCGAGGAGTACGTCCTCGACCTCGCCGCCGACGGCGTGGTCTACGGCGAGGTGCGCTACGCCCCCGAGCTGAACACCCAGGGCGGCCTGACGATGCGCGAGGTCGTGGAGACCGTGCAGGAGGGTCTCGCCTCCGGCATGGCCAAGGCGGCCGCTGCCGGGACGCCCGTGCGCGTGGGCACCCTGCTGTGCGGGATGCGGATGTTCGACCGGGTCCAGGAGGCCGCCGAACTGGCCGTCGCCTACCGGGACGCGGGCGTCGTCGGCTTCGACATCGCGGGCGCCGAGGACGGCTTCCCGCCCGCCGACCACCTCGCCGCCTTCGAGCTGCTGCGCCGCGAGAGCGTGCCGTTCACCATCCACGCGGGCGAGGCGTACGGCCTGCCCAGCGTCCACCAGGCGCTCCAGGTGTGCGGTGCCCAGCGCATCGGCCACGGCGTCCGCCTCACCGAGGACATCGTGGACGGCAAGCTCGGCCGCCTCGCCGGCTGGGTCCGCGACCGCCGTGTCGCCCTGGAGATGTGCCCCACCTCCAACCTCCAGACGGGCTGCGCGACCTCCATCGCCGAGCACCCGATCACCGAGCTGAAGGACCTCGGCTTCCGGGTCACCCTCAACACCGACAACCGGCTGGTCTCCGGCACCACGATGACCCGGGAGATGTCCCTGCTCGTCGAGGAGGCGGGCTGGACGGCCGAGGACCTGCGCACGGTCACGGTGAACGCCGTCAAGAGCGCGTTCATCCCGTTCGACGAGCGCAAGGCCCTCATCGAGGACGTCATCCTGCCGGGCTACGCGGACGCCGTCTGAAGCAGCCCGCGTGCGTAGGCGGCCTGTCCGACGTGCTGGAGATCGTCGGACAGGACGCTCACCAGGCGCACCCCGAGCGTGACCGGCGGGCTCCAGCGCTCGTCCACCACCCGCTCCAGGTCGCCCGCCGTGACCGAGCGCAGCGCCGTCAGGCTCTGCTCGTGCACCGCGTCGTAGTACCCGGTCAGCAGGTCCGCCGAGTCCACCCGGACCTTCGCGACCTGCGCCGGGGTGTGCCCGTAGCCGGTGTCGTGCGCGGGAAGCCTCAGCCCGAAGCGCTTCTCCCAGCCGTCGGACAGCCACACCTGGTCGAGGCCGAAGGCGTCGGCGATGTGGTCGTCCTGCACCCGGGTGAGATGCCACACCAGCCAGGCGATCGTGTTGGCGTCGGGCGCGGGGCGCGTGTGCAGCTCGTCGGGGCCGAGATCGTCCAGGACGGCGTGGACCTCTTCCCGGACGCGGCCGAAGCCGTCGATGAGGATGTCCTTGGCATGCATGGGTCCACCTTCGCCCATCCCCGCGCCCGCCGCGCCCCGATGGCCTGACGGCGCGTCACGCCGGGCGCCGCACACCTCGCGTCACACCTCGCCCAGCGGCCCGGTCACCGCCGGTTCCGCCGGTACGGCCGCCTCCTCGGTGCCCAGCAGCGAGAGCAGGGCACGGGCGGCCGGGCTGGTGGCGCGCTCCGGCGGCAGCAGCACCACCGTCTCGTACGCCGCCTCGCCCATGCCCTTCAGCGGCAACGCGGTGAGCGAGGACCGCTTGTGCCGGAAGTGCCGGGGGACGACCGCTATCCCCAGGTTCTCGTCCACCAGGTCCAGCAGGCCGTGCACGTCGTTGACCTCCAGGGCGACCGTGCGCCGTACCCCGGCGGCCGCGAACGCCGCGTCCGTCGCCCGGCGCGGACCCCAGTCCGGGTGGAAGTCCACGAACACCTCGCCCGCAAGGTCTGCCGGGGCGAGGACCGCGCCGGCCTCGGCGAACCGGTGCTCCGGATGGCACAGCACCGTCATGGGCTCGCTCGTCAGCGGTACGGCCCGCAACTGGTCGCCGTCCGTGCGGGTGCGGTAGGCGAAGGCCAGGTCCAGCCGGCCCGCCGCCACCTCCTCGGCGAGCGTGCCCGTACCGGTCTGGCGCAGCCGGATCTCCACGTCCGGGTGCTCCCGGCGGAAGGCCGCGAGCAGCCCCGCCACCCGGACCCCGGCGATGCACTGCTCGGTGCCCAGCGCCACCGTGCCGCGCAGCACGCCCTGCACCGCGGCCACCGCCTCGTGCGCGGCGCGGACCTGCGCGAGCACCCGCTCGGCCTCCACCAGCAGCGCCCGCCCGGCCTCGGTGAGCGTCACGCGCCGGGTCGTCCGCACGAAAAGGGGAGCCCGCAGCTCGCGCTCCAGCGACCGGATGGACGCCGACAGGCCCGACTGGGACACCATGAGCCGCTCGGCGGCCCGGGTGAAGTGCTGGTCCTCGGCGACCGCGACGAAGTGCTGGAGATGACGCAGTTCCATGAGGCGGAAGCCTAACCGCATTGAGAAGTGCGCTCGCTCAAACCCATCGGATTCTCCTGTTGGACCGCTGACCGGGCTCCGGGAAAGAGTGGGGGAGGCTGCCGGACACCCGGCGGCCGGGAACACCGAGTGCCCACCCCACTGGAGTCGCGTTGTACACCGCACACCCCGACCGCTACGCCGACATGCCCTACCGGCGCACCGGACGCAGCGGACTGAAGCTCCCCGCCCTGTCGCTCGGCCTGTGGCACAACTTCGGACCCGACCGCCCCGCGGAGACCCAGCGCGCGATCCTGCGCCGCGCCTTCGACCTCGGCGTCACCCACTTCGACCTCGCCAACAACTACGGCCCGCCGCCCGGCGCCGCCGAGTCCGCCCTCGGTGAGGCGCTCAAGGCGGACTTCGCGCCGTACCGCGACGAACTGGTGATCTCCACCAAGGCGGGCTACCTGATGTGGCCGGGGCCCTACGGCGAATGGGGCTCGCGCAAGTATGTGCTGAGCTCACTGGACCAGTCGCTGAAGCGTATGGGGCTGGACCATGTGGACATCTTCTACTCCCACCGCTTCGACCCCGACACCCCGCTGGAGGAGACGATGGGTGCGCTGCACTCCGCCGTCCAGCAGGGCAAGGCGCTCTACGTCGGCGTCTCCAACTACCCGGCCGAGCAGACCCGCGAGGCTGCCCGCATCCTGGCCGAGCTGGGCACCCCTCTCCTCATCCACCAGCCGCGCTACTCGATGCTCGACCGGCGCCCCGAGGACGAGGGCGTGTTCGACGCCCTGGACGACCTGGGGGTCGGCTCGATCGTCTACTCCCCGCTGGAGCAGGGCCTGCTCACCGGCCGCTACCTCGACGGCATCCCCGAGGACTCCCGCGCCGCGAGCGACAGCCCCTTCCTGAACTCCGACGCCGTCACCGAGGACCTCGTCGCCCGGCTGCGCGCCCTGGACGGCATCGCCACGTCCCGGGGCCAGAGTCTCGCCCAGCTCGCCCTCGCCTGGGTGCTGCGAGGCGGCCGGGTCACCTCGGCCCTGGTCGGCGCGAGCAGCCCCCGCCAACTGGAGGACAGCGTGGGCGCGTTGCGGAACCTGGACTTCGCGGCGGAGGAACTGGCACGGATCGACGAGGTGTTGAAGGGCTGACGAGCCTCGGCCCGCTGACGAGCCCCAGCCCTTCGACTCCTTGAGCCGGCGGGTGGCCGGGGGAGCGGTCAACCGCCCCGGCCACCCGCCGGTTTGACCGCGAACACCCAGCGGTTGACCGCCAGCGCGTCGTCCGGCTCTGGCCGTGGGCCCCGGCCGTGGCGGCGGGTGTGGTCGTACGGCGAGTCGACCCGGGTGCGCCAGCCCCGGGCCGCCAGATCGGCGGCCGAGTCCGGGCGCGGATCGCCGTCGAAGAGCGCGAGCAGGTCGATGCCGAGACGCTCCCGGGTCGCGGTGTACACCGGGTTGTGCCGCACGGCCCGTACTTCGCGGTGGAGCTTCACCTCGTACGCCAGGGTGCTGCCCGGAGCGCTCGACTCGTCGACCTTCACCAGGAGCCGGCGCTCTGCGTCGGCGGGCAGATAGAGCAGCAGCCCCTCGGCCAGCCAGCCGGTGGGCGCGCTCCGGTCGAGTCCGGCGCGGAGCAGGGCCGTGGCCCAGTCCTCGCGCAGATCGGCGGCGACCGGCACGCGCCGGGCCACCGGGACGGCGCCCAGCGAGTCCAGCACCCGCTCCTTGAACCCGAGCACGTCAGGGCGGTCCACCTCCCAGACCGTGCTGCCTGGCGGCCAGTCCAGCCGGAACGCCCGGGTGTCGAGCCCGGCGCCCAGCAGCACGAACTGCCGGGTGCCGGAGGCGGCCGCCGTCCGCAGCGCGTCGTCCAGCGCCCGGGTGCGCAGCCCGAAGTACCGGCCGAGCCGTCCCCACACCGGGTCGGCGTCCCCGCCCGGCACCTGCTCCGGGCGCAGCGGCCAGCCGGCCGAGGCACGGGCCGCGCGGACGAAGTGCGCGGCGTACGGGTCGCGGGCGAGCGCGTCGGGGCGGTGCGTCTCGATCGCGCGGGCGGCGGCGACCAGCAGCGCGGTCACTCCGACGCCCGCGTCCACTCCCGAGGCTCCCGAGGCTTGGGAACCGCCGGATTCGCCGGGGTCGCCGGGACCGGGTCGGGGCGTGGTGACGGTGGTCGTGATCTCTCCTCCTCGGTCGCATGGCCGCTCGGGCCCGGTGTCGCGGGATGCGCGGCCCACAGCTCCGGGTCCGCGCGGGTGGTGAGGCGGGCGCCGTACACCCGCCGCATGAAGGTGAGCATCAGCTGCTCGGGCAGATGCAGCGGCGCCGTGCAGTCGGTGAGCACCGACACCTCGAACCCCTTCTGGAACGCGGTCCGCGCGCTGGAGTCCACGCAGACGTCGAGGAACACTCCCGCGAACACCAGCCGTAGGACGCCGCGTCGGCGCAGATGCCGTTCGAAGCCGTCCGCGAGGAAGGTGTCGAAACAGGCGTACTTGGTGAAGACCGCCTCCCCGGGCGCCGGGGTGACCCCGTGGAACTCCGCGCCCGGGGTACCCGAGACGCACTTGGGCCGCTTGCCGAGCGCCCGGTCGCGCCGGCGCCAGCTCGGCCCCTGGTGGTCTTCGTCCCCCAGGAAGCGGACGAAGACCACCTCGGTGCCCGCCGCCCGCGCCGCCGCCACGGCGCGGGCGGAGTTCTCGGCGGCGCGGGCGAGGACGGCCGGGTCGTGGCCGTGCCGGGCGGCGGCGGACGGACCGCAGAAGTCGGCCTGGAGGTCGACGACGACCAGCGCCGTGCCCCCGCCCACGCCTGTCATGCCCCCGCGACCACGGCATCGGCCGGGGACTCCCCGGCACCCCGCGCGGGCTGGGCGACCGGCACGGAGTCCCGCGCGACCGGCACGGAGTCCCGCCCGGCCCCGGGGTCCGACCCGGACACCGGGCCGAGCGCCGTCAGCAGGGCGTCCACCACCTGGCTGGTCGTCCCCTCCCCGCCCAGGTCGGCGGTGCACACCCCCCGCCGCGTCAGTTCGGCGAGCGCCGTCTCCACGGCCGCCACCGCACCCGGACAGCCCACGTGGCGCTCGGCGACGACGGCCGCCGCCCGGATCGCCGCGACCGGGTTGACCGCGTCCCGGCCCTCCAGGTCGTCCGCCGAGCCGTGCACCGTCTGGTACTCCACCAGGTCGGCCACGTCCGGGCGCAGGTGGACGTTCTCCGTGCAGCGGGTCTCCTGCCGCTCGCCGCCGAACCGGTCGAGCAGCATCACATGCATGATGTCCCCCCACTCGTTCCCGGCGACGATCACCGTGCGGGGCGGGAGACCATGGGTGATCAGATCGCGGTTCACGGTGTCCGGCTGGCACAGCCGGATCTTCACCCCGTGCCGGTCCGCCGCCCGTCTCACCCAGTCGTCCAACGCCCCGTCCAGCAGATGGAACTTGTACGCCATCACGACCTGCTCCGCCCCGCCCTCGGGCCACAGGCTCCGCGCCCGGCGCAGCGCGCGGTCGAGCACCTCGCCGGTGATCTCCTCGCTGAACTCCATCGTCCGGACCACCCGGCCGGGGGAGTGGGCGTTGTCCCCGGTGTAGAAGCCCTGCGCCTGGTCGCGGACGAGCAGCAGCTCCGGTGCGGAGCCGTCCGGCGGGCCGCCCAGCGCGTCCACCTTCACGGCGCGCAGTCGCTGCCGTACCAGGTACAGCGACTGCGCGTTGATCGCCGTACGGAACACGGCGGTTGCTCCCCGGGACGCCAGTTCCCGGCAGAACCGCTCGTAATGAGCCGCGTCCTCGGCGGTGCGCGCGGCGGTCCGCTCGACGCCCGCGCCGCGCAGCGACACGTACGAGTCGTAGACGCGCCCCGAGCGCTCCACCTTTACCGGGACGCCGTGCGCCTCGGTGAGGTGACCCAGCACCCGTTCGAAGACGGCGGCGATCTCGGCGCCCGTGCCCCGGCCCACCGCCAGTCCGACGACCGTCACCCGGCCGCTCCCTTCTTCCTCGGCTCCCTTTGTTCCGGCGGGGTCCACGGTTCAGCCCCGCGCGCCCACCAGTCGGTCCCCGGGGATGCCCGCCTTGTCCGGCGCGTAGAAGTCCTCGATGCCGCCGATCCACTTCTCGACCGTGATCCGGTCCGAGGAGTCGGGCCCGAAGGCGTCGAAAAGGGCGTCGACGTGTGCGGGTTGGAAACCGATGGCGTCCATCAGCGCGAGGAACAGCGGGCGTTCGATCAGACCGTCCCCGTCCGGGTCGCCCAGGGCGGCCAGGCTCTCCGCGAACTCCCTTACGGTGGGGGCGAATCGCTCCGGAGCGAGGACGCACGCCTGGAATTCGTCCGGCGTGATCTTTCCGTCCCGGTCGGCGTCCAGCTCCGCCGACAGCGTCTCCCAGTACCGCCGGAACGCGGCCGCGATCCGCTCGCGCGCCGCGGGGTCCGCCCCCTCGGCCGCCGCGATCACCCGGGTGGTCATCAACTCGAAGTCCTCCGGGTCCAGATGACCGTTGCCGTTGGCGTCGAAGAGCGAGAAGACGAGGGCGACCCGGTCGATGGCCTCAGTGCGCATGACGTGCGTGACCTTTCCTTCGATGCCGTCCCGGTCGTCGGGACGGCACCCACACACTGCGTCCGGCGGACCCCGGACATGCGGCCGGGCGGGCACGTTCATCCGATGGGTGGATTCGCCGCCGGGGAAGGATTGCGGCCGGACCGGTCACCCGCGCGGACCGGAATCCGCATTCACATGACGCCCCCGGTATTCACATGACTTCCCTGACATTCACATGTTGTCCGCTTTTCCGGGCGCCCGTAAAACCAACGGTTGATCACGCAACGAGTAATGCGTGGCCAGGGCTTGCCTGGTGTTTTCGGACAGGGGTGCGCTTCGCATATGCCAGGAGAGTGGCCGGAAAGACGTGGTGACAGCGTTTCCCGCGTGGCGATACTCGGAATACCAGGGGCACTACTCACCGCACACGAGCCGCACCGGAAAGCGAGGGTCCGACCGCCATATCGGCCAGGCAACGGGGGAGTGAGCGTGCACGACGAATTCCTGTGCCATGTCACCGCGTACGGAGTGTGCGGTGGACAGCGCGTGGGCGTACCGCTCGGCACCTATCGCGCGCCCACTCTCGCCCTCGCCCTGTGGTGGCTGCGCGACCGCGCCTCCTGGATGGCGGAGCGGCTCGACCCGCTTCCGGAGAACGCGGTGTTCCCCCCGGGCGCCCTGGTCCCCGTCGCGGACACCGTGGCCGACGTGCCGACCCTGCTGCGCGCCTGGTGTGCCGACGACATCCGTCAGGAGCAGGTCGCGGACGAGCTGGCGGCCGGACGGCTGGTGCGGATCGCCGCCTGCGACGACACCACGGAGTACGAGCTCCTCGCCGAGTCGGTCGACGCCCTGCGGATGCAGCGCACCGCGCCCGCCTTCGTGGTGCCGGTCGTCCTCGCCTGACACGTGTCGCGGCCGGTTCACGCGGACCACGCGCTCACTCGGAGTACACGCCGCCGCGGCGGCCGGCCGGGTGAGTTCCTGCCCCGACGTCCCGGCCCGGCGTGCGCCCTGCAACGCGCCCCACGTGCGCGGTCGTACGCCTCTGCTGTCCCGTGCGTACCGGTGGGATTCCGGCCATCGAGCGGCGTCCGGGCCGCTGTCCGTCAGGCCCGCCGTCCGACCCGCTCCGGCCGGGCAAGGCTGTGCGCCAGAGGCGAACGGACTCGGTGGACTGCCCGGCGCGCCTCGGGGTACGAGCACAGGAGCAACAGGTGACAGGCCGGCCGGCCCTTCGAGAGAGACAGGCATGACGGAACAACTGGGCGGGGCAGTGATACCGACTGGTTTCGACGTACCCGTGGAGCCGCTGCGACGCGCGGCGCACTACACCGGTGAGCCCGGATGCATCGCCGCGGCACGGGCTTTCGCCGCCCAGTTCCTGGATCAGCTCCGCAACGAGTGGTGCGCCGTGGTCGACAGCCGCGCCGCGGGTGAGGTGCTGCTCGTCGTGAGCGAGCTGGTCACCAACGCCGACCGGCACAGCAACGGCCCGTACATCCTGGAGCTGGAGGGGACCGACAGCGCGGTCGCGGTGTCGGTGTACGACAGCAGCGTGGCTCTGCCCCGCGCCTTCCCCAAGGACCCTCAGCGGATCGGCCGGCACGGGCTGGAGATCGTGAGCGCGCTCGCGGCCGAGATCACCGTGGACCGCGTACCCGTCGGCAAGCGGGTCCGTGCCCGGTTCGAGCTGGAGTCCTGAGCGCACCGGCGCTTTTTCGTTTGTTCGCGCGCGCCCTCGTACCTGTGCGCGCGCACACGTACGTCCGCGTCCGTCGTCCCCGCGCACGTCCGTACGGCGTCCCGGCAGCGAAACGGGCCCGGTGTCCGCGAACGCCGGGCCCGTCGCCGTCGACTCAGGCGCAGCCGAGCTCGCCGAGCATCCCCTGGCGCAGCCGGGCGATGATCCGCTTGATCAGACGGGAGACGTGCATCTGGGAGCAGCCGAGCTGCTGACCGATCTCCGCCTGGGTGGCCTCCTCCACGAACCGCATGTGGATGATCATGCGGTCGCGCTCGCTCAGGTCGGCCATCAGCGGGGCGAGGGCGTGGAAGTCCTCGACCAGCCGCAGACCCTCCTCCTCGACACCGATGAAGTCGGCGAGCACGGCCTCGCCGTCCTCGGGACCGTCGCCGGTGAGCGCGGCGTCCAGGGAGGAGGAGTTGTAGCCGTTCGCGGCGACCTGGCCCTCGATGACCTCGGCCTCGGTGATGTTCATCAGGGTGGCCAGCTCGGCGACCGTCGGGTCGCGGTCCAGCCTGCTGGACAGCTCCTCGCGGGCCTTGGCCAGCTCCACGCGCAGCTCCTGGAGCCGGCGCGGGACGTGCACCGCCCAGGTGGTGTCCCGGAAGAAGCGCTTGATCTCGCCCACGATGTAGGGAAGCGCGAAGGAGGTGAACTCGACCTCGCGCGACACCTCGAACCGGTCGATCGCCTTGATCAGACCGATCATGCCGGTCTGGACGATGTCCTCCATGTCGTCGCCACGGCCCCGGAACCGTCCGGCCGCGAACCGCACCAGCGACATGTTCATCTCGATCAGGGTGTTGCGCGCGTACTGGTATTCGTGGGTGCCCTCCTCCAGCTCGGCCAGCCGGCGGAAGAACTGGCGGGACAGCGCCCGCGCGTCCCGGGGGGCCACGGACGTGGGGTCCGCGATCCCGGGAAGGCTCTCCTCGACCGTCGTGTCCTGTGCGGTCTTCTCGGTGACCTCGGCCTGCGAACGGATGCCGACGGCGGTGTCCATTACCTCTCCCACATGAGTCACGGTTTCGGTGTCAACCTCTGCGCCCGGAAGTCGTCCGGCCGCCGAAGCTGCGTGGTCCCCGGCTTCCCGGAAAACCGCGCCCTATTCCTGTTTCCTCTTCCTCCCCCGGCGGGTACCCAGGGTCACGCCCTACATGCGGGCGGTTTGTAGCAGTGGCGTGAAGACGACGTTCGACAGGGAGAGGCGCCCGGTGCCGCGCCGTGGAACCGTGCCGCCGTGAGCCATGAAACACCAGGTGGGGGCCGGTTTTCCGCCCGCTTGCCGACCGTGCGGCGGCTCCCGTGCGACCTGCCGTGACGGGTGGTGCACGACCCTACGGTGGCCTGAAATCGCCCCTGCTCCCGGCCGTTCGGCACCCCACCGATGAGTTCCGGCGCCCGCACCGGTCCACCTCCACGACCGTGACACCACCCCGCACCACCCACCACGCCCGGGAGGCGTTCATGACCACCGACGGATTCATCACGTGTCTCTGGTTCGACGGCCAGGCGGAGGAGGCGGCGCACTTCTACGTCTCCGTGTTCAAGGGCTCCGGCATCGGCGACGTCCTCCGCCACGGCGAGGCGGGCCCCGGGGAGCCCGGCACCGTGCTGACCGTGGAGTTCACCGCCAACGGCCAGCGGTTCGTCGCCCTCAACGCCGGTCCGCAGTTCCGGTTCACCGAGGCGATCTCGTTCCAGGTCCTCTGCGCCGACCAGCAGGAGGTCGACTACTACTGGACCCGTCTGACCGAGGACGGCGGCGAGCCCGGTCCGTGCGGCTGGCTCAAGGACCGCTTCGGCGTCTCCTGGCAGGTCGTCCCCGAGCGCCTGCTGGAGATGACCAAGGATTCCGACCCCGCGAAGGCCGACCGCACCATGCGCGCCATGATGACCATGGGCAAGCTGGACATCGCCGCGCTGGAGCAGGCGTACGCCGGCGGCTGAGGAACCGTCCGGCGATCCGGGGTGACGCGCCTGGCGCGCCCTCGCTCCGGCGCGGCGCCGCGCGGCCGTCATCCCTCGCGCAGGATCTCGGCGATGGTGTGGCGGGCGTTCTCCGCCAGCGCCGGGTTGGTGTCCCGGTAGTACGGCAACTGGATCAGGGCGACGGAGAGGGCCCAGCCGCGTCCGCGGGCCCACTCCGCGTCGTCGGCGCCCACCGTCTCCCGGAAGGCCGCGCGGGCGGAGGCGGGCAGCAGATTCCACGCCACGATCAGGTCCACGGCCGGGTCGCCCACGCCCACGCAGCCGAAGTCGATCACCGCGGCGAGCCGCCCGCCGGACACCAGGACGTTGCCGGGGGAGAGGTCGCCGTGCGCCCAG
Organism: Streptomyces sp. NPDC005004; assembly: GCF_053600675.1. Lineage (NCBI taxonomy): Bacteria > Bacillati > Actinomycetota > Actinomycetes > Kitasatosporales > Streptomycetaceae > Streptomyces > Streptomyces sp. NPDC005004. The sequence continues at coordinate 326,050 of NZ_JBSGAH010000005.1, forward strand.
ACCGGCGGACCGGCGTGGGCGGGGGCCTGCAGAGCCCGCTCCCAGAGCGCGGTCGCCGCCTCCGTGTCGATCCGGCCGGTCAGCTCCGCCAGCGCCGACCGGGTCTCCGTGTCCTGGTCCGCGAGCGGACCGCCCCGGTATCCCCGCGGCGCGTCCTGCGTCGCGGTCCGGCGCAGCGCGGTCACGAACCGGCCCAGGTCCCGGGCCAGCGGCTCCGGCCGTTCGACGGCACCCGCGACCGGGTTGACGCCCTCCAGCCAGCGGTAGACCGACCAGGGCCAGGGGAAGTGCTCGCCGGGTTCCCCGAAGCCCACCGGCCGAGGCGCGGACACCGGCAGCAGGGGGCCGAGGCGGGGCAGCCAGCGCCGCTCGTGCGCCACGTCGGCCACCGCCCCGGGATGCCGGGGGAGCCGTACCACCAGCTCCGGGCCCAGCCGGAACATCGCGTTCTCGGTGCCGGACGACTCCAGCCGCCGCACCGGCAGTTCCGCCCAGTGCGGGAACCGCTCCGCCACCAGTCGTCGTACCAGCGGGGCGTCGACCCCGATCTCGTTCGCGCGCATCTTCGCCGTACTCATCGACGCCCATCCAAGAGTCCGGGCGCCACCCGTGTCGAACGAATTCCGCCGCGCGTGGCGACGTGCGCCCGGCTAGCGTGACGTCCCGGGACGAACCGCCTGAAACGAGAGGGTCCGACCAATGGCCGTGCAACCGGAAGGAACGCCCTGTTGGGCCGACGCGATGTTCACCGACCTGGAGGGCGCCAAGCGGTTCTACGGCGACGTCCTCGGCTGGACCTTCGGCGAGTCGTCGTCCCAGTACGGCAACTACACCCAGGCGTACGCGGACGGCAAGGCCGTCGCCGCCGTCGTCCCCCCGATGCCCGGCCAGGAGGGCCAGTCGCAGTGGTGCCTCTACTTCGCCTCGCCGGACGCGGCCGCGACCGCCGAGAGGATCCGGGAGAACGGCGGCGAGGTGCTGATGCCGCCCATGCAGGTCGGCGACTTCGGCACGATGGTGCTCGCCCGCGAGCCCAGCGGCGCCGTGTTCGGCGTGTGGCAGGGCGGCATCCACGAGGGCTTCGAGACCGTCGCGACCCCCGGCGCCTACTGCTGGTCCGAGGTGTTCACCCGTGACCCGGGGAAGTCCGACGCCTTCTTCTCGGCCGTCTTCCCCTACCGCGCGAAGGACATGGAGGACGACGCGGTCGACTTCCGCGTCTTCGACCTCGGCGCCGACCCCGTCCTCGGCCGGATGCGGATGACCGAGGACTTCCCGCCCGAGGTCCCCTCGTACATCAACGTCTACTTCACCGTCGACGACTGCGACACGGCCGTGGCCCGTGCCACCGACCTCGGCGCCGTGCTCCGCTTCGGTCCGATGACCAGCCCCTTCGGCAGGTTCGCCGCGCTCACCGACCCGCAGGGCGCCAACTTCTCGGTGATCGACGTCACCACCACCGAGGGAGAGATGCCTGAGCTGCGTGACGCCTGACCCGCGCCCCGCGGGACGCCCGACCTGGACGGCTCCGCCCCCGCCGCGACCATGGCATGATCGTGCACATGCGTGAACGTGTGGTGGCCGCGTGCGACGGGGCTTCGAAGGGAAACCCCGGACCGGCCGGATGGGCATGGGTGGTCTCCGGCGACGACGAGCGGACCCCGGCCCGCTGGGAATCCGGGGCGCTCGGCCGCACCACCAACAACGTCGCCGAACTCACCGCCCTGGAGCGGCTGTTGACGGCCGTCGAGCCCGACGTGCCGCTGGAGATCCGGATGGACTCCCAGTACGCGATGAAGGCCGTCACCACCTGGCTGCCCGGCTGGAAGCGCAACGGCTGGAAGACCTCCGCCGGAAAGCCCGTCGCCAACCAGGAGCTGGTCGTCCGTATCGACGAACTCCTCGACGGCCGCTCGGTGGAGTTCCGTTACGTCCCCGCCCACCAGGTCGACGGCGACCCGCTGAACGACTTCGCCGACCGCGCCGCCAGCCAGGCCGCCGTGGTGCAGGAGGCCGCGGGCAGCGCGCTCGGCTCCCCGGAGCCGCCGCCCTCGCCCGACACCCCCGCCCCGGCCGCCGCACGCCGCAAGGCACCCCGTCGCGCCAACGGCGGCAGCGCCTCCGCGCGCACCATCAAGGCCAAGTTCCCCGGCCGCTGCCAGTGCGGCCGCTCCTACGCGGCCGGCGAGCCCATCGCCAAGAACGCGACGGGCTGGGGCCACCCGGAGTGCCGCACCGCCACCGCCTGACGGCACCCGAGCGACCAACGCCCGTCACCGGACACGAGCACGGCCCGACGCTGCTACCCTGCGAGGCCGATCGACTACGTCCGGTGACTCAGAGGTGTGCGCGTGAAGGTCGTCTGCGTCGGAGGCGGGCCCGCGGGCCTGTACCTCGCCATCCTGCTCAAGCGGCAGAACCCGTCCCACGACGTCACCGTCCACGAACGCGGCCCCGAGGGCTCCACCTACGGCTGGGGCGTCACCTACTGGCAGGGCCTGCTCGACCGCCTCCGTGCCCATGACCCCGAGTCGGCCCGCGCCGTCGAGGAACACTCGGTCCACTGGAGCGAAGGCGTCGCGCACGTACGGGAGTCGAGCACCCGGCAGCCCGGCGACCGGGGCTTCGGCATCGGCCGCCACCGGCTCCTCGACCTGCTCGCCGCCCGCGCCCGCGAGCTCGGCGTACGCGTCGAGTTCGACAGCGAGATCGGCGAACCGCCCGCCGGAGCCGACCTGGTGGTGGCCGCCGACGGCATCGGCAGCACCCTGCGCACCCGGCACGCCGACGCCTTCGGCACCCATGTCACCCACGGCCGCAACCGCTACGTCTGGCTCGGCACCACCCGCGTCTTCGACGCCTTCACCTTCGCCTTCACCGAGACGGGCCACGGCTGGATCTGGGCGTACGGCTACCCCTACGACGACGCCCACAGCACCTGCGTCGTCGAGTGCTCCCCGCAGACGTACACCGGACTCGGCCTGGACCGCGCCGACGAGGGCGAGCAATCGGCCCTGCTGGAGAAGCACTTCGCGCCCGTCCTGGACGGCCACCCCCTCCTCGCCCAGCCCCAGCCGGGCTCCGCCGCCCCCTGGCCCACCTTCCGCACCCTCACCAACCGCACCTGGCACCACGGCAACCTGGTCCTGCTCGGCGACGCCGCCCACACCACCCACTACTCCATCGGCGCGGGCACCACCCTCGCCCTGGAGGACGCCATGTGCCTGGCCGCCGCCCTGCGCGACCACGCCACGCTGTCCGGGGCGCTGACCGCCTACGAGACCCGGCGCCGCACGGAGCTGCTGTCCGCGCAGAGCGCCGCCCGCTACAGCGCCCGCTGGTACGAGAACCTGCCCCGCTACATCGATCTGCCCCCGCACCGCATGTTCGCCCTGCTCGGCCAGCGCCACTCCCCGCTGCTCCCGTACGTCCCGCCCCAGCTCTACTACGGCCTCGACCGCGCCGCCGGGCGACTGGAGCCGCTGCGCAGGCTCAAGCGCAGCCTCGGTCCCCGGATGGCCCGCGCGCTGCACGCCCGCTCTTCGCACGCCCGTGCCGCGCACCACCGTGATCGGTAGTCCCACCGCGGCTCAGGCGCTCGGGTAAATGTTGGTGAAAGGGCATTCACTGGATAGGGTGAATAGCCATTCACCAGTCACGCACATTCGCAGGAGCGCCCGTGGAGCCGTCCGCCCCCATACCCGAGCCGCCCGGCACCCTCGCGGCGCCGCCCCGGCTGCGGGAACGCCTCACCATCCCCGTGCTGGCGTCGGGCGGCATCCTCATGGCCGTCATGCAGACCGTGGTCGTACCGCTCCTGCCCGACCTGCCCCGGCTCACCGGGTCGTCCCCGGCCGCCGTCTCCTGGATGGTCACCGCGACCCTGCTCTCCGGAGCCGTGCTCACCCCCGTGCTCGGCCGCGCCGGTGACATGTACGGCAAGCGCCGGGTGCTCACCTCCGCGCTCCTGCTGATGACCGTCGGCTCGGTGCTGTGCGCGCTGTCCTCGGACATCGCCGTGCTGATCGCGGCCCGCGCGCTCCAGGGCGCCGCCGCCTCCGTCGTCCCGCTGTCGATCAGCATCCTGCGCGACGAACTCCCGCCCGAGCGGCGCGGCTCGGCCGTCGCGTTCATGAGCTCCACCGTCGGCATCGGCGCCGCCCTCGGCCTGCCGCTGGCCGCGCTGGTCGTGCAGTACGCCGACTGGCACACCATGTTCTGGCTGACCAGCGCCCTCGGCGCGCTCGGTGTCACGGCCACCTGGTGGGCGGTCAAGGAGTCCCCGGTACGGGAGCCCGGCCGCTTCGACGTCGTCGGCGCGCTCGGGCTCGCCGTCGCGCTGGTCAGTCTGCTGCTCGGCGTCTCGCAGGGCGGCCAGTGGGGCTGGGGCAGCCCGCGGGTCCTCGGCCTCTTCGCGGCCTCGGCGGTCGTGCTCGCGCTGTGGTGGCGCCAGCAGCTGCGAGCCCCTCGTCCGCTGGTCGACCTGCGCCTGGTGACCCGGCCCCGGGTGGGCCTGTCGCACATCGCCGCGCTGCTCACGGGATTCGCGTTCTACGCCAACTCGCTCGTCACCGCCCAGCTCGTGCAGGCACCCAAGGCCAGCGGCTACGGCCTCGGTCTGTCCATCGTGGCCACCGGTCTGTGCCTGCTGCCCGGCGGCGTCACCATGTTGCTGTTCTCCCCGCTGTCCGCCCGCATCTCGGCCCGGCGCGGCCCGCGCATCACACTCGCGCTCGGCGCCGCCGTCATCGCCTGCGGCTACGCGCTGCGCATCGCGGACAGCCGCGACCTGTGGATGATCATCCTGGGCGCCACCGTGGTCGCCACCGGCACCACGCTCGCCTACTCCGCGCTGCCCACCCTGATCCTGCGCGCCGTACCGGCCCACGCGACCGCCTCCGCCAACGGCGTCAACGTGCTCATGCGGACCATCGGCCAGGCCGTCTCCAGCGCCGCCGTCGCCGCCGTGCTCGTCCACCACACGAGCCTCGTCGGCGGCGTCCCGGTGCCCACCCTGCACGGCTATCTGCTGGCCTTCGGGATGGCCGGCGCGGTCGCCCTCTTCGCCTGCGCGGCCGCCCTGACCATCCCGGGCGACTCCACCGGCGACGGAGCCGGGACCGGCACCCGGCGCGCCTGGGGCATCACCCGCAGGAGCCGCGCGGGCGCCCTGGAGGACGCGTGAGAGACCCGGACGCCCCGGCCACCGCGCAGGGCACCGCGCGGCGGGACGCCGAGGCCACCAAGGCGGCCATCCTCAAGGCCGCCCGCCACCTCCTGGCCCGGCACCCGCACGGCGACATCACCCTGAAGGCCGTCGCCGAGCGGGCCGGGGTCAGCCCGCCGCTCGTGCTGAAGTACTTCGGCAACAAGGACGCCCTCTTCGCCCGCGTGATGTCCTTCGACACCGACGCGGACGACCTGCTCGACGCGCCGCTCGACGGACTCGGCCGGCACATGGTCCGGCACGTCCTGACCAGCCAGCGCGAGCGCGGCACCGACCCGCTGCTGCGCATCGTCTTCGCCCCGCTGCACGGCGACCACGGCGACGTCCTGCGCGCCAACTTCCGCGCCCAGGTGACCGACCGCCTCGCCGCCCGGCTCACCGGACCCGACGCGGACCTGCGCGCCGAACTCGCGGTCGCGGCCGTCGTCGGCCTCGGCGTGATGTACGGCATCGCGCGCGGGCCGGGGCTGCGCGAGGCCGACGCCGACGCCGTGGCCGACCGTTACGGGCCGCTCGTCCAGGCCCAGCTCACCCCGGGCGCGCGCACCCCCGGCGCCTGACACTCACTCGGCGGTCCCGGGCCCGGTCAGCAGCGCCTCCGCGCACTTGCGGAACTCCGTCACCAGCCGTCCGCCGTCCCCGGCCCGGGTCGCCACGGCCACATGACACGGCTCGACCCCGTGCAGCGGCACCGTGGTCAGATCCGGGCGCGGCGGACGCAGCCCTGGCACGCCCGCCGCGAGGGCCAGCGACTGCCCGGAGGCGACCAGCTCGAACTTGTCCTCGATGTTCTCGATGAGCGGGCCGTCCGGCGCGGGCCTCCCGTCCGGGCGCGGGTCGATCCGCCAGAACGCGTCCCACAGCCGGTCGGTGACGCGGGGCAGCGGCTCGTCCGCGATGTCGTCCAGGGTGACCAACTCCTTGCCCGCGAGCCGGTGGTCCAGGGGCAGGACCACTACGCGCGGCTCGTCGTAGAGCACGGTCACGCGCAGGCCCTCGGTCACGAACGGCAGCCGGGTGACCAGCGCGTCCACGCGATGCTCGGTCAGCGCCTTGCGCGCCTCCTGCCAGGGCAGATGCGCCGTGCGCACGTCCGCGTCCGGAAAGCGGCGGCGCAGCTCGGCCACGGCCGGGGTGACGATCAGGCCGGTGGTGTACCCGACGGTGATCCGGCTGGGCTCGGCCGCGGCACGCGCGGCGGCGGCGGCCTGTCCGGCCGCCCGCAGCAGCGACCTCGCGCGCGGCAGGAACACCTCGCCCGCCTCGGTGAGCCGCGTGCCCTGCGGGGTGCGGTCCAGCAGCCGTGCCCCCAACTCCCGCTCCAGGCGACGCACTTGCCGGCTCAGGGAGGGCTGGGTGATGTGCAGCGCGGCGGCCGCGCGCCCGAAGTGGCAGTGCTCGGCGACGACCGTGAAGTACCGCACCAGCCTGAGGTGGAGATCCGCGTCGGCGGGGGAGTGCGACATGTCCCCAGCGTACGGCTCCCGGCCGTGTCGGCGCCTTGGGCTGCGGTGATGCCCCAGGCGTATTGCCCGATGCGGAACAAGCCTTGGACGCGGGCACGCCGTCCGGCCAAGGATGGAACCACTCCCACCCATCCTTCGAGGAGAGCAACGACATGCGTGTCTTCGTCACCGGCGCCACCGGATTCATCGGCTCGGCCGTCGTCCCCGAACTCATCGGCGCCGGACACGAGGTCGTCGGCCTCGCCCGGTCCGACGAGGGGGCTGCCGCGCTGAAGGCGGCGGGCGCCGAGGTGCACCGGGGCAGCCTGGCGGACCCCGAGGACCTGGCCCGCGTCGCCGACAGCGCCGACGGAGTGATCCATCTGGCGTTCGTCCACGACTTCGCCGACGTCCGCGCGGCGGGCGAGACCGACCTGAACGCCATCCGGGCCATGGGTGCCGCGCTCGCCGGCTCCGACCGGCCGCTGGTCGTCACCTCCGGCACCGCCATCGGCCCGACGGGCCGCCTGATCACCGAGTCCGACGCCCCCGCGCCCGGCACCCACCGCACCGCCTCCGAGGAGGCGACCACGGCTCTGGCCGGGGACGGCGTTCGCGCCTGCGTGGTCCGGCTCGCCCCCACCGTGCACGGACGCGGCGACCACGGCTTCGTCCCCCGCCTCATCGCGGTCGCCCGCGAGAAGGGCGCCGCCGCATACGTCGGGGACGGCGCCAACCGCTGGCCCGCCGTCCACCGCCTCGACGCCGCCCGGCTGTTCCGGCTCGCCCTGGAGAAGGCACCCGCCGGACAGCGGCTGCACGCCGCCGCCGAGGAAGGCGTGCCGTTCCGGCGGATCGCCGAGGTCATCGGCCGTCACCTGGACGTGCCGGTGATCGGCCTGACGGGCGAGGAGGCCGAGGCGCGCTACGGCTTCGTGGGCCGCTTCACCGGCGTCGACAACCCCACGTCCAGTGCGCTGACCCGCGAACTGCTCGGCTGGCGGCCGACGGAGACGGGACTCCTCGCCGACCTGGAGGAGGGCCACTACTTCCGGGAGACGAACGCCTGGTGACATTCGGTCGGTTTGAAGGATCATCCGAGCGGTTAACCGCATCCCATGAACGCGGAGGGAACGCACAGAGGCCGTGACGAGACCGAGGAAGAGCGGGCGGACCGGCGCTGGGGCGAACTCATCCAGGAAGTACGGGTCGCCCAGACCGGAGTCCAGATCCTCTTCGGTTTTCTGCTCACCGTCGTCTTCCAGCCCAAGTACGGCGAACTCGCCCACACCGACCAGATCATCTACATCGTGACGGTCGTCCTCGGCGCCTGCGCCACCGGCGCCCTCATCGGCCCGGTCTCCCTGCACCGTCTGGTCTCCGGACGCCGCGTCAAGCCCCGCGCGGTCCGCATCGCCGGCCTCCTGACCTTCGTCGGCCTGGTGCTTCTCCTCCTCACCATGACCTCCTCGCTCCTGCTGATCCTCCGCGTCGCCACCCATGACGCCTACGTCCCCTGGCTGGTCGCGGCGGTCGTCGCCTGGTACCTGACCTGCTGGTACGGCCTCCCGCTGTGGGTCCGCCACCGGCACACCGACAGGCCCTAGCTCCGGGCCTCCAGCGCGCCCAACTGCCGGTCGTGGACCCTGCTGAGCAGCAGGAGTGACACGACCGCCCCGATCAGGGCGCAGAACATGTCCCACTGGGTGTCCCAGACGTCGCCCTGGGTGGCCAGGAAGGCGTCGGCGCCGTGGCCACCGATCTCGGCGGCGGCCCACTCCAGCAGTTCGAAGCAGGCGCTGAAGGCGAGGCAGGCGCAGACGGTGAGCGGGGCCAGCCAGCGGCTGCCGCGCAACGGGGAGGTGCGGCTGAGGAGTTCACGGACCAGGATCGCCGGGACGAAGCCCTGCATCAGATGCCCGAAGCGGTCGTAGGGATTGCGGCTGAGGCCGAAGGTGTCCCGCACCCAGTCGCCCGCGGGCACCTCGGCGTACGTGTAGTGGCCGCCGGCCGCCAGCACCAGGGTGTGCGCGGCGAGGAGACCGCACAGCAGGCCGGTCAGCGGGAAGCGCCGCCAGGTCAGCACCACCAGCGGGAGCCCGATGAACACCCAGAAGGTCTCCAGGAACCAGGTCGTACGGTCGTGTACGCCGATGGCGGAGACGGCGAGTCCCAGGGTGGCCACGCCCGCGAACAGCAGGGGCGGCACCCGGCGGTGCACGGTGCGCGGGGCGGGATGCGCGGCGGTCATGGCGGCCTCCAGGCGGGGGTCGGGAAGTCCCCATGGTGGCTCCGCCGGGCGGCACCGGTCATGAGTACGCCTACTCAGGCGTGGAAGGTGCGCAGCGCGGTGCGCAGGACCGCCTGGTTGCCCGGCTCGTCCCAGTCCGCGGCCGGGGTGGTGAAGCGCAGGGAGTAGCCCCGGCCGCCGCCGAGCAGGAAGCCCCGTCCGAAGGTGTGCGTCCGTGCCTGCCCGGTGCCGGACAGCCACTCCATGTCGGCTGCGGAGTGCCCCTGTTGCTCGGTGGCCTCGATCGCGCCGACGCGCTCGTAGCCGTCCTCCCGGGCGAGACCGGGCTCCACGTCGTCACGCCAGACGGCCACCGGGTCGGAGCCCACGCGTTCGCTGTAGGTGACGGCGAGCGTGGGGGAGGAGGAGCCGCCGGTGCCGAAGGTGACCCGGTAGGAGTTGCCGGCGCCGGACCTGATCCCCTCGCGCCTCCAGTCGACGGGAAGAGCGAGGGAGAAGCCCTCCGGGGCGGTGTACGTGCGGAATCCGGAGGGGAGGGCGGCGGAGGTGCCGGGTGCGGGAGCGCTCTGGCTCCGGGTGCGGTCCGACGTCGGGGCGGCGGTCGTGCCCTTGCCGGGGGCCGCGCTCCCGCCGGGGGCGGCGCTGGGACTCGCCGGGGCCGAGGTGCCCGTAGGGGCCGACGTACGCGTACCCGCCGACGCGGCCGCTCCGCCCGGGCGCGCCCCAGCGACCCCCTCCGACGAGTGGTGCGACACGGTCAGCGCGGCCGCCGCCACGGCGGCGACGGCCAGGCACACCCCCGCCGCCAGGGCCCGTCTGCTCCGCAGCGGGCTCCCGCCCGGTGGGGCCGCCTCCGGCTCGGTCTCCGAAACGGGTGCGGCCGCGACAGTGCCGTACGCCCCCGCGTCCTCCTCCAGCACCCGCACCAGCGAGGCCCGGACCACAGGACGGGTCAGCCGTTCGCGGGAGTTCTTGCGCAGCAGCCCCTCCACGGTCCGGGTCAGCGGGCCCGTGCGCAGCGGGGCGCGCAGCGGCAGCCGGGCCAGGGCCCGCAGGGTGGCGTCGGTACGGCCCCGGTCGCGGAATGGCGGGCGTCCCTCGGTCATCGTGTAGAGGATCGCGCCGAGCGCCCACAAGTCGGCGGCGGGGCCGATCCGTTCGTCGCGGGCCTGCTCCGGTGAGGCGTACGACGGCGCCGCCACCCTCGGCGCCAGGGTCGTGCCCGCGAGGCCGAAGCCCGCGAGCACGACCGTGCCCCCGTCCCGCACGAAGATCTGGCCGGGGCTCAGCTCGCCGTGGGTGATGCCCTCCTCGTGCGCGGTGCGCAGCACATCGAGCACTTCGAGGCCGATTCCGGCCGCCCGTACGGGATCGAACGGCCCCTCTTCCTCGAGGAGTTGGGTCAGCGGCGTGCCGTCGATCCGCTGTGCCGCCGTCCACAGGGTGCCCGGCTCCACGACCGCGTCGATCACCGAGGCGACCCCGCCGGGGCACAGCAGCCGCATGGTCTCGCAGGTGCGCACCACCCGGGACCTGGTGCGGCGCAGGGTGTCCTGGTCGGCGGTGGACGGCAGCGCGGTCCTGGTCACCAGGCAGGCGCGGTTCTCCCGTACGTCCTCGGCCCGCCACCACTCGCGGCCGGTCTCCCGGGCGAAGACCTCCAGGAGCCGGAACCGCCCGGCGACCAGTTCATCTGCGACGACGTGCGCCTCGGCCATGGCCATCCCTCGCTGTAACCCTGCCGTTGTCTCCCAGGGTTACGTGAAGGTCACGGTGGAGCGTTCAAACCGATCGTGGTCCGACCGCAATTGACGTTCGGTCAGTTCCGCCGCAACGCCCGTCGGCGCCGCCGTCGATGCCCGTCAGTGCTGCTGCGCCGACTGCGGCGTGGCCTCGCTCGGGCGGACCACCACGACGCCGTCGCCCCGGAGCATGAGCTGCACGGCCTCACCCGAACCGCCGCGCAGCATCGATCCGAAGGACTGGGAGCGGTGCAGCGAGGTGTCGAGCCCGGCCGACCAGCCGACCACGGCGTCGGTGTCGACGTACACCGGGTTCTCCGGGGACACCGGGATCACCAGCGGATTGCCCTCGCAGACCAGGCCGAGGCGGCCGTGCCCGCTGAACACGCTGTTGAACAGGCCGCCGCCCGCGATGCCGGAGCCCTTCACGGTCTTTATCTCGTAGGAGAGCGTGGCGTCGAAGCACAGGACGTTGCGGCCGTTGACGGTGAACCGGTCGCCCGGCTCCACCTCCACGATGAAGCAGTTCTGCGCCTCGTGCGCGAACCACGCCTCGCCCCGGCCGCGCACCGCCATCAGGGGCAGCCCCTCACCGGTGACGGCACGCTTGATCATGCCGCCGACGCCCTGGCCCTTGCGCTCGAACTTCAGCTCGCCCCGGTGAGCGACCATCGCGCCCTGCCGGGCGAGCATCTCGCCGTTCACGGTGTACTTCAGACACTTGGCGTTCTCGACGGTCAGGCCCGGCTCCACGGCCGGGCGCACCATGTACTCGCTGGAAAACAGGTCACCCTTCATGCGGGGCATGGTGTCCCGGAGGGGCGCGTTCCGACAAGATCGCGGCCCGCGCCCCCCGGCGCCCGTCACTGCCGCAGGTCCGCCTCGCGCTCGTGCAGCAGCGCCCCGCGCCGGGCCGTCTTGGCCGGCTTGCCGCAGAACGCCGACTCCAGGGTGCCCGCCAGGGTGTCGAGGACCTTGCCGTTGTTGGAGGTGTTGACCAGCGCGGTCAGGCTGCGGCCGCCGTCCTTGCTGGTGAACGCGTAGGTGTAGTAGCCCTGTACGGCGCCGGTGTGGCCGTAGACCGAGACACCGCAGGACAGATCGCGGCGCCGCAGCCCGAGGCCGTAGGCCGTGGTGCTGTTGACCTTGCTGAAGCGCTCCATCTCGGCGAGCCGGGCGGCGGAGAGCAGCCGGCCGCCCACCAGCGCGGAGTAGAAGGTGTTGAGGTCCTTCGCGCTGGAGATGATCGCGCCCGCGCTCTGCGCCCAGGACACGGTCTGGTCGGTCGCGTCGACCAGCGGGGCGCCCGCCTTGTCGGGGGTGAGATAGCCGCGCGCGAACCGCCCCGGGATCTTGGTGTCCGGGTGGACGTAGAAGGTGTCGGCCAGTTTCAGCGGCTTGATGACACGGTTCTGGTACTCGGTCTTCACGGAATGCCCGGTCAGCTTCTCGATGAGCAGGCCCGCGACCACGAAGTTGGTGTTGGAGTAGGAGTAGGCGGCGCCGGGGGCGTTGGTGCGCGGCTTCTTCAGGGAGAGCGCGACCAACTGGCGGTAGGTGAAGACCTTGTTCCGGACCGCCTCGAAGCCGGAGACGCTCTGGGCGAACAGGTCGTCGCTGAAGTCGTACAGCCCGCTGCGGTGGCTCAGCAGGTGCCGGACCGTGATCTTGTCGTCCGGGAGCAGTCCGGGCAGATAGCGGTTCACCGGGGCGTCCAGGTCGAGCTTGTGCTCGTCGGCCAGTTGCAGCAGGACGACCGTCGAGAAGGTCTTGGTGACGCTGCCGATCCGGAAACGGTCGCCGGTGCTCATCGCCCGCTTCGTGCCCCGGTCCGCGAGGCCGCGGCTGATGAGATACGTCCTGCCGTGGTCGTCGATGCGGGCGGCGGCGCCCGGCGCCCCCTGTTCCCGCGCGGTGCGCAGCACCTTGTCGACGCCCGCCGTGTCGGGGGCCGCGAGCGCCGCCCCCCGGTCCGGTGCCTCGCTCGCCGCCCGTGCCGGGACCGCGAGGAGGGACAGCGCGACCGCTCCGAGTACCGCACCCCTGCCCACCGTTGCTGAGACCATCCGGTTCCCACTCCTCGTCCACGCGGTTGTTGATGCGACATCGATCACATTCCGGCCTGGAACCTAGGGGATTGAGGCGGAATATCGCGCTCCGACACACAGGTGGTCAATCACTGATCACTCTGTGACGTATATTCGCAAAGGATTGTCATAGGGAACCGCGAAATGGATCATTCCGTGTTTACGTGGCCATGACTCATCCGGAAGGGTGAACCCGGGGCCCGACCTGGGCCTCCTGGCGCTCAACAGCGCCATGTCGCAAGGCGGTTGGCGTGTCCAGCCGCCTTCGGACGAAGGAACCCTTCCTCGTGCGCAGACCGCACATACGCAGTGTGGCCGTCGCCGTCGCGGTGACGACGGCCATCACGGGCCTGGTCGGCACTGCCGTCGCGGGCCCCACCTCCGTGGACGCACGGGCCGTCATGAGCACCGCCAGGACCGCTCCCGTGGTCCACGCCGCCAGTGCCGCGGCCTTCGCCCACGCGGCCGAGACCGGCGTCGCCACCGGCGACGAACTCGAGCCGCAGGACGTCATGTTCGACCCCGAGGGCGGCCGTCACGTCCGCTTCACGCGGACCCACGACGGACTCCCGGTCCTCGGCGGCGACCTCGTCGTCCACCTCGACCGGCAGCTCGGCTACGCGGGCGTCACCCGCGCCGCCGACCACACGGTGCGCCCCGCCACCACCGACGCCAAGGTGACCCCGGCCCAGGCGGCGACCGCCGCGGCCCAGGCGGCCGGCGGCCAGGCGGGCACCCCGCAGCTCGTGGTGGACGCCCGCGCCGGCGCCGCCCACCTCGCCTACCAGGTGACGGTGACCGGCAGCACCCTGGACGACGACGGCGGCTCCCACACGGTCGTCGTGGACGCCCTCACCGGCCACGTGCGCAGCGACACCCCCGACGCGGACGAGTTCATCTCGCCCAAGCTGGTCAAGGCGCTGCGCAGCCACGGCGAGACCATCGCCCCGGCCACCGGCAGCGGCACCACGGCCGCGGCGACTCCGCTCGTCGCCGGGGTGGCCGCCTCGAAGTACCCGGCCACCGCGCACGGCACCGGCAAGACCCTCTTCGTGGGCAGCGTCGGTCTGACGACCACGCAGACCTCGAAGGGCCACTTCCAGCTCAAGGACCCGAGCCGGTACGGCACCGAGACCCGTGACGCCAAGAACCACATGTCGGAGACCTTCGGCTCCGGCACCAAGATCACGGGCACCACGAACGTGTGGGGCAACGGCAAGACGACGAGCCGCAACAGCGCCGCCGCCGACGCCCAGTACGGCATCTCCAAGACGCTGGACTTCTACCGCACGACCTTCAGCCGCAAGGGCATAGCCGGCGACAGCAAGCCCGCCCGCGCGATGGTCCACTGGGGCCGCTCGGTCGCCAACGCGTTCTGGGACTCCGAGTGCGGCTGCATGCTGTACGGCGACGGCGACGGCGACATGATCAAGAAGCCGCTCGTCGTCCTCGACGTCACCGGCCACGAGCTGACCCACGGCGTCGTCGACGCCACGGCCAAGCTGGAGCCGACCTTCGTCGACCGCAACGGCAACCAGTACGGCGAACCCGGCTCGCTCAACGAGTCGCTGGCCGACATCTTCGGCTCCAACGTCGAGTTCTACGCGAACAACACGAAGAACCCGCCGAACTACCTCATCGGCGAGAAGCTGGGCCTCAAGCAGAAGTTCCTGCGCCGCCTGGACCACCCCTCGCTGGACAAGCTGGAGCAGACCGTCGACTACTGGTCGCCCGAGGTCTACTCCACCGAGGTGCACGCCGGTTCCGGCGTCTCCTCGCACGCCTACTACCTCCTCGCGGAGGGCAGCGGCAAGAAGACGATCAAGGGAGTCGCCTACAACTCCCCGACCTACGACGGCGGTTCCGTCAAGGGCATCGGCCGCACCAAGGCCACCGCCATCTTCTACCGCGCCCTGACCCGCTACATGGTCTCCTCCACCGACTTCCACGACGCGCGCGTCGCGACGCTGAAGGCGGCCAAGGACCTGTACGGCGCGAGCAGCACCGAGTACAAGACCGTGGACCGGGCGTGGGCGGCGGTCAACGTCACCGCGGCCAACACCCCCACGTCCTGACACCCGGCGGTCGCACGGCGCCCCGGCACCGCGCGACCGCCCGCAGCACCCCTGGATGCCCCGCCCTCGCGCGGGGCATCCGCAGGTCCGCCGCCCGCCGTCCCCCGTGTGCAAGTCCACCGACATGCGGGCGCCCGCTCCCCGGTGGGACGATGACAGGCGTGGGGTACGCGGAAGCGTCCCGGCCGGTCCGGGAGTTCGGCGCACCGGCCGCTGCCCGGGAGCGGGCCCGGTGACCGGCCGCCTGGGGCGCGCCTGCCGGGCCGCCGCCGCCCTCCTGGCCGCCCTCGCCGTACAGCCGCCGGTCCAGGCCGCAGCCCACCCCGCCGGGGACACCACGCACGCCCTCGGCGTCGTCACCTGGGCCGCGAGCGCCGAACGACTCCGCCACGACGGCGCCGACCGCAGCTACCGCCTTCTCGTGCGCACCAGTGCCGGCGGCGACGAGCTGCGCGTACGCCTGTCCAACGCCTTCGGGGACCGCCCGCTGCGCGTGAACGCCGTCTACGCCGGCGACAGTGAACGGGGCGCGGCCGTGCGCGACAACCGGCGGCTCGCCTTCCACGGCCGTGCGTCCGTCACGATCCCCCGGGGCGCCGACGTCTGGAGCGATCCGCTGCGCGGCCACGTCCGCGCCGGAGCCCTCCTCGCCGTCAGCCTGCACACCCCGGATCCCGCGGGACCGGCCACCGGGCACGCGATGGCGTTGCGCACCTCGTACACCGCCCGGGGCGACCACACCGCCGACAGGAGCGCCGCCCCCTGGACGCGCACCACGGACTCCTGGTGGTACCTCGACGCCGTCTCCGTACGCCCCGACCACCCCGGCACCGGCGCGGTCGCCGCGCTCGGGGACTCCATCACCGACGGCCGGGCCTCCACCCCCGACCGGGACCTGCGCTGGCCCGACCTCCTGGCGAGGCGCCTGGCCCGTACGTCCCTCGCGGGCGTCGCCGACGAGGGGATCTCCGGCAACCGGGTCCTCTCCGGCGGTGGCGGCGGACCCAGCGCGCTCGGCCGCCTCGACAGGGACGTGCTGGAACTGCCCGGCGTGCGCACCGTGATCCTCTTCGAGGGCGTCAACGACCTCAAGGCGGGCACCGGCGTCACCGCCGCCGACCTGCTCGCCGGGTACCGGAAGATCGTCCGGCGGGCGCACGCGGACGGGACGTGCGTGGTCGGCGCGACGATCGCACCGTTCCAGGGCCGGCCGGAGTGGAGCCCGGCCGCCGAGGCCGTGCGCCGGGAGGTCAACCACCACATCCGCGGCGGCGACGGCTTCGACGCCGTGGTGGACTTCGACCGCGCCCTGCGCGACCCCCGCCGTCCCGAGCGGATGCGACCCGCCTACGACAGCGGCGACCATCTCCACCCGGGTGACCGGGGGATGCGGGCGCTCGCCGACGCGGTCGGCCTCTCCGGGCTGAGCTGCGCCCGCTGAACCGGTCCCGGCCGGACCCGCATCGGCGCCATGGGTACGTCAGCGCAGGAGCTGCACCCAGTCCGCCGGAACCCGTCCGGCCGGGCCCGGCACCGGCTGGTCGACCGGATGGCTCTCCGGGGGCGCGAGTTCAGGACCGGAGTTGTAGAGCTCGTTGGTGTCGTAGTCCCAGAACCAGCCCTCGCCCGGCTCGTAGCTGCGGATGACCGGGTGCCCGGTGGACCGGAAGTGGGCGGTGGCGTGCTTGGAGAGCGAGTCGTCGCAGCAGCCGATGTGCCCGCACCGCGCGCAGCGGCGCAAGTGGAACCACCAGCCGCCCACCTTCTCGCACTCCACACAGCCCGTACCGCTCGGCGGCACAGTCGGGTCGATGGCGTCCTCGGCGGTCATGCTGCCTCCTCGGGGGTCGGTCCGGGCGCCTCCTGCGGCGCCTCGGCGGTCAGCGGAAGGAAGACCTGGAAGCGGGTGTCGCCGGGCACCGACTCGACCTGGAGCGTGCCGTGGTGCTTGTCGACGACGATGCGCCGCGAGATGTCGAGACCGAGCCCCGTGCCCTCGCCGAGCGGCTTGGTGGTGAAGAACGGGTCGAAGACACGTTCGCGCAGCTCGGCCGGGATGCCGGGCCCGGTGTCGCGGATCTCCACCAGCGCCCGGTCCCCGTCCCGCGCGGTCCGCACCGTCAGCCGGCCCGAACCGCCCATGGCGGACACCGCGTTGTCGATCAGGTTGGTCCACACCTGGTTCAGCTCCGCCGGATAGCCGGGCACTGCGGGCAGCGCGTCGTCGTACTCCCTGACCACCTCGACGTGCGGACCGATCTTCGCCGACAGCATGAGCAGCGTGCTGTCGAGGAGCTCGCGCAGGTCCACCGAGCGGAACGGCGCCCGGTCGAGCTGCGCGTACTGCTTCGCCGCGCCCACCAGTTGGGAGACGCGGGCGGTGGAGTCCTCGATCTCGTTCATCAGCAGCTCGGTCTCGACGGTGGACTCCAGCCACCCCATCGCCCGGGGCACCACGTCCTCGCCCACCGCCGCCGCGACCTGCTCCAGCCAGTCGGTGTCGAGACCCGCCTGCGTGAACGTCGGCGCGTACCGCACGGCCTGCTCGACGCCGTGGTCCTCCATCCAGTCGGCGAGCGCGTCCTCCCGGTCCGCCGCCTCCAGCGGTCCGAGCGACGGCGCCTTCGCGACCCGCTCGGCCGTCCGCTCCTGGACCTCCACCAGGCGGGCCAACGTCTCGCGGGAGAGCGGTCCTTCGGCGATCAGCGCGAGCTTGTGCCGCGTCTTCGCCACCCGCTCGCGCAGCGCCGAGGTAGCCCGCACCGCCGCCGAGGCCGGGTTGTTCAGCTCGTGGGTCAGCCCCGCCGACAGCGAACCGAGCGCCAGCAGCCGCTCCCGCCGGGCCACCAGCGCCTGGGCGCTCTTCGAGCCGAAGAACAGCCCCTCCAGCAGATGCGTCGCCATGGGGAACCACTCGTGCATCACGGCGGCGAAGGTCTCGGCGGGCAGCACGAAGAAGCGGCTCGGCTCGGTCACCCGCATCGAGTTGTTGTACACCTGCCGCACCCGGTCCCCGAGGTACGCCTGCATGGCGCCCGCGTACACCCCGCGCTGCGCCGACCGGGTCACCTCCATGTCCTCGGCGCCGACCCGCCTGGACAGCACCACCGTGCCCTCGATCAGCACGTAGAAGCAGGTCGCGGGCTCGCCCTCGGCGTACACCGGGCCCGGCTCGAACAGCTCCACCCGGCCCTCGGCGCACAGCCGTCCCAGCTGGTCCGGTGCGAGCTGGTCGAACAGGAACAGACTGCCGATCTCCCGGGGGCTGCACGGCAGCGGGTTCCCGCTCACGACTGCTCCAGATACCGGTGGACGAACATCACGGCCATCGCGCCCTCTCCCACGGCGGACGCGACCCGCTTGGCCGACTCCGCGCGCACGTCGCCCGCCACGAACACGCCCGGCACATTGGTCTCCAGGTGGTACGGCGACCGGTCCAGCTCCCAGCCGGGCGGTGGCTTCCCGTCGGGGGTCAGGTCCGGACCCGCCAGCACGAAACCGCGCGCGTCGCGCAGCACGGTCCCGTCCAGCCAGCCGGTCAGCGGGGCCGCGCCGATGAACACGAACAGCCACTGCGCGTCGGCCTGTTCGGTCTCCCCGCTCTCCGTGTCGCGCAGCGTCAGCCGCTCCAGCCGGCCCTCGCCGTGCGCGGCCGCCACCTCCGTGCGGCCGCGCACCGAGATGTTGGGGGACTCCCCGATCTGCTGGACCAGGTAGTGCGACATCGACGCCGACAGATCGGCGCCGCGCACCAGCAGCGTCACCGACTTGGCGACCCGGGAGAGATACATCGCCGCCTGGCCCGCCGAGTTGGCGCCGCCCACGATGTACACGTCCTGGTCCTGGCAGGAGGCCGCCTCGGTCAGCGCGGAGCCGTAGAACACCCCGCAGCCGGTCAGCTCCGTACAGCCCTCCGCCGCCAGGCGCCGGTACTGCACGCCGGTCGCGAGGATCACGCTGTGCGCCCCGACCGACGAGCCGTCCGCGAACCGTACGATCCGCGCGGCCCCGCAGACCTCGAGCCCCGTCACCTCGCGCGTGGTGAGGATCTCGGCGCCGAACCGGGTCGCCTGCCGCCGCGCCCGCTCGGTGAGCTGGGCGCCGGAGACGCCGTCCGGGAAGCCGAGGTAGTTCTCGATCCGGGAGCTCTGCCCGGCCTGCCCGCCGGTCGCCGAGCGCTCGACCAGGACGGTCCGCAGCCCCTCCGACGCGCCGTACACGGCCGCACCGAGCCCGGCCGGGCCGCCGCCGATCACCACCAGGTCGTAGAAGTCGGCCGTCGGCGTCGTCGCCAGGCCCACCCGGGCCGCCAGCTCCGGGGCCTCCGGCTCGACCAGCGCCACGCCGTCCGGGGTGATCACCAGCGGCAGCCGCCGCCCGTCCTGCCCGGCCGCCGTGAGCAGCCGCTGCCCCTCCGGCTCCTCGGCCGAGTACCAGCGGTACGGCACCTGGTTGCGGGCCAGGAACTCCCGCACGTCCGAGGAGCGCGCCGACCAGCGGTGGCCCACCACCTTGGTGCTTGGCACCGTCCGGTGCTCGCTCGCGTGCCACGCCTGGAGCAGGTCGTCCAGGACCGGGTAGAGCTTCTCCTCCGGCGGGTTCCACGGCTTGAGCAGATAGTGGTCCAGGTCCACCACGTTGATCGCGTCGATCGCCGCGCCGGTGTCCGCGTACGCCGTCAGCAGCACCCGGCGCGCCCACGGATAGAGGTCCATCGCCTCTTCGAGGAACTCGATGCCGTTCATCCGGGGCATCCGGTAGTCGGCGAGCAGCACCGCCACCTGGTCGCCGCGCAGCTTCAGCTCGCGCAGCGCCTCCAGCGCGGACGCGCCGGACTCCGCGCGCACGATGCGGTACGAGTCGCCGTAGCGGCGCCTGAGGTCGCGGGCGACGGCACGGGACACGCCCGGGTCGTCGTCCACGGTCAGGATGACCGTACGGGCGGCTTCGGTGGCCTGTGCCATGGGTCTCCCACCCCGAGCGGTCGGCTGCACGGCTTCCCTGCGGCGGTGGCGCGGGAGCGGAACACCGCCTTCCCGCCCATCGTAGGTGCGGCCGCGCGGCTTCGCCCCGGCGTCGGGCGTCCCGATCGGCGCGGGCCGGCCGGTCCGGTCGGTCCGGTCCGGGTCCGGGGTCCTGGTCCGTGCGGCCCCCGTTCTGTGACAAGGTCATGACCGAGCGTCGCCCGTGCGGTCGGCGACGCCCGGACGCGGTGACGACCACGCGATGACGACGACGCGGTGACGACGAGGAGGCCACGCATGACACGCCCGATCACGGCCGGGGTGGACGGTACGGCGGAGAGCCTGGCGGCGCTGGACTGGGCCGCCCGGGAGGCCGTACGCCGGGGGCTGCCGCTGCGCGTGCTGCATGTCTGGCGGCATGTCGAGACCCCCTCGGCTCCCGACCCGGTCGTGCAGCGCGGCTGGGCCGAGACCGCCGCCGCCGAGGCGGTGAGCGCCGTGACCCAGCGGCATCCCGGGCTCCGCGTCGGCCTGGACGTGCTTGAGGGCGTCCCCGCCGTGACGCTGACGAAGGCGGCCGCCGACGCCGAGCTGCTGGTGCTGGGCTCGCGGGGGCACGGCGGCGTCGTCGGATTCCTGCTCGGCTCGGTGGGCGGCCGGGTGATCGCGGAGGCCGCCCGGCCCGTGGTGCTGGTGCGCGCCGGGGACGAGCCGGCCGCCGAGGCCGCAGGACGCGAGATCGTCGTCGGCCAGGACGGCACGCCGGAGGAGAGCGCCGCCGCGCTCGGTTTCGCCTTCGCGACGGCGGCCGCGCGTGGCGCCACCGTACGGGTCGTCCGCGCCTGGACCCTGCCGCCCGTCTTCGCCTACAGCCCCGCCTCTCTCAAGCTCCTTGACGACGCGGGCGGACTGGAGCCCTTCGAGCGCAAGGCCCTCGCCGAGGCGGTGCACCCCTGGCGCGAGCGCTACCCCTCCGTGCCCGTCTCCGAGCACGTGGAGATGGGCAGCGCGGGGCAGGTCCTGCTGTCGGTGTCCGGGGGAGCACAGCTGGTGGTCGTCGGCCGCCGTCCGCGCCACACAGCGGTGGCGGCGCGGATCGGCTCCGTGGCGCACGGAGTTCTGCATCATGCGCCCTGCCCGGTGGCCGTCGTGCCGGGGGCGGCGTCGGAGGGGTGAGCCGGGCGCGGGAGGCCCCTCCCGGCGGCGTCCTTCACGGGCGCAGCCGAGCAGCCGGGGCGCGTCACGTTCCGCCGTACGGTGTCCCGTCGCCGCGTCGGCTCACCGCCGCCCCGTCGGCTGCCTCCGGTCCGTCCCGGCGCGCCGCCGCTGTCCCGCCCGCTCCCCGGCCAGTTCCGCCGCCTCCCGGACCTGCCCCCGGTGTACCGGGCCGTGGCCCGGCAGCAGCGTGTCGCCCTCCAGGGCGGCGATCAGGTCCAGGGAGGCCACGGCGCGCTCCCGCTCGTGGTGGAAGAAGCCGGCCAGGAGCTGCGGACCCTTCACCCGGGAGATCGCGTGCCCGGTGACCAACGCGTCACCGGAGATCACGACGCCCAGGCGCGGCAGGTGGTAGACGCAGTGGCCGTCCGTGTGTCCCGGGGTGTGCACCGGGACCGGGTTCCCCGGCAGGTCGAGCGCGCCCTCGGCCGGGAAGGGCTCGGGCGCGGTGACGGGGTGCTGTTCGAGGCCCCCCACCTGGATCAGGTGCGCCGCCCACGACAGGACACCGGGCCGCCAGGCGTTGCGCACCACGTCGCCCACTGTGGCCTGCTGGAGGAACTCCCGCCGCGCGTGCGGTACTTCGGCCGGGTGCAACCGGACCGGCGTGCCGTAGGCGGAGCGCAGGTGCTCCGCCGAGCCCAGATGGTCGTTGTGCGCGTGGGTGATCAGCACGGCGGCCACCGCCTCCGGTGAACTCCCCACCACGGCAAGGGACTCCAGCAGCCCCGCGCGGTCACCCGGGTATCCGGTGTCCACCAGGGTCACCGCGTCCCCGTCCTTGAGGATCACCCAGTTGGTGTGATGACCGTGCACCAGATAGGTGCCGTCGGCCACTTGGTGTACTTCCGCGCTCATCCGCCCTCGTCCCTTCGCCGTGGAACCGTCGGCGACAGCCAAGCAGACTCAGGGTGACGGATGTGTCAGCGCACCCCGTGCGGACGGAACTGCACGCTGATCCGGGGCCCGGTGGCGCGGGCGGTCTTCGGTACGCAGTGCTCCCAGGTGCGCTGGCAGGAGCCGCCCATCACGATCAGGTCGCCGTGCCCGAGCGGCCGCCGCACGGTGGCCGCGCCGCCGCCGTCGGCCGGGCGCAGCAGCAGGTCCCGGGGCGCGCCCACGGAGAGGATCGCGACCATGGTGTCCGCCCGCGCCCCGCGCCCGATCCGGTCCCCGTGCCAGGCGACGCTGTCGCGCCCGTCGCGGTAGAAGCACAGCCCGGCCGTCGTGAACGGTTCGCCCAGCTCGGCCGCGTAGTACGCGGTGAGCGCGGCGCGGGCCTCGTCGAGCACGGGGTGGGGGAGTGGATCGCGCTGCTTGTAGAAGGCCAGCAGCCGGGGCACGGCCACCACGTTGTCGTACATCTTCCGCCGCTCCGCCCGCCAGGGAACCTCGGCGGCGAGCTGTTCGAACAGCGCGTCCGCGCCGCTCAGCCAACCGGGCAGGACGTCGATCCAGGCGCCCACGCCCAGTTCGGTACGGCGCAGCCCGTCGAGCGGGCCGAGCCGCAGCTCGTCGGTCTGGTCGAACAGGGAGCCCTGGAGGTGCGTGGACATGGGGTCAGCGTACTCCTGAATCGAAAATACGTTCCATTCGTGAATCCGGGCCGCCCTCTTTCGATACAGAGATGTATCGAATACATTCATGTATCGAACGGAGGTGGGCACCATGACGGACGGACCCAGCGCCCCCCGCGTCACCAAGCGCCGGGCCAGGACCCGCGCCGAGCTGCTCGCCGCCGCCTTCGCGGTCTTCGCGGCCAAGGGGTTCGGGCGGGTCTCCATCGAGGAGGTCTGCGAGGCGGCCGGATACAGCCGGGGCGCCTTCTACTCCAACTTCGCCACCCTGGACGAGCTGTTCTTCGCCCTCTACCGCGAGCGCGCCGACCTCATCGCCGCCCAGGTCGCGGGCGCCCTCGCCCAGGACGGCCCCGGACTCGACGTCCCGGCCTGCGTCGACCGCGTCACCGAGGTGCTGCTGCTCGACGTGGACTGGCTGCTGGTGAAGACCGACTTCCTGGTCCACGCGGCCCGCGACCCCGACACCGCCCGCGCCCTCCTCGACCACCGCGCCCGGCTGCGCGAGGCCGTCGCCGAGCGCCTTCGCCGGGCCCGCGACCTCGCCGTACTGCCCGCCGTACTCGGCGACGCCGAGGGCGCGGCCCACGCGGTCGTCGCCGCGTACGACGGTGTCACCACCCAGCTCCTCCTCGACAAGGACGTGCCCGCGGCACGGGCCTGGCTGAAGCAGCTCCTCACCGCCCTGCTGACCGACGGCAGCCGCACCTCCTGACCCACCGAGCCGGACCTCCTGACCCACCCGACGGAAGGACACGCACACCATGGACGCGGACGCGATAGTCGTCGGAGCGGGCCTCGCCGGCCTGGTCGCCGCGCACGAACTCACCAGCCGGGGACGGAAGGTGGCCCTCCTCGACCAGGAGAACGCCGCCAACCTCGGCGGCCAGGCGTACTGGTCCTTCGGCGGACTGTTCCTGGTCGACTCGCCCGAACAGCGCCGTCTCGGCGTCAAGGACTCCCTCGACCTCGCCTGGAGCGACTGGCGGGGCAGCGCGCAGTTCGACCGCACCGAGGACGAGGACTCCTGGGCGGTACGCTGGGCGCGCGCCTACGTCGAGTTCGCCGCGGGGGAGAAGCGCTCCTGGCTGCGCGGGCACGGCATCGAGCTGCTGCCCACCGTCGGCTGGGCCGAGCGCGGCGATCTGCGCGCCGACGGCCACGGCAACTCCGTGCCCCGCTTCCACATCGCCTGGGGCACCGGCACCGGAGTGGTCGAGCCCTTCGTGCGCCACGCCCGCGAGGCCGCGCGCGACGGGCTGCTCACCTTCCACCACCGCCACCGCGTGGACGAGCTCCTCGTCGCGGACGGCGCCGTGCGCGGCGTACGCGGCACCCTCCTCGCCCCCGACGACTCCCCGCGCGGTGTCGCCTCCAGCCGCGAGGCCGTCGGCGACTTCGAGCTGACCGCCGGGGCCGTGATCGTCACCAGCGGCGGCATCGGCGCCGACCACGACCTGGTCCGCCGCTACTGGCCCGAACGGCTCGGCACCCCGCCCGCGAACATGGTCACCGGCGTCCCCGCCTACGTCGACGGCCGGATGCTCGACATCACCGCCGAGGCGGGCGCACGCCTGGTCAACCGCGACCGCATGTGGCACTACACCGAGGGCATCGCCAACTGGAACCCCATCTGGCCCGGCCACGGCATCCGCATCCTGCCCGGACCCTCCTCCATCTGGCTCGACGCGCTCGGCCGCCGCCTGCCCGACCCCTGCCTGCCCGGCTACGACACCCTCGGCACCCTCCGCCATCTGCGCACCACCGAGGACATCGCCGGGTACGACCACTCCTGGTTCGTCCTCACCCGCAAGATCGTGGAGAAGGAGTTCGCGCTCTCCGGCTCGGAGCAGAACCCCGACATCACCGCCAAGGACCGCAAGGCCGTGCTGCGCGACCGGCTGCTCGGCAAGGGCGCGCCCGGCCCGGTGCAGGCGTTCCTCGACCACGGCGCCGACTTCGTCACCGCCCGCACCCTGGAGGATCTGGTCGGCAAGATGAACGGGCTCACCGGCAAGGCCCTCCTCGACGCCGCCGAGGTCCGCCGCCAGATAGAGGCCCGCGACCTCCAGATGACCAACCCCTACAGCAAGGACTCCCAGATCCAGGGCATCCGCAACGCCCGCCGCTACATCGGCGACCGCCTCGGCCGCGTCGCCGCCCCGCACCGCATCCTCGACCCCGAGGCGGGCCCGCTCATCGGCGTACGGCTCAGCGTGCTCACCCGCAAGACCCTCGGCGGCATCCAGACCGACCTGGACTCCCGCGCCCTCGGCCCGGACGGCACCCCCGTCGGCGGTCTGTACGCGGCCGGCGAGGTCGCCGGATTCGGCGGCGGCGGGGTCCACGGCTACAACGCGCTGGAGGGCACCTTCCTCGGCGGCTGTCTGTTCTCCGGCCGTGCGGCGGGCCGGGCGGCGGCGAAGGAGACCGCCTGACGCCCCGGGAGCCGCTCACTGCCGGAGCAGCTCCAGCAGCACCTCCGCCTGGCTGCTCTCCGCGTGCTTCGTCGCCGTGAGCAGCGTGACCGGGCCCCCGCGGACCGACTTCCTGAGGCCGTCGAGCGCGGCGGCGGCCTCGGGAGCGGTCAGCTCCTGCTCGTAGCGGCGGCGGAACTCCTCGAAGGAGCCGCCGTGGTGGTACCAGTGGCGCAGCTCCGTCGACGGGGTCAGCTCCTTGGGCCACGCGTCCAGACGGGCCTCCTCCTTGGACACCCCGCGCGGCCACAGCCGGTCCACCAGCACGCGCAGTCCGTCGTCCGGCTCCGGCGGGTCGTAGATCCTGCGCACACGCACGCTCATGACCGGCTCCCTCGGGTCGGCGGGGGACGTGTCCCGCGAGCGTACTGCGGGCGCGCCGGGACCGCCGTAGGGATCACTGGGCGTGACTTGACCCGCGCCGGGGCGAAAGCGCGGGGCCGGCGTCCTACCCTGTGGTCGAAGCGATCATCGCCGGACCCGAGGAGCGCACGTGAGGTCACCCCGCAGATCCGCCGCCCGACGCACCACGGTCCTGAGCCGCGAGGCGGTCCTGCTCACCGTGCCCGCCGTGGTCGCGGCCCTGCTCGGCGCCGCCGCACCCGCCGGGCCCGCCAAGCCGGGCGCGCCGGGCGCGGGCGACGCCTACTTCCCGCTCAGCGGCAACGGCGGCTACGACGTGCGCCACTACGACCTCACCCTCCGCTACGACGTCGCCTCCCGCCACCTGGACGGCAAGGCCGTCCTCACCGCCCGCGCCACCCAGAACCTCAGCCGCTTCGACCTCGACCTGAAGGGCCTGAGCGTCACCGGCGTCACCGTGGACGGCGGCGCCGCCCGCCACACCACCCGCGACGGCCAGGAACTCGTCGTCACCCCGCGCCACGCCCTGCGCAAGGGGCACGACTTCCGCGTCACCGTCACCTACCGGGGCACCCCGAAGCCCGTCAGCGACCCGGACGGCTCACCCGACGGCTGGATCCCCACCGACGACGGCGCCTTCGTCGCCAACGAGCCGCAGGGCGCCATGACCTGGTTCCCGTCGAACAGCCACCCCACGGACAAGGCGACCTACGACTTCACGGTCACCGTGCCCAAGGGGTACACGGCCGTCGCCAACGGCGTCCCGCGCGGCCAGAGCACCACCCACGGCCTGACCACCTTCCGCTGGCACCAGGCCGAGCCCATGGCCGCCTACCTGGCCACCTCCACGGTCGGAAAGTTCCAGACCGAGCAGTACACGACCCGCGACGGCGTGAAGGTGTACAACGCCGTCGACGCGCGCGAGGCCAAGAAGGCGGCGCCGGTCCTCGAGAAGCTGCCCTCCGTCCTGGAATGGGAGAGCAAGCTCTTCGGCCCGTACCCCTTCCGCGCGGCCGGCTCCATCGTGGACCACGCGCCCAGCGTCGGCTACGCCCTGGAGACCCAGACCCGGCCCGTCTACGACTCCGCGCCCGACCTCTCCACCCTCGTGCACGAGAACGCCCACCAGTGGTTCGGCGACTCCGTCTCGCTGACGAGCTGGAAGGACATCTGGCTCAACGAGGGCTTCGCCAGCTACGCCGAGTGGCTCTACAGCGAGCAGCACGGCGGCGACAGCGCGCAGAAGACCTTCGACGCCCTCTACGCCCGCCCGGCCAAGGACGGCCTGTGGGCCTACCCGCCCGGCGACCCCGGCAGTGGCAAGTACATCTTCGGCGACCCCGTGTACGAGCGGGGCGCCATGGCCCTGCACGAGCTGCGCCGTGCCGTCGGCGACAAGACGTTCTTCCGCATCCTGCGCGCCTGGGCCACCGCCCACCGCGACGGGCACGGCACGACCGCCGAGTTCGTCCGCCTGGCGCAGCGGGAGTCCGGCAAGGACGTGGGCCCGCTGCTGCACACCTGGCTGTACACCAAGGGCAAGCCCGCCCACGCCTGAGCGCGGGGCCGCACCCTCCCGTCACTGCTCGCGCAGACCCCAGGGCGAGCCGTACGCGGTGAGCAGATCGAGGAAGGGCCGGGCCGGGAACGCCTCGGGACCGAGGACACCCCGGCCGGCCCACGCCCCCGTGGCGAGGAGTTCGAGGGCGACGACCGGGTTCACCGCCGTCTGCCACACCACGGCCTGACAGCCGTACTCCGCCATCGACCACTCGTTGTCGACCACGTGGTAGAGGTACACCTCGCGCGGCGCCCCGTCCTTGGTGCCGCGCACCCAGGTGCCCGCGCAGGTCTTGCCCCGCATCCGGTCGCCCAGGGTCGCCGGGTCCGGCAGCCCCGCGGCCACCACGTCACGCGGAGAGACCTCCACCGGTCCGTCCGGGCCGGGCACCGTCACGGGGGCGGTGCGGTCCAGACCGAGCTGGTGCAGCGTGCGCAGCGTGTCGGTGAACTCCCGGCCGAGCCCGTACTTGAAGGTGACCCGCTCCGCGCCCACCCAGCGGGGCATCAGCAGCACCTCCTCGTGTTCGACGTTCACGCACTCCACCGGGCCGATGCCCTCGGGGAAGTCGAACACCTCGGGCTCGCTGAACGGCTCGGTGGTGAACCAGCCGCGCCCGGACTCGTAGACCACGGGCGGGTTCAGACACTCCTCGATGGTGGTCCAGATACTGAAGGACGGCGCGAAGTCCGCCCCCTCCACGGTGAGGTTGGCGCCGTCGCGGACCCCGATCTCCTCGATCGTGTCGAAGAGTTCGTCGGCCGCGTGCCGGGCGAACACGTCCGACAGACCCGGCTCCACGCCCATCCCGACCAGCGCCAGCCGCCCCGCCTGAGCCCACTGCCCGGCGAGCGCGAACTGCTCGTCGCCCAGCTTCACCCCGCACTCCTCGTAGGGCCGCTCGGGGTGCGGGCGGGACAGCGACATCGCCATGTCGACATAGGTGGCCCCGGCGCCGAACGCCGCCCGGAACAGCGGCATCACGAATCTCGGGTCGGTGGCGTTGAGCAGCACGTCGCAGTCGTGCCGGGCGAGCAGCGCGGACACCGCCGGTTCGTCCCCGGCGTCGACCCGCGCGGCCACGAAACGACCGCCCTCCTCACCGAGGGCCGCGACGGCCGCCTCGGCACGGGCGAGGTCGTAGTCGGCCACCACCATCCGCTCGAAGAACGGACGGCGGGCCGCGATCCGGGTGACGGCGGTACCCACACCGCCGGCTCCCACGAGCAGTACACGCATGACGGAGAACTCCCTGCCTGACACGGACGGAAACGACGACTCGGCAGGCGCGCCTTGGCCCGTATGCAACGCCTGCCCGTGCCGTAAGGTCAATGGCGTTGGCATAAGAACGCCCGCGAGGAGGCCTCACCGTGCCCAAACCCGTCGTCCCCGAGGAGCGGCGCCGCAGGCGGCGGCCGACGCGCGGCGGCATCGTGCTGTCCGAGGAGCTGATCGTCACCACCGCGCTGCGGCTGCTGCGCGAACACGGCAGCACCGGGCTCACCGCCCGCCGCCTCGGCCTCGCCCTCGACTGCGACCCGAGCACCCTCTACCGGTACTTCCGGGGCATGGACGACCTCACCCTGGCCATCGGCGACGCCCTCATCGGGCAGGCCCTCGACGGCTGGGAACGCACCGGCGACTGGCGCACCGACCTGCGCACGATCGGGCTGCGCATCTACACCGTGTACGTCGGCCATCCGCAGGCCGCCGTGCTCACCGCCGGGCGGGTCACCGGGCGCGCCCATGAACTGGACGCGGACGAAGCCGTGTTGGACGTGCTCGCCGGGGCGGGGTTCTCGCTCCCGGAGACGGTCCGCGTCTACCACGCCTTCATCGACCAGACGCTGGCCTTCGCCGCCCTCGACGCCGCGACCCTGGCCCTGCCCAGCGCCTCCCAGCGCGCCGACGAGGAGCAGTGGCAGTCGACGTACGCCCGGCTGCCCCGCACCACCCACCCGCGCATCGCGGAGGCCGCCCCGCTGCTGGCCCGGCGGATGATGCACAGCGCCTATCCGACGGCGCTGGAAATGCTGCTGGACAGCGCGGCGGCGCGGCTCGACACCGCCGGTCCGGCCGGCGCCGCCCCCGTCACCGCCGCGGCACGTCCGCGGCGGTCCCGGTGACCATGTCCGCCGGCGCCGCCAGGGCGGGGGAGTCCGGCTCCCACCGCTGCCGGTAGAGGCCCACGTCCACCCCGCCGCCCGGCAGCGGCGGCGGCAGGGCCTGCGACTCCGGGACCGGACCCCGGCCGTGTCCCGCGACGACCGTCCGGAGGAGCCCCCGAACCAGGTGGCCGACCGGTCCGCGTGCACCACGACCGACGCGCACGCGGGGTCCTCGACGGCCTCGTCGCCGCCACGATGCCCGGCCTCGGCGCGGGGCTGCCCACCGGGTACCGAGCCGCGCCCGGGGCGGGATTTGGCCGGATCGCGAAACGGGTTCGGCCGGAGGCGGGAGTTGCTGCGATAGTGAGGCCCGAATCGAAAGATGTATCGAGCAACGGATCGAGCGACCAGGAACCCCGTGGACACGAGCGAGAGCAGCAGCACCGACCCGGGCACCGCCACCCCGCCCGCCCAGAGCACGCCGGCCGACCCGCCGCCCCGGCGCGGATGGCGCCGCTGGGCCATGGACACCCGGCCCCTGCGCATCCCGGCGTACCGGCGCCTGTGGACGTCGACCATCGTCACCGCCGTCGGCAGCCAGCTCACCGCCGTCGCCGTACCCAAGCAGATCTACGACATCACCCACTCCTCCGCCTGGGTCGGCTACGCGAGCCTCGCGGGCCTGGTGCCCATGGTGGCCTTCGCGCTGTGGGGCGGCGCGGTCGCGGACACGGTGGACCGCCGCAAGCTGCTGCTGGTCACAAACATCGGCATCGCCGTCACCTCGCTGCTGTTCTGGGTGCAGGCGTTCGTCGGCCTCGGCTCCGTGCCCGTGCTGATGGTGCTGCTCGCCGCCCAGCAGGCGTTCTTCGGGCTCAACTCCCCGGCCCGCAGCGCCTCCGTGGCCCGGCTGGTCCCGGAGTCGGAGCTGCCCGCCGCCAACGCGCTCGGCACCACCGTCATGCAGACGGGACTGGTCGCAGGACCGCTGCTCGCCGGTGTGCTGATCCCGGTCGTCGGGCTGCCCGAGCTGTATCTGATCGACGCCCTCGCGCTGTGCGTCACCGTGTGGGCCGTCTTCCGGCTGCCCGCGCTGCCGCCGCTCGGCGGGACGACCGCACGCCGGGCCGGGGTGCGCGAGATCGCCGCCGGGTTCCAGTACATCGCCGGGCACAAGGTGCTCCTGATGTCCTTCCTCGCGGACATCGTCGCCATGGTCTTCGGTATGCCCCGGGCGCTGTTCCCGCAGCTGGCCGCCGAGACCTACGCCTCCTGGGGCTCGGGCTTCGCGCTCGGGCTGCTCTTCGCGGCCGTCCCGGTCGGCGCCGTGCTCGGCGGACTGTTCTCCGGCGTGTTCTCCCGGGCGCGTTCCCACGGCTGGATGGTCATCGGCGCCGTCGTCGCCTGGGGCGTGGCCGTCGCCGGGTTCGGGCTCAGCGGCAACCTGTGGGTGGCCGTCGCCTTCCTGGCCGCCGCGGGCGTGGCCGACATGGTCTCCATGGTCTTCCGGGGCGCGATCCTGCTCTCCGCCGCCACCGACGAGATGCGCGGCCGGATGCAGGGCGTGTTCACCGTCGTCGTCGCGGGCGGCCCGCGACTCGCGGACGTCCTGCACGGCACGGCGGGCGCGGCGTTCGGCACCCGGGCCGCCGTCGCGGGCGGCGGCGCGCTGGTCGTCGCCGTGATGCTGGTCCTGGCCGCCGCGGTCCCCGCGCTGCGCCGTTACCGCGTCTGAGCCCCGCCGCGCCCGATCCCTACAGCGGAGTGCTCCGCCGGATCGCGTACTGGTCCATCAGCTTGCCCCGTGTGGTCTCCAGCCGATGGGCCAGGATCTCGGCGACCGTGCGCACCAGCGACAGGCCGAGCAGCGGGTCCTCCACGCACACCCCGAGCACGGAGGGCCCGTCGAACTCGTAGGCCCGTACGTTGCTGAAGGCCACCGCGCCGAAGTCCCACTCGTAGGGCGGGAACAGCCAGGACCAGCCGAGCAGGTCGCCGGCGCCCAGCGTGGCCACGGTGACGTCGTGGTGCGAGGTGACCTGCTGGTCCAGCGAGACCGCCCCCGAGCGGATCACCCAGAACCGGTCGGCGACCCCGCCCGCCTCGAAGATCCGGGTGTCCTCCGGGAAGGACACCTCCTCGGCCAGCTCCATCAGCCGCTCGCGTTGCGCTCTCGGCAGGGCGGTCAGCAGTTTTATCGCCTTGGTCATACGCGGGGCTCCTCACCGGGCGGCGGTTCGGGTGCTGTCCCTCGAGCCCGCTGCGAAAGTCCCGTCTGCCCCGCAACCGGCCCTAAGCCCATTTCAGCCGCTACCGCCCCACCGGGCACCTCGGCGGCCCGGCGCTTTTCCGGAAGACCGGCGCGCGGGCAGAGAAAAGCCCTGGCTGGACGGGGGAAACCAGCCAGGGCAGTCCGACGTGAAGCGCGGAAGGGCATCGCGGGAAAGTCTCGCGCCGCTCCCTCGCCACGTCTGGATGAACGATAAACCACCCTCCGGCGCGGAGGCCAACCCCGTCCCGCTCACGTGACCCGCCTCACTCCCGGTACCACCGGGCCGACCGGTCCGGCGGGTTCCACCGGCCCCACCGGACCCGGCTCGCGAGCGGCCATGGCGCCCGGCGCGATGATCTCCGTCAGCACACTGCCCACCACCTCGTACGCCCGAGCCCGCTCGGACGCCTCCCGCGCCTGGTCCGGATCGGTCGCCGTCAGGCTCTGCGCCCGCTCCCGCCAGACCCGTTCCTCCTCGGCGGCCACGTCCCGGCTCCGCCGGATGCGCCGCAACAGTTCGTCCGCGTCCACCACATCGGTCATACCCGTCCCCTACCCCTTCAGGGCGTGGTGATGACACCGGCACCGACCGTGTTTGACACTGCCACGACAGGTCAGCCGCATAGAGACACCCGGCGCACCGAGCCACGGGACGGCCGGGACTTTCCGTGAGGGAGGGATCACGATGACGCGCGAGCGGCAGCAGCACACACGCGGCCCGGCCATGGTGCCCGAGAAGGGGCCCGGGACCCTGACCTACCGCCCCGCCGACGCGCGCAGCGCCGTGCGGCGCACGCTGAGCGAGCACTGCCGGACCAGGGCGGTGCCGTGCGCGGACGAGACCCTGGACGACGCCCTGCTCGTGGTCTCGGAGCTGACCTCCAACGCCATCGTGCACGGCGGCGGCATCACCGGCTTCGAGGTCGACGTCGACAGCGCGGGCGTCCGCCTCTCGGTGTGCGACCGCAGCGACGAACGCCCGGTGTGCCCGGCCAGGTCCCGCGAGCCCGACCACTCCCGGACCGGCGGCCGGGGCTGGCCCCTGGTGTGCCTGCTCGCCCGGGACGTACGGGTCAGCGGGCTGCCGTGCGGCGGCAAGCGGGTCACCGCGGTCGTACCGCTGCGCTGAGCCGGGGCCGAGGAACCTGAGGGCAAGGAACCCCGGCCCGGGGAACGGGCCTACTGGCGGGCCTTCTCCGGGCTGTCGGCCTTCCCGGGCTTCTCCGCCTTCCCGGGCTTCTCCGTC
This sequence comes from Streptomyces sp. NPDC005004, assembly GCF_053600675.1. Classification (NCBI taxonomy): domain Bacteria; kingdom Bacillati; phylum Actinomycetota; class Actinomycetes; order Kitasatosporales; family Streptomycetaceae; genus Streptomyces; species Streptomyces sp. NPDC005004. The sequence goes on from NZ_JBSGAH010000005.1 coordinate 358,660, forward strand.
TTGCGGGACTTGTCGCCCTTGTCGGTCTTCTCGCCCTTGTCGCTCTGGCCGACGTCCGGCTTCTCGATCGGCACGCCGAGCGGGCGCGCCAGACCCGAGACCGCCTCGTCCAGGCGCTGGAGATGGCGCAGCACGCGGTCGGTGACCCGGCCGTAGCGCGGGGTGCCGAAGGTGCCCGGCTCCAGCATCGACGCGATGCTCGGCCCGGTCTCGATCTCGGCCTTGGACCGCGGGTCGCGCACGTGCTCGGCGATCGCCTCGATGTTGTGCACGATCCGTCCGCACACCCCGCTCAGCCGGGGGTCCGCCGCGATCGACGGATGACTGGGCAGCAGCTCGGCCGTGGCGGCGAGCGCCCGGCAGTGGTACGCACAGGTCTCCAGGAGCGCCAGCACGTACCGGGCCGTCTCCCGGCGCGAGCGCAGCGGGGTGACCGGATGCGTCAGCGGCTGCAGGGCGGTGCGCAGATCGGCCAGCGCCTGGTCCATGTCCCGGGCCTTGTCCACCAGGTCGTAGTGGCGCCTCCCGCTGAGCTGGTCCACCGCCGCCCGGGTCGCGTCGGCCAGCTTGTCCAGGACGTTCGCCAGCAGCTCGTTGGTCCGCAGATCGGTGCGCACCGGCAGCACCACCGCCGCCGTGATGATCCCGCAGGCCGCGCCGAGCGCCGTCTCCTCGATCCGCAGCAGCAGCACTTCCATGCTGTAGGTGTTCAGCAGCGTGTACAGCAGCCCCAGAGCCGCCGTCACGAAGAACGACATGAGCGTGTACGACAGGGGTGCCGTGTAGAACATGGCGAACACACACACCAGCACCAGCACGAACGCCGTCCACGTGTGGTGCCCCACCACACCGGCGAGACCGATACCGGCGACCACGCCGAGGATCGTGCCGACCAGCCGACGGGAGCCCTTGACCAGGATCTCTCCGGTGGAGGCGGTGTTGATGAACACGATCCAGCAGGTCAGCACCGCCCAGTACCAGCGCTGACTGGACAGCAGCTCGCCGCCCACGATGGCCAGCGCCGACCCCACGGCCACCTGCACGGCGGCCCGGGTGGTCGGCCGGTGCAGTCCCGACTGGTCGTGGTCCTCGTCCTCGCTCTCCTCGCTGCCCTCGATGCCCGCCTCCTCCGCGTCCAGCTCCTCGCGGGAGCGGGCCGTGGCGGGAGTGTCGTCCGACTCGTCCTGCGGGCCGTCCAGCGCGGTCCGCAGACCGAGCACCGCGCGCGCCGCCTCACCGATGCCCCGGAACACGTCCTGGACGGGCGGGGGCGCCTTCGGCAGGTTCTCCGCCTCCCGGTAGCCGAGCAGCCGGTTGCGCACATGGGCCAGCGCCGTGCCCGACGCCTCGCCCTTCGGGCGCAGCACCAGCAGCCGCAGCGCCTCCAGATCCCGGCGCACCATGTCCCGCGCCTCGTCGCGCACCGGCATCTGACCGCGCGAGGGCAGCGAGGCGCCCGGCAGATGCAGGGTCAGGGTGTTGGTCCGCTCGGCGCTGCGCGCGGTGAGCAGCAGCAGCCCGAGCCGCTCGGCGGCGATCTCGGCCTCCGCGATGCGGCGCTGGAGCAGCCGTGCCATCGCCTCGTCCTCGGTGCCGTGCTCCAGCCGGCCCTGGATCATCAGCGCCGCCTCGTGCAGCCGAGCGGTGCCGGTGCGCAGGTCTTCGAGCACCTTGTCGAGGTCCTCGGGACCGGCGTCCAGCAGTTCGATCTGGGTCGTGATCAGCTGCCCGAGCCGGGCCCGGAAGGCACGACGAAGCCGTTCCAGCGTGCCCGCCGCGGTCTGCGGCAGCAGCACGAACCGTGCCAGGGCACTGCACACGAACGCCACCGCGATGACCACGTACAGCGAGGGCAGCATGTCGACCCTGGCCCGCACGAACAACGACAGGAAGTAGATCTGGAAGCCGATCAGTCCGAGCCCGGTGCCGCGGTCGCCGAATCTGCGGCCGTAGACGGCGCAGAAGATGAGCAGCAGGAAGCAGACGTCGCTCGCCAGCGGCCACTGGTTCAGAAAGGCGCCCAGTGACACCGCCGCGAACGCGACGGGCACGCACAGCGCCAGGGTGACCATCTGCGCGCGCCGATCGGTCTCCCGGACGGCGAAGGTCGCGGACATCGTCGCCATGGCCCCCGCGACCAGTTGCGGCACGGGGAAGCGAAGCAGCCCGAGCGCGACGAGTGCCATGGCGATGGCGATGACCGTGCGCAGCCCCGCGGTCAGCCGCAACAGTCCGGGGTCGGACGCGGAGAGCCGGTCCCACATGCGTGCGAGCACCGCACGTCCCACTGCCTTCACGCCGCCGCGCTCTTTCTTCCGTGCCGGAACATGATCCGCACACCAGCATGTCACGACGTGCGGCGCCACTCGCCTCCACTCGGCGGGCGGCGCCGCACGTCAGGGGCCGGGGCGAACCCCGGTGCCGCCTCAGGAGCCCCCGAGGGCCTTCCCCTCGACCTGTCCCTCGATCCGCCCCTCGGCCTCGGCCCGCTCCACCTCGCCGCGCGCCTGCTGGGGCGTCAGATAGCTGTCGGTGTACTCGAAGTCCTTGAGCTTGGCGGGCTTGCGGGCCTGGAAACCCGTGCGCACGAAATCGTCGCCCGCGACGGCGTTCAGGAGCCAGTTGACCAGCACCCGCGCCTTGGCGACGTTGGTGCGCAGCGCGGACCAGTGGTAACCGCGGGCCACGAGCTGGGCCAGGACGCCGCGCAGCTCGATGCCGAGCGGCCGCGAGACCGCGTCCTTGCCGCCGAGGTCGACGACGAGTCCGAGGTCCTTGTGCACGTACGGCTTGAGCGGCTGCCCGCGCAGCGCGGCGATGACGTTCTCGGCGACCCGCCTGCCCTGGCGCATCGCGTGCTGCGCGGTGGGCGGGCAGATCGCGCCCTCCTCGTGCTTGGCGAGGTCGGGGACGGCGGCGGCGTCGCCGAGGGCGAACATGCCGTCGTAACCCGGCACCGTCATCTCCGGGGTGACGGCGAGCCGGCCGCGCACCGTCTCGGCGTCGAAGGTGCCGACCAGGGGGCTGGCGGCGACGCCGGCCGTCCAGATCAGGGTGTGGCTGGGCAGCACCCGGCCGTCGGTCAGCGTGACCTCGTCCTCGGTGACCTTGGCGACGGAGACACCGAGCGAGACGTCGATGCCCCGGTCCCGCAGGACCTTCATCGCCGCCTTGCCGAGGCGGTCGCCCAGTTCCGGCATCAACTTGGGCGCGATGTCGAGCAGATGCCACTTGATCAGGCTCGGATCGAGCCGGGGATAGCGCTGGACGGCGGCATGGGTGAGGCGCTGCAGACAGGCGGCGGTCTCCGTGCCCGCGTAACCGCCGCCCACGACGACGAACTGCAGCCGCGCCTCGCGCTCGGCGGGGTCGTCGCTGGCGTCGGCCAGATCGAGCTGGGAGATCACGTGGTCACGGATGTACGCGGCCTCGGCGAGCGTCTTCATCCCGAAGGCATGCTCGGTCAGGCCCGGGATGTCGAAGGTGCGGGTCACGCTGCCCGGGGCGAGGACGAGATAGTCGTACGGCTCGTTGACGATCTCGTCGGTGATGGTGCGGACGACGCACACCTTCGCCTGGGGGTCGACCCCGATGGCACCGCCCGGGATGATCCGGGTGCGGTACTTGCGGCTGCGGCGCAGGGAGACGGCGATCGACTGCGGGGTGAGCACCCCGGAGGCGACCTGGGGGAGCAGGGGGAGATAGAGCTGATAGGAGAACGGCGTCACCAGCGCGACGTCCGCCTCCCCGGGGGCGAGTTCGCGCTCCAGACGGCGAACGCACTCGACGCCGGCGAAACCAGCGCCGACCACCAGAATCCTGGGTCGTGTCACGGTGTTCATCCCTTTCTGCGGCTCCCGGAAGACCGGCCCGACTGCCGTCCGCCTGCCCTGCACCGCTGCCACCACACACACCGATCCCACCGCGCCGTGGGCCGTTGTGCCAGCCGGGCGGGGCAGCCAGTCGAACATCAGCCGCACCCCTGGGCATCACCCTGCCCCCGGGACCGCGGCGGCAACCGGATCCCGCCGGGGCGCGGACCACGGGCCTCACCAGGGCAGGAACGCGTGGATGTCCTTGCCGTCCTCGTCCACCACCACGCTCACCTGGTCGCACAGCGTGTGCAGCAGATGCCAGCCGATGCCGCCCCCGCCCGTGCTCGGCCGGAAGGGCCGCGGTTCGGGCCGGACCGTGCTCGTGTCCCGCATGATCACGTGCACCCCGTCGAAGGTACGGCGCAGCCGCAGCCCGAACGGACCCGGCGCGTACTGGATGGCGTTGGCCGCCAGCTCCGTGACCACCAGCAGGATGTCGTCCCAGTACTCGGGCGCCCGGGGCGGTGTGTCGGACGACAGGGAGCGCAGGAACTGCTCGGCGGCCAGCCGTGCCCCGGTCACGTTGGACAGCTCGCCCGGGAAGGAGAACACACGCTCGTGCGTCTCCTGTGAGGGCGGTGTCCCGTCCCAGCGCGGCTCGCTCGCCATTTCGTGTCCCCGGCCCCGGAAACCCGGAGCGGTCGTTTTGACCGGTCACTTACGCTGCTGCGGGTTCCCATCGCTCACCGGACTACGCGTCCACCCGGCGACCGGTGATCATTCACCTGCCGCCCGGGCCGCGCACCCTTGCTGACACACCACGCCGGACGGCGGCGGAGGCTAGCGGAACACGTTGTCCGAGTCGTCCCAGTCGGCCGGCTCCTGCGGGCGCGAGCGCCGCGCGGCCCGGGAGCGGGCCTCGTACATCGCGTCGATCTCCGCCGCGTAGTGCCGCACGATGGCGTCCCGGCGCAGCTTCAGGGACGGTGTCAGCAGCCCGTTGTCCGGCGCGAACGGCTCCGGGAGCACCCGGTAGACCCGTATGGACTCCGCGCGCGAGACCGCGCTGTTGGCCGAGGCCACCGCCCGCGCCAGCTCCTCGCGCAACGCGTTCTCCTCGCGGGCCTCCCGGCCGCCCGGCTCGCCGTGGAAGGCCAGCGCGGTCCGCCAGTGCGCCAGGAAGTCCGGGTCCAGCGTGATCAGCGCGCCCACACAGGGCCGGTCGTCCCCGACCACCACCGCCTGGTGCACCAGCGGATGCTCCCGCAGCCGCTGCTCCAGCGGGGCCGGGGCCACGCTCTTGCCGCTGCTCGTGACCAGCACGTCCTTCTTGCGGCCGGTGATCGTCAGATACCCCTCGCCGTCCAGCCGTCCGATGTCCCCGGTGGCCAGCCAGCCCGAGCGCAGCGCGGCCCGCGTGCGCGGCTCGTCGCCCATGTAGCCCTGGAACACCGACGGACCGCGCACCAGGATCTCCCCGTCGTCGGCCACCGCGATCTCGGTGCCCGGCAGCGGCAGCCCCACCGTCCCCGTCTTCTCCCGGCCCACCGGCTGCATGGTGATCCCGCCGCTGGTCTCGGTCAGACCGTAACCGTCGTGCAGGTACAGCCCGATGCCCTCGTAGAACAGCGACAGATCACGGCTGAGCGAGGAGCCGCCCGAGGTGCCGCGCTGGACCCGGCCGCCAAGCGCGGCGCGCAGCTTGCGGTACACCGTCCGCTCGTACAGGGCGTGCTGGAGCCGCAGGTCGAGTCCCGGCCCCGGTCCGGTGCCGAGCCGGGCCCGCTCCTGGGCCTCCGCGAAGTCCCGCGCCGTCTCCGCCGCCCGCTCGAACACCGGCCCGCGTCCCGCCTGCTGGGCGGTGCGCAGGAAGGTCTTGTACAGCTTCTCGAACACCGACGGCACGCCGTAGAGGTACGTCGGCCGGAACGTGGCCAGCGCCGAGGCCAGCGCCTCCTCGGTCATCGCGGGCTCGTGCGCCATCAGGAAGCCGCCCCGCAGGCACATCTGCATGATCATGAGCCCGTACACGTGCGAGAACGGCAGGAACGCCAGCACCGAGGGCTGCTCACCGGGCGGCCCCGCGGTGTACCCCCAGCCGGCCAGCAGCACGTCGCACGGGTAGGCCAGGCTCCGGTGGCTCAGCGCGCAGCCGAGCGGACGCCCCGAGGTGCCGGAGGTGTAGGCGATGGCCGCCGTGGAGTCCGGCAGCACGATCCGGCGCAGCGACTCCACCGTCGTCAGCGGGATCTCCGCGCCGCGCTCGGCCAGTTCGCCCAGCGCGCCCGCGTCGAGCTGCCAGACGTGCTTGAGCCGGGGCAGCGCCGCGCACACCGTGCCGACGGTCATGATCCCCTGCTCGTCCTCCACCGCCACGGCGACGCAGGCGGCGTCCCGCAGGATCCACTCCACCTGCTCCCGCGAGGAGGTCGGATGGATCGGGACGATCTCCGCGCCCACGGTCCACAGGGCGTGCGCCAGCACCGTCCACTCGACCCGGGTGCGGGCCATCAGGGCCACCCGGTGGCCCGGTGAGATCCCGGCGGCCACCAGCCCCTTGGCCAGGGCGACCACCTCGTCCCGCAGCGCGGCGGCGGTGACCTCCTCCCACACGGTCGCGGCGGCGTTCTTGCGCCACGCGAGCAGGGGCAGCCCGGGACTGCGGTCCGCGGTCTCGAAGACGGTGTCCGCGAGCCCGCCGGTGAGAGGCGGGACCGCTGCTGGAGCGAGGGCGACGTCGCGCATGGCGCTGCTCCTGGTATGTACCGAGGGTGACTCCGCCGATCGGCTCTGTGTCGGCGGTGCACGAATCTAGCCCAGGTGAGCGCTTCCGGTGAGGGGAAGCGGAAACTCGTGATCGAGCGATGATCTTCGGGCGCCCGGTGGGCCCCGTGAACCGCCCTTCCGCGTGCATATGAGGACCGCGTCCACGGGGTCGCCACGCGGGTACGACGCGAGGGGCGGCCGGAGTCGTCGAGACCCCGGCCGCCCCTCGTCGCCCATGTACCGCCGCGGCTCAGCCCGCCGGCGTCAGCCAGACCGTGGCGAGCGGCGGCAGCGTCAGCCGCAGCATCCCGTCCTCCGGCTTCAGCCCGTCGGCCGCGCCGGTGGCCACACCGCCGCCGCCGTACTCGGCCGCGTCCGTGTTCAGCGCCTCCCGCCACGCCGGGACCTCGCCGGGCACGGCGAGGGCGTAGTCGTGACGGACGACGGGGGAGAAGTTCGACACCGCGAGCAGCGGGGTGCCCGTCTCGTCGTAGCGCAGGAACGCGAACACGTTGTCGTCGGCCGCGTCGCACAGCACCCAGCGGAAGGCACCCGGGTCGGTGTCCCGCTGCCACAGCGCCGGGGTGTCCCGGTACCGCGCGTTCAGGTCCCGCACGAGATCCTGGACGCCCCGGTGATCGCCCGCGGCGCAGTAGCCCTCGTCCAGCAGCCACCACTCCGGCCCGTGCGCCTCGGACCACTCGCCGCCCTGCGCGAACTCCTGCCCCATGAACAGCAGCTGCTTGCCCGGATGGGCCCACATGAAGCCCAGGTAGGCACGGTGGTTCGCGCGCCGCTGCCACCAGTCGCCCGGCATCTTCGACACCAGCGCCTGCTTGCCGTGCACCACTTCGTCGTGGGAGATCGGCAGGACGTAGTTCTCGCTGTACGCGTACACCATCGAGAAGGTCATCTCGTGGTGGTGGTACTTGCGGTGCACCGGCTCCTTCTGCACGTACTCCAGCGAGTCGTGCATCCAGCCCATGTTCCACTTCAGCCCGAACCCGAGACCGCCGCTGTCCGTCGGCCGGGTCACACCGTCCCAGGCGGTGGACTCCTCGGCGATGGTCACCACCCCGGGGCAGCGCCGGTAGACGGTGGCGTTCATCTCCTGGAGGAAGGCCACCGCACCCAGGTCCTCGCGGCCGCCGAAGACGTTCGGCTCCCACTGCCCGGAGTCGCGCGAGTAGTCGAGGTAGAGCATCGAGGCGACCGCGTCCACGCGCAGCCCGTCGATGTGGAACTCCTCGCACCAGTACACCGCGTTCGCCACGAGGAAGTTGCGCACCTCGGTCCGCGCGAAGTCGAACTCGTACGTCCCCCAGTCCGGGTGCTCCGCGCGCCGGGAGTCGCCGGGCTCGTAGAGAGGCTCGCCGTCGAAGCGGGCCAGCGCCCAGTCGTCCTTGGGGAAGTGCGCGGGCACCCAGTCCATGATCACGCCGATGCCCGCCTGGTGGAGCCGGTCCACCAGGTACTTGAAGTCGTCGGGCGAACCGAGGCGCGGGGTGGGCGCGTAGTACGAGGTCACCTGGTAGCCCCACGACCCGCTGAAGGGGTGCCCGGCGACCGGCATCAGCTCGACGTGCGTGAAGCCCATCTCCTTCACGTACGCCGGGAGTTCGTCCGCAAGCCGGCGATACGTCAACCCGGGTCGCCAGGACGGCAGATGCACCTCGTACACCGAGAACGGCGCCCGGTGCACAGGAGTGTCCCCGCGGTGCGCCATCCACTCCGCGTCGTGCCACTCGTGCCGCGACACCGCGACCACCGACGCCGTGTCCGGCGGGACCTCGGTGGCACGGGCCATCGGGTCAGCCTTGAGGAAGCGGTGGCCGTGGCGCGAGGTGATCTCGAACTTGTACCGGGTGCCCTCGCCGATGCCGGGCAGGAACAGCTCCCACACCCCGGACGCGCCCAGCGAGCGCATCGGGTACTGGGTGCCGTCCCAGAACGTGAACTCCCCGGCCACGCGCACGCCTTGGGCGTTCGGCGCCCACACCGTGAACCGGGTGCCCGCCACCCCCTCGTGCGTCATCGGCTCCGCGCCCAGCGCCTTCCACAGCTCCTCGTGGCGGCCCTCGCGGATCAGATGCAGATCCAGCTCACCGAGCGCGGGCAGGAAGGCGTACGGGTCGTGCACCTCCTGCTCGCCGTCGTCGTACGCGACGAGCAGCGTGTACGACGGGATCTCCCGGTACGGCAGGACGGCGGCGAACAGGCCACCGCCCTCCGACTCCAGGGCGGCCCGCTCGCCGTCCACGACGACGTGGACCGCGCGGGCGTGGGGGCGCAGCGCCCGGAAGAGCACGCCCCCGGACACCGGGTGCGCGCCGAGCAGGGCGTGCGGATCGTGGTGGGCGCCGCCCAGCAGACGGTCGCGGTCGGCGGCGTCGAGCGGCGGCGCGAGGGCGCGCAGCGGGCCGGCGGCTTCGGGGGGAGAGGCGTCGCGCAGTGCCATGTCAGCCTCCCCACGCGGCGAGTCGCTCGATCGCGGCCATCGGTACCGGCAGCCAGTCCGGCCGGTGTCTCGCCTCGTACAGCACCTCGTACACCGCCCTGTCCGTCTCGTGCGCGCGCAGCAGCGCGTGCTTCTCGCGTGGGTTCCACCCTGCGCGGGCCGTGTAGCCCGCGCAGAACGCGTCCCGGCAGCGCAGCGCCCAGTCGGGTCGCCAGGGGCGGCGCTGCCGGGCCGCGTAGTCGAAGGAGCGCAGCATCCCGGCGATGTCACGCACCGGGGACTGCGGGGCGCGCCGTTCGTCCAGCGGACGGGACGGCTCACCCTCGAAATCGATCACGAACCAGTCGCGGCCGGCCCGCAGCACCTGGCCGAGGTGCAGGTCGCCGTGCACCCGCTGCACCGGCGGCCCCGAGTCGCAGGAGGCCAGCGCCGCGAACGCCGCCCGCAGTCCCGGCGCATGGGGCCGCAGTCCGGGGACCGCACGCGCGGCCGCGTCCAGCCGCGCGCACATCTGCTCCGCCGTACGGCCCCGTTCGCCGGGACCGGCGACGGGGAACGCCTCGGCGAGGGCCAGATGCACCTCGGCCATGGCACTGCCCAACTCCCGCGCTTCGGCGGTGAAGTCATGGCCGTCGGCCAGCGCGCGCAGTGCCAGCGTCCACCCGTCGGCGGCGTCCGGCAGGAACGGCTGGAGCACACCCAGCGTCGCCGGATGCGGGCTCGTCGTGCTGAACCAGGACACCGGCGCGGGTACCCGCGCGCACCCCTGCGCGGCCAGCGCGCCCGGCACCTCCAGATCCGGGTTGACGCCCGGCTGGATACGGCGGAACACCTTCAGGATGTACGAGTCGCCGTACACGATCGAGGAGTTGGACTGCTCGGCGGTCAGCAGCCGGGGCGCCAGCCCGCCCGGCACCCGGGTGGCCGGGTCCGTCTCGAAGCGCAGCGGGCCCGCCTGGCCGGGGCGGCGCAGCCGCTCCAGCAGCAGATGCGCCGAGCGCGGATCGTGCAGCGCGTCGTAGACGGCGAGGCCCTTGAACGGCCCCTCCTCGGCGCGCCCGATGAAGGCCCGCTCCAGCCGCGGTGCCATCTCCTCCCGCAGGCCGAGCAGGAGTTGGTAGCAGTCGCCGGGCGGGGGAGTGCCGCCCGGAGTGGGCAGCGGCGCGTGCGAGGCGTTCACCAGCAGATGCAGACAGCCCGGGAACAGCTCGGTCATGGACAGCACCGTGAGATCGGTGACCGGCCGGTCCTTTCCCGCGAACCAGCGCTGTTCGGGGAGCCATTCGAGCAGCAGGCCGCGCAGCGAGGACGGCCGCCGTCCCGCGTCGGTCACGGCGCGGGGGGAGAGGGTGATGGTCTTCGGCATGGTCACGCGTCCTTTCCTCGGCGCCTGGCGCTCAGCGGCGGCCGATGCGGGATGCGACTCGGGTGAGCCGGAACCAGTAGAAGCCGTGGCCCGCGAGGGTCAGCAGATAGGGCAGTTCACCGATCGCCGGGAAGCGCACCCCGCCGATCAGCTCGACCGGGTGTCGCCCGTCGTAGGCCCGCAGATCCAGCTCGGTCGGCTGCGCGAACCGGGAGAAATTGTGCACGCACAGCACCAGATCGTCGCCGTGTTCCCGCAGGAAGGCGAGGACCGCAGGGTTGGAGGACTGCAGTTCGGTGTAGGTGCCGAGTCCGAAGGCGGGGTTCTGCTTGCGGATCTCGATCATGCGCCGGGTCCAGTGCAGCAGGCTCGACGGCGAGGACATGGACGCCTCGACGTTGGTGACCTGGTAGCCGTAGACCGGGTCCATGATCGTGGGGAGGTAGAGCCGTCCGGGGTCGCAGGGCGAGAAGCCCGCGTTGCGGTCGGGGGTCCACTGCATGGGGGTGCGGACGGCGTCGCGGTCGCCGAGCCAGATGTTGTCGCCCATGCCGATCTCGTCGCCGTAGTAGAGGATCGGCGAGCCGGGCAGGGAGAGCAGCAGAGCCGTGAACAGCTCGATTTGGTTGCGGTCGTTGTCGAGGAGGGGTGCCAGGCGGCGGCGGATGCCGATGTTGGCGCGCATACGCGGGTCCTTCGCGTATTCGGCCCACATGTAGTCGCGTTCCTCGTCGGTGACCATTTC